>NZ_WBKM01000121.1 GCF_015714725.1 Nostoc sp. WHI
ACCAAGGATGATGACAACTATGTGCGAGGTGCAGCAGTCCAAGAATTAGCGAATCACTTCAAAGATGACCCCGAAACCAAATCCTTCCTCAAAGAACGCGCTACCAAGGATGATGACAACTATGTGCGAGGTGCAGCAGTCCAAGAATTAGCGAATCACTTCAAAGATGACCCCGAAACCAAATCCTTCCTCAAAGAACGCGCTACCAAGGATGATAACTACTCTGTGCGAGGTGCAGCAGTCCAAGAATTAGCGAATCACTTCAAAGATGACCCCGAAACCAAATCCATCCTCATAGAACGCGCTACCCAGGATGATGACAACGATGTGCGAGGTGCAGCAGTCCAAGAATTAGCTAAATACTTTAAATATCAGCCTGAGTTGTTTGACACATACCACAACTGCGCTGTTAATGATTCCTTTGAGCGCAAAGAAGAGGATGAAACTAATCCTCGGCGCATTGCACTAGAGATAATTATCAAGCAATTTCCTCAGCATGACCAGACTTTACCACTGTTGCGCGACAGAGCCAAGAATGACCCAGATGAGCAAGTGCGGGAATTTGCACAGAAGAAGTTAAAGCAGTTGGAAGGGTAAATGTAAGCTGAGTATATACCCAGGAAAATCAGAGAACTCAAAGCAAAAAAAGCTTACTATTATCTATGTCACAATTGAGGAACAGACAATAAACCCAACCAATGAACAAGCACAAGCCTGTGTGCGAGTCTGCCAAATGTTATCTAATACCTACAAAGATATTCACCTGTTTCGTTTTAATATCCAAACTAGAGACATATATATTTTGGCAGGTGAAAATCTTCAAATTATCATACCCCATAATGGAAACTGGAGGTTTTTAAATGAAACCGAACTTTGAAACACTGACCAACAAAGAACTAACGGCTTATATACTTGCACACCGAGATGATGATGAGGCTATTCGTGTTTTATTTAGTCGCCGTAATCCTCCTGACTCAGAAGCAACTTGGTACGGGCCAATGGTGACTGAAGACGGTACGCCAATAGAAGAAAATATTCGCATTGCAGAAGAAGCAATTAAGCAACGCATTGAGCAAGCAAATCAAAGCAAGCAAGATTCTCAAAGTTAAGAATAAAAATGTAAGCTGAGGTTATGCCCAAGAAAATTAGAGAGCTTAAACGCTTGTTGTTGCAAGCAGGGTTTACTTATAAACCTGCAAAGGGTAGCCATAGTAAATGGATGCATCCGCAATTGCCTAAAGCTATCATTATTGCTGGTAAAGATGGTAGTGATGCCAAACCTTATTTAGAAAAGCAAGTTAATGAAGCACTTGAAGAATTAAATAAAATGAAAGAAGACGAGGAGACAGAAGAATGAAATATACAATCGTGATTCAATGGTCAGAAGAAGACCAATGTTATGTGGTTTTCCTTCCTGAGTTTACACATATAATGCAGCCTTGCACTCACGGAGAGACTTACGAAGATGCTCTGAAAAATGCTCAAGAAGTCTTAGAAATGCTGATTGAATCATCTTTGGCTGACGGTGAACCTTTACCAGAGCCTAAAACGCTAGGAAAGTCTTTGAAAGTTGCATAAAGAAAATAGGCGTTGCATATTTGCGGGATGAATTGAGATTTTTGTTCAAAACTAAAGATAGATTCTTTGCGTCTTTGCGCGAAACAAAATTCATCCCATTAATCAGCAACGCCAGAAAATACTGTGTTATGTCATGTCCGCTGAATCACTTACGATATGTCATTGCGAGGCTTATAAACTGAGTGGTTGGTTTAGCTGGAGCAGAGGAGCATCCCAAATTTGCAAAGAAAATTTGGTGCTATTTGACCTCTATAAACGATATTGTGTTATCTAAGTCTCCGATAGATCCATAATTACCAGCACTATACTCACGGCATACACCACCAGTTTCATTTGTGCATACACGTATTACTGTATCTGGTGGCACGCGTAATGAACTAATAGCGTCATTACCAACGACACTTAAATTACCTTGGTTGGCTTTATATACTCCTGGACTCGTAGGAAAAGACTGGGAAACTCCAGCAAAGTTAGAGTCTTTGTAGACTTGAACTTGTGCAAGTGGCGGTGTGTAAGAGAGCTTGTAGATAGTACCACTGTAGTCATCGGAGATTAACATATTCCCCTGCTTATCCACTGCCATATCCACGGGTCGCCCCCAGACTTCTTGCGTTGCTGTAACTACCCACCCACTAACTAAATCTATCTGGTTTCCTGGGAGCTTTGTCGCACTTTTCCAAGGGAAGTAAGCTACTTTGTAGCCCGTTTTTTTCCGTCGATTCCATGAACCGTGCAGCCCCACTACTACCCCATTTGAATACAAGCTGGGAAAGTTCGTATTTTGTAAGAAGGTTAATCCCAACGGCGCCGAATGCGCTTGGATACCCTTGTCAATCCTGTCCATCGCATTGCAATTAACATTTCCATTAGCATTGAACTGATAATCGCGGTCAAATGGCATATTGTTCAGGCCATTTGGCGTATCAGGATTGGGGTTACAGAATGGCCAACCGTAGTTGCCACCATCTCTAACTTGCGTAAACTCCTCTGGGGGGTGGTCGTCTACGTAGGACGGGATAATCTTACCGTAGTTGCCAGTACTATCGTTGAAGGGGTAGGCGATGTTGTCTCGATTATTGACGGCTACCCAGAAGTCATTTGTGTCAGGCAAGAATGCCAGTCCTTCTGCATTGCGTAAGCCTTGGGCAAAAAGCCGCGGATTGCTGCCATCAGCGTTGTATTGGTAAATCGCGCCGCGCTTTGGATTACTAACAGTATCTTTTAAGCAGGCGTTGCAGGTAGAGGCGATGGACACATATAGTTTGTGGTTGTTATCAAGTGCAATATTTTTCAGTTCGTGACCATAAGCGCCTTTCAGTTCTGAGGTGCTGCTGTCTGGTAAGCCAGCTATGACAACTTGGCGATTTTTCGCGGTTAAATCTCCAGATTTGTAGATGAAGCGGTTAATTTGATGAGTCTCGGAGATATAAACGTATGTGGTGCTGCCAATGGTGTGAAATACAATGTCGTGTGGTTTGCGCAGACCTGTTACGAAGTCAGAAATAATTGGGTCTTTGCTGCCATTTGACCGGACAATTAACACTTTACCTGTAGTGGGCTGCGACACTAAAAGATCGCCATTGGGAGCTACTGCTAGAAAGCGAGCTTTGGGAATTCGAGCATAAACAGAGATGGAGAAGTTGGGCGGCACTTTCAAGTAACGGCTAATATTGAAGGGCGCAGTGTCCATTGTAGTAGGCACTTTCACCTTAGTTTCAACAGATGCCGGCGGTGCTTGACCGAATGCTGCGGTGGGAAGAACCTGTAAAGATATCAGACTAGTAAATGAGGCTGTTAAGCTAACTAGCGATGCGGATAATATGCGTCCGAGCATCTGTTTTGGATTTACAGCAAACATAACCATTTTGAACTTCCTTTTAGTGTTGTAGTGATGTATGTTACATATAACTCTCGGCTGGTCGATTTTTTCGAGAGTCAAAATAAAGTTAACCAAAGATACTAGTTTTTGACAATACTCCGCTAGGGAAGTTTATCTACTACTATTTTTCCTAACCACGGTTGCGCGATGTCTACGACGGGCTGCGCCTACGCACAGAAAATAATTTGACTTAGAAAGTCCGGGAATTTACTCAGGGGAAGTTACAGCAGTGGGAAGGGTAAATGTAAGCTGAGTATATGCCCAAGAAAATCAGAGAACTCAAAAGCTTATTGCTGCAAGCAGGCTTTACCTACCGTCCTGGTAAAGATAGCCACACTAATTGGTATCATCTTCTCATACCTGGGAGAGTTACTATAGCAATCCTAAATGAGTCGTGAAAAATATAAATAAGGAAACGAACCGCCAAGAACGCCAAGGACACAAAGGGAAGAAAGAAGAAAGAGATATAGAATTTTCACAAATGATTTAGGACTGCTATAATTCACTGATAATGTTAGTATCGCAGAGAAAGCTCATACTATTCTTCAGCAAATGGAATAGGGCGATCGCTACATCGTGCAGGTGTCTCTAAAATATAATTTTCTTCAGCACAGATTTGACGTAGTTCTACAAAAGCATCTGCGAAGGAAGAGACTTTTTGTTGCTGATGCCAAGCAAGGAAGGCTTGAAAAAGTTTAGGTTCTACGATCGCCGCAACTAATTTGTCCTGCTTGAAGATTAATTGAGGTTCTGATGCAATAGCATCAATCACCTCTGGCAGTTTTTGTTGTGCTTCGTCAAGTTTCCAGTTCATTTGTTTTAAATGTTGGACTGCTGATTATAACTTAACGTAACTTTAGATATCGCTTGGCATAGATCCAGATAATCTTGATTAATCTGCGATCGCTTGCTAGTACTTCTCCATCGCTCAAAGAGTCGAGACAGAGCATAATCAGGATTAATCAGGCTGTGTTGTTGGTAAATTTTACTTATTTTTTGTGTTTTCAGCTAAATACTCAAAACAGCTAACTCAGCACGGGCTAAACGCCCCGCTACCGCTAACACTAAGGTAGCCGCCAAATTTTGATGGTGTTGTCCCAACTACTACCAACAAGGGTTTTGCCATCTGGGCTAATGGCGACGGAATAAACCGAGTCAGAATGCCCGCAGATCATAACTGTGCATCTATAAGCAAATGTATTTATTATCGCTTAAGCACGACCTACTTCTGGTAGAAACTGTCAAGACTACCACTGACAAGGGTTTAGCCATCTGGGCTATATTTGGTTTTGTTGATTTCTAGCCAGTTGCAGAGCAGGAACTGAACTCTGTTGAGCGCTGTATCAATTATGTAGAGCTATTCTACAGCACTCATTTGACAACTGGCATAGCTGGGACACCAGAAGCGGAAAGTTTTACCTTATCCCCCGTACACTTCTTTACTGTCCCGTTGTGTTGATATCTCCATTGAAACTGCAACTCGAAGTTATGAGATGCCAAATTGCCAAAATTGCTTAGGGCGGTATTTCATATCATGTTCGACTTAAGACTTATGTCATTGCGAGGGTCGCGTGGCAATCCCAAAACTTTGCGATTGCTTCATTCCACTTCGTTGCATTCGCAATGACATATCGTAAGTGATTTGCCGAACTTGATATCATCCCCATATTCTTTTCCTGGAACAGCTAATCTTCGCCCAAGATTTGCCACCACACTGCACTCATCACTCAATAGCCCCTTGTGATTTGAAGTTACAGAGGTGTCACAGAAGCCTGTTGCACCGTATTGTTAACAGTTTTTGGTTCTACAAAAGCTTCTCGACCTGTAATCAATCTAGAGCGACGATTACGAGTAATATAATTCCACGCCCACTGAAATACTACTAGTAATTTAGTGTCAAACTCGATTAAGAAGTAGATGTGAACTAGTAGCCAAAATGCCCAAGCAATGAAGCCTGTGAGTTTGATTAAGCCTAAATCTACAACAGCTAAATTTTGCCCAATCATCGCCAAACTACCCACATCGTTGTAATTAAATTGTGGCAAAGTCTGACCTTTAAGCCGTTGTTTAATTAGTTTACCTACATACTCTCCTTGTTGTTTAGCGACAGGTGCAACACCAGGTAAGACTTTACTATCTTGGTGGGAGAAGTTAGCTAAATCTCCAATTACGAAAATGTTGGCATAACCCTCGATAGACAAGTCAGGTTCTACAATTACACGCCCAGAGTAATCGCACTCTACACCTGTACTTTCTGCTAAGACTTTCCCCATTGGGGAACCTTGGACACCTGCTGCCCACAATATAGTTTTTGAGGCAATTTCTGTAAATTCATTGTCTTGCTTGAAAGTAACGATATCACCTTCAATATTTGTCACCCTAGTGTGAGTGTGGAGTTCCACACCCAACTTTTGCAAAGATACTGCTGCTGATGCCGATAACTCTGGCGCCATGTGTGGGAGGATGCGAGGGCCCCCTTGTAATAGTAAAATTTTCGTTTCTGAAGTGTCGATGCTGCGGAAATCTTCTTTGAGAGTTTTGTATGCCAACTCAGCGATCGCACCTGCTAATTCTACACCCGTCGGGCCACCCCCCACAATCACAAAACTCAACCAAGCACGGCGAATTTCTGGATCAGTTTCTTTTTCTGCTGCTTCAAATGCGCCAAATATCCGGCGACGCATTTCTATCGCATCTTCCACAGTTTTCAAGCCAGGAGCAACTTCTTTCCAGTCATCCTTACCAAAATAGGAATGGTTAGCACCTGTGGCGATAATTAATGTATCATAAGGTACTACTTCATCACCCAAAGTAACTTGTTGCGCTTTTGGATCAATATCATTTACTTCTCCCAACAACACCTTTGTATTCTTGCTTTTGCTAAATACAGATCGCAATGGTGCAGAAATATCAGAAGGTGCTAACGCACCTGTAGCAACTTGATATAAAAGCGGCTGAAATAGGTGAAAGTTACGTTTATCAATGAGAGTAACATTTACATTCGCTGCATTCAGAGCCTTTGTTGCATACAGTCCACCAAAACCACCACCAACGATTACAACCTGATGTGGTGCATTATTATTAAGTGCAACTACCATACGAAATATTTCCTTGTGTTAATAAGCTGTAACTATTCTTAACAAAGATGTAACAGCATTATGATAGAGGTTGCTGCTTATTTAGAACAATTGAAAAAATAATAAAAGTATTCAAAGTTATACCATTTTGAATTTTAGATTTTAGATTTTGGATTGGAAACCGCTTACTGTATCTGGGTTTCTCTGTCCATCTGTAGCAATCATTTTTCAAATTGATATTAGTGATGCAATACGGTTCGGTTAATATGTTTGGCTCTCGGAGATCCCCCCAACCCCCCTTAAAAAGGGGGGCTTTTTTCCTCCTTTACCCCCTTTTTAAGGGGGTCGCCACAGGCGGGGGGATCTTATCCGAACCGTATTGATTAGTGATGGGTCATTATCAAGAGAGAAAAGTTTAGTAATTATGAATTCGGCAAGCAGGTCTATTTGCACTCATTGAACTGCTTTCCTTCAACAATAAGATATTCACTATGAGCGATAACTATATTTTGAAACGTATGCATACATACAGACAGCAAATCCTAAAAGAAAATAAAGAAATCTGTTATTCGTCCAACCAAATAATAAGATACTAATAGTAGTAGCGTATACAAAAAACGATTTGTAGTTTCATTTAACTCATGTTTGAGTGCATCTGAGTACAGCTTAATATATTGCAAAATATCTTGATGAAATGTTTGCCAAGGCTTACAGGTAAAGTTTCTTGTAGCGAGTACAGAAATTCTTTAACCCTGCCCAAAAAATACTAACACCCCTATTGTTAAAGACTAGCGCCCCTACCCCAAGACAAATTTTAAGTTTATCTTGAGTAGGGGTTTCGGCGTTTGAGTACAACATTAATCAATCCAATAAATCCAATCAACATTAGTTTTCCTATCTAGTTGGAAGTCGCCTGATATAAGCATAAAAATAGCAGATAACTCTTTCTACCAGATAGACATTACCGATGCAACAGTCTTTAGACAATATTAGCGATGTCTACGACGGGCTACGCCAGACTACCAAAACGCAGAATTCTGCCCATACATCTATGCTGAAAAATTTACTCTCTGGCGTTTTTTTTGAGCCATTATTGAGTGATTTTCGCATTATTTTTGAGCGCGATCCCGCAGCCCGGAATTGGCTAGAGGTGGTGTTTTGCTATCCAGGATTGCACGCGCTATGTTTGCATCGTCTGGCTCACTGGTTACATTGTCGAGGAGTGAGTTTTATCCCCCGCTTAATTTCTCATTTGGGGCGATTTTTGACCGGAATTGAAATTCACCCAGGTGCAGAGATTGGTCAAGGCGTGTTTATTGACCACGGAATGGGTGTTGTGATTGGCGAAACTGCGATCGTCGGCGACTATACACTGATTTATCAGGGCGTCACCCTTGGCGGAACTGGTAAAGAAACTGGTAAGCGTCATCCCACAGTGGGTAAAAATGCTGTGATTGGGGCGGGTGCGAAAGTTTTAGGTAATCTGCAAATTGGCGATCGCGTCCGTATTGGTGCAGGTTCGGTTGTCTTGCGGGATGTTCCCAGCGATCGCACTGTGGTGGGAGTTCCCGGCCGAATTATTTCTCGGAATAAAAGCGCCAGCCTTTCTCCCTTAGAACATGGAAAGCTACCCGATGTGGAAGCAACCGTGATTCGTTCTTTGCTCTCGCGGATCGAGCAACTCGAAAAACAACTGCAAACTTTAGAAGTCAAGAGTCATTAGTCATTGGTCATTAGTCATTTGCAAATGACAACGGACAAATGAGAAAAGACAACGTACAAATGACAAAGGACAACGGACAAATGACAAATCATACTTTAGGCGATCAAGTATTGCAGATTCCTTTGAGCGATCGCTGGCGAATCTATCACCGTTTGCAAGAGTTAAAAATTAAGAGTTCCTGTCCCCCCGATGGTTCTTTACGAGTGGAAGTGAACAATTTGCTAGAAGCAATTCTAATTCGCAGTACGGTTATGCAATTTCTTGCTTCTCGTCACGAATTATTAGAGTGGCTAGAGCGTTGCTGGCATTACAGGGATGAATCCTGAGTAAAAATGAAAAGTTTTTCATACCCTACTCCCCACTCCCTACTCCCCACTCCCCCTTTTGTTCATAGATGCACAAACCTCGAATGAGTTTAGAAGTTGAAGTTACTGTCAGCTAGCAGATTTTGTTGCAAACTGAGAAAGATTAGTCGAGTTTTAGATTTTATCTAGTCTGCTAAATCTGAAATTTCCCTGACATATAACGACAATTAAAAAGGCGGAATTACCAAATTAAATTGGAATTTCTAATTTTTAACTCTTTTCCAAATTAATAAATTTAAAGTTCAACTATGCCGACTCGTAACAGAAATATAAAACTCCTCAACTTTTTGCACAATGAACTTGAACTTTCAAATGCTGATATTGCTGTAGCTCTGCGACACCGGGAATTAGAAAATGGCCCACTACCGATGCTTCTCTGGCAGTATGGTTTAGTTGACTTAGAACAGCTAGGAAAGATTTTTGATTGGCTAGCAGAACAAAGTTAACTAATTTGTATCCTTTAACTTTGAATATCATTACCTGCCTAAATTACACACCAATGCTCTAGAAAATATGAGGTCACTAAGATGATTACATCCTTAATTGCTGGATTCTGTGTTTTGCTTTGTTCCGGATTTGCTAATAGCTATATTAGTTCATTGCTACTCGAACAAATTTCAACTGACATCGGTAAAAACGATTAGTAAATTATACATGGTTTTAGTTCCCTGCCATACAGATGTGATGCTACTAATTGGACAATAATTAAGGATCATATATCCTACATTATGAATTGTGATATTTTTAGCATTTACCATTACTAGGGATTGTAGAGAGAAAGGATATTAAGAATACTTCCAACAGAGGGATATTTGCAATGAATCAAATCATAATTAATGACACGACATTACGTGATGGCGAACAAGCAGCAGGTGTTGCTTTTAACCTAGAAGAAAAAGTAGCGATCGCTAAGTTTCTCGATGCCATTGGTATACCGGAATTAGAAGTAGGTATACCGGCAATGGGTGAGGAAGAAACACGAGCGATCGCCGCAATTTCTGACTTGGGTTTACAAGCAAAACTCTTGGGCTGGAACCGCGCTGTCATTTCAGATATTAAGGCTTCTATCGCTTGCGGTCTGAATCGAGTGCATATTGCCATTCCCGTCTCTGGTATCCAAATTGCCACTAAATTTCACGGTCAATGGCGAGTAAGTTTACAAAAACTCAAAGACTCTATCAGCTTCGCTCTCGATCAAGGTCTTTGGGTAGCAGTCGGCGGAGAAGATTCTTCCAGGGCTGATGAAAACTTCCTCTTAGATGTAGCGCTTTATGCCCAAGAATGGGGTGCATCCCGCTTTCGCTTCTGCGACACCGTAGGAGTTCTTGACCCTTTCACCACCTACACCAAAGTCCAACGGCTGGTTTCAGCTTTGATGATTCCCCTAGAAATCCACACGCATAATGATTTTGGTATGGCAACTGCCAACGCACTTGCAGGTATCAAAGCCGGAGCCTCATCCGTGAATACCACAGTCAACGGATTAGGTGAAAGAGCAGGAAATGCAGCATTAGAAGAAGTTGTCATGGCTATCAAACGCATTTACGGCATCGATTTGGGCATTGACACTCCCAGTTTGCTGGAACTGTCTCAACTCGTTGCTGCCGCATCCGGTGCTAGTGTACCACCCTGGAAGGCGATCGTTGGCGAAAATACTTTTGCTCACGAATCTGGCATCCATGCTCACGGAGTATTGCAAAACCCCATCACCTACGAACCATTTGCTCCCGAAGAAGTGGGTTGGGAACGGCGCTTAGTATTAGGTAAACATTCTGGACGGCATTTGGTTTCAAACTTGCTAGAGCAGCATGGCATTTTCTTGAACTCCCAAGAAACCCAGTCTGTTTTAGACGCAGTGCGCCATCAATCGGTACAGAAAAAACGCAGTTTGACGACAGAAGAACTATTGAATTTGGTCAGAGAACAGAGGTATTCTCATGCAACGCGATGAATTAGAACTAAACCTACCACCTGCTTTTGAAATTGGTGAAAAAGTAAGAGTTCGTAAACTGCTAAAAAACGATGGTACTTTTCCCGGTAAGGAAGTCGGCCAAGTTTTAGTAAACAAGGGAGATATCGGCTACATAGCGAGTATAGGCACATATTTGCAGACTTCCTATATCTATGCTGTGCATTTCTTAGAAACAGGGTTCGTCGTCGGCTGTATGAAAAAAGAACTAGAATCTGTTGAGGAATCTCATGAAAGTAATGCTACGCATGAATGACGCCGGCACCTTAGTAGTTTACGTTGCTAAGAAAGACCTTGAAGAAGAAGTCGTCAAACAAACCGATGGAAATGATGGCAAGATTCTCACCCTAGCAAATGGTTGGGAATTGGAATTTAGTGAATTGCCAGATGCAGCCAATTTACCCAAAACTGTAGAAGCTAAACGCCTCGCTTAAAAAATGGGGAGTGGGGAGTAGGGAGTAGGGAGTTATGAGTTATGAGTTATGATTCTTAACTCTTAATTCCTAATTTTTAATTCTCTATTCCCCACTCCTAACTTTTAATTCCCTACTCCCCACTCCCCACTCCCAAATTTTTATCAATCATGGGTGACAAGTATTTGACGTTATCAGAATTGAATCTTGAGGGACAGTTATTAGGTTTTGTTGGTGGTGAACCAGGAAAATATAAATACTTGCAATTGGCAGTTCCATCTGGAAATGTAGAAATTAAACTGCCTAAAGAGTTGCGCCGTTCTCTAAGTTTATCCTTAGTTCCTGGTCAGCAAATTCGGGTTTTTGCTCATAGTAAGTTAGACTCGCACACAAGTAAAATTAAAATCAAAGCCTATCGGGTGACACCAATGGATGGGTGTCCAAATCAAGATTTACCACCTCAACCCAAAGCGAGGATTATGGTATGTCAAAAGTCTGGTTGCCTCAAGCGTGGTGGTAAAGAGTTATTATCAGAATTAGAAAAAACTTTGAGCGATCGCAATTTGTTAGACAAAGTTATCATTGAATATACTAGCTGCCAAAAATGCTGTAGCAGCGCCCCCAACTGGGTTTTAGAAATTGGTAACAAGAAATACAAGAATATTTCTACCGATGCGATCGCATCTTTGCTAGAAAGTCACTTAAGTTAATAGTACTAACCTTTTCTAGCTATTCTTAAAATAATACACGACTTTGTAGGGGTAAAATTTTTACCCCTATTTGTTGTTGCTATTGTCTGCCAATGACGGCATAGGCTAGTTCTAAGTAGGTTTGCAAAAAAAAACCAAATGTGAGAAAATAGGTCTTTCGTCCCTCGTTAACAAGGAGTATTCAGCATCAGTAATAGAGCGTAGACGCAAAACACAATATTTTTCTGCCAACCTATCTTAGGGTAAATATGAATAATTTTCCTTATATGAGAAAAAACCAAATAAACCAAATATTGTTAGGTCTTGCCATAGTTTTGTCATTAGTATTATGTGGAGAATTAGCAATTAGAGCTTATTCTTTTAATCTTGATTCTTTAGCTAATTCCACAGGTAAATATTTACGTGATTTTTCTAACAATTTTGACAAACTAAGAACAGTTATAGAATACTTGTGTTTAAATATTATATATATTCTGTGGTTAATAATAAATAAAAATCAACAAACAGATATAACTTTTATAAAAATACTAAAAAATAGTTCATTTTTTTTGTTAATTGCCTTGATAAGTTATCCAATAAGTACCGATGTTAATTTATATGTGCATTATGGTTTGATGAATTTAAATGGAATTAACCCTTTTATTAATGGTGCAGGCACATTTACTTCAAAGTTGTCTGCATTTCTTGTCTGGAAACAGACTTCAACTTATGGGCCTGTATCTCAACTATTTTTTACGTTTTCCGCTATTTTCGTTGCAATTACTCCTAGCTTAGGAATTTATGTATTTAAATTAATATGTCTTTTATTCCATATATTAAATGCTTACTTAATATGGCGGCATTTAAAAAACTCTCCTCATAAAGTTAATGTAACAATTGCATATTTAGTTAACCCATTTCTGCTATATGAGCAGGTTATAAATGCACATATTGATGTCTTTATTTCTACAGCTTTAATTATTTTAGTAATATGCCTCAAAAATCGTAATTATATAGCTGCGATCGTTACAGCTTGGATTGGTTTTCTAATTAAAACATTACCAATTATTTGGCTGCCTTTAGTTTTTGTTTACTTAATTAAGCAAAAACGTTGGAAAATTTTATTCAGTGCTATTTGTATCTCTGTAGCTATAATTTTTGCAGCTTATCTTATAGCTTTGCCTACAGTAGATGCTTGGAAAAGCCTTTTAAATCCTGGGGTTGAAGGAAAAGTAAGTGCTTCATTACATGCTTTAGTTAAGAAATTAATAAGTTTTAAAATTCTCAACTTTTCTCTAAGTTTCCAACAGAATCTCTTCTCAATATTTAAATCTCTAATGTTTTCTATATTTGTACTTTCTTATTTGATTATTCTGATAAAACCATATTGGAAAAAAAAATATTCTGAAACTAATCTTAGTATAAACATAGGATGGATTACCTTAATATTATTTCTATTTGCTGCTCCTTGGTATTGCTCTTGGTATTCCTCTGTACTGCTGGGAGTTGCAGCTTTAAACATACATTCAAAAAGATTCGTGATTACTAGCATCCTATTGTGTATTCCAAGTACAACTGTCGGTGTAACGCTTTTACCAGCCTTAGGAGCAATTATATTTTGGTTTGCCCGTGATATCCAAGCTCAAAAAAAATTGGTGTAAGGATTCAGGACATTGCTGATTCTAAGTATAATTATTACTTGTATTAAGCCGCTTTGCGTCTACAAACAGGGTTATAAATTGGATGGGTAGTAAATCATACTTAATTTCAGCAACGCCAGATTCAGTTCTAAGGTTAAGATGCAAATAACTCTGCATTCTCGTAATTGTTATGAGCCTTACCACTGCTAAACGCTTTACTATAGCTGAATATCATCGGCTAGCTGAACTCGGCTTTTTCGAGGAGGATGAGCGAGTAGAGCTAATTAAGGGTGAAATAGTCCAGATGGCTGCTAAAGGTACACCGCACTCTGTTTGTGAAACACGCCTAGAGAGAGAATTATATAAGTTAGTAGGCGATCGCGCAATCCTGCGAGGACAACAACCAATTACTTTATCTAACAACAGTGAGCCTGAACCAGATAGAGTAATTGCAAAAAATAGAGATGATGACTATCTAGGGAATCATCCCAATCCATCTGATATTTTACTCTTAATTGAGATTGCTGATTCATCCTTAAAATATGACCAAGAAGAAAAGCTACCTATTTATGCAGAAGCAGGTATTTCTGATTATTGGATATATAATTTAGTAGATTATTATCTAGAATGCTATAGCGAACCTTATCAAGCTTTGCAAGGTAAATTTGGTTATCGCCGCAAACTGATTTATCTGCCAAATGAATCAGTTCATCTGCCATGTTTCCCTGAATTGTCACTCGATTTATCTAAGATATTTTCTGGGATGTTATTTTAAAATCGCTGCAAAAGCAGATTAAAAAATTAGTATTAACTTGACAATCTACTCATCTCGATAAACATCTCTTCGATGTCCTACCCTAACAACTTTAACTATCAGCACATCATCTTGAATCTCGTATAAAATCCGATAATTGCCAATACGAATACGATATTTATTGTCGGTATTTTCTAGCTTGACAACGCCGCTAGGACGGGGATTGTCAGCCAGTTCTAAAATTTTCTCGTTAACTCTATCTCGAATATCAGCAGATAATTTTTTTAATTGTTTTACAGCCCTATTAGAAATTTCTATTTGATAAGTCACGATTCTAATTCTTGTTTGTACTGTTCCCAAGTAATAGTAGGTTCATTTTCAGCTTCTTCAAAGGCTTTAATATCCTCTTTATCCTCTACTTTCCTAATGTCTAACAGTTCTAGAACATCTTCTAAAGTGTCTTCATAAGCTTGTTCTAGTCTTTGATTGATTGCTTTTAACAACTCTTGTCTTTTAGTTGTAGTTTCCATAATTAACCTCTGCAACTGCAAAACTTTTAATTAATTTCCGATTGAGTGATTATATTATCTCCATTACATATAATCCTGAAACTCTCCTAATGGCTTATCAAAGTCATCTGTTATTGTAATCAAACCTTTGGCACTACCAAATAAAAGAGAGCGTTTTTTCTCTGGAATCACCGGAGTTAGCTTAACCACTGGCTGCTCATCTTTGGTGATGATAATTTCTTCGCCATTGATTGCTGCTTCGATTAATTCGTGTAAGTGTTGTGATGCTGTGTCGATAGTAATCTGTTGCATGACTTTCACTATTTAATTAACTATTTCAAGACTGAATTTCACTGTCTTATAAAACTGGGATTTGTTGCTGAAGATAACCGCCTTAAAATGTGTTTACAGCATGACGCACCAAGGTCTATTGATCTATAAATTATTTTTAAAAGACCATCGCTCAATTTTATTATAGCGTGTACACGCGCTATAAGGTCTTATATAATGAATAGGGTATTATTGCTATTTACCGCTGATACTGATATTCTCTTAAGGTGAAGTCAGCGGACGTTTATTCATAGATTTTCACTATAAATCGTCATGCTAGACTACAACACACCTGAGTATCTTCCTTCCTCAGAAGAGTTACCTTGTTCCGATGATACGCCTGTGGATAATGAACTACAAAACCTGATTCCCAACTTATTAAAAGCAATCTTAGCCTTAATTTGGCAAGACCGATGGGACTGGTTTTTTGGTGTTAATATGGGCATTTATGATCGTACAGGTCAAATTCGGCGAACTCCTATAATTCCTGATGGCTTCTTAAGCATAGGAGTACCACGCCGTAAGAATGATCCCAAGGGACGGTTAAGCTATGTTTTGTTAGAAGAAAATAACGTTTCTCCTACATTGGTGTTGGAAGTTGTTTCACAAACTTATGGGGGAGAATACGACAAGAAAAAGACCGATTATGCCAAGTTGGGCGTGTTGTATTATGTAACTTATAACCCTGATTATTATCAGCGCGACAAGCATCAACCTTTTGAAGTTTATCGACTAGAAAAAGGTGAATATGTGCGTCACCTTGGTGAACCCGCCTGGATGCCTGAAATAGGTTTGGGAATTGGTAGAAGTCAAGGTATCCATGAAGGATGGCAGCGCGAGTGGCTATACTGGTTTGATGAACAAGGTAATAGATTTCCCACTCCAGAAGAACTTGCAGAAGAAGCAAGTATTCGTGCTGAAGAAGCAAGTATTCGCGCAGAACAAGAAAGTATTCGTGCAGAACAAGAAAGTATTCGTGCAGAACAGGAACAACAGCAACGCAAATTAGTAGAACAGTTGTTACAGCGTTACCGCGATCGCTTTGGCGAATTACCTGAGTAGTTTCTTTTAAAGAAAATATTTAAGTTGCATAAACTAAGTAAAGACGCAATGAATATTAATTGTGTCTTTACGTTTAATCTTCATTTTTAAATCAATTCTTCCAATGCGTGTTGCAAATCATTTGTCACATCAGCAACAGCTTGTCTAGCAGCCAAACGATTTCCTTGATACGCCGAGTAACGCTCAGAAATAGATATGGGTTTACCCACAGTAATTTTGACTTTTTGCTTACCCAATTGCGGACGCTGTACAGCTTTATTACCTTTGATTTTAGAGATCATTTTCCCTAAAATTAAAGTTGTCTCAGCAAACCTCTCTGCTGTTGGATTTTCACGAATATAATTCCCAGAAACAGCCACAAAACTTTCTACTAAACGCATGTGCCACATCCGCGCATTCGCTTCTTCGGCAACGCGATCGCCTAAAGCTCTTTCTACAGCAGATACTCCTTTTACATCCTTAAATTCTTCTCTAAATATATAATTCCAGCCGGCTTGTTCTACCCGCCGACATCGGTCAGTTAAATTACCTTTTGACTGCAAATCAAAATACTGTTCTGATATTAACAGTGCCGCATTTAACAAAGCTTGCAAACGAACTGCTGACGCTTCATTTCTATCTGGAATTTGCCCAGCGACAATCTTGGGATCTGCCAGCTTTTGATGATAAAACCGGGTGTAAAATTCTTCCATCAACGAAAGTAAATGTTCTGCCAAAGCCAACAACCGAGGATAAAGCAACTCTACGGAAGCAAGTTCTGGTGGATTCACAGGTAAACCACTAGCCGCTTCCAATTCACTTAAAAGATTGGCGATCGCATCCCAAGGAGCATCAACGTAACTATATTTAATCCCAACTGGTACAATTAGAACCTGTTGATCACGTCCAGCTTTTTGCAAATCTTCAGCACACCAAAAGCCTAATTGGGCGATACCAGGTTCTAGGGGGCTAATATTTTCTGATAAACCATTGGTAGCACCTTCTGGCGCAGCCGCCATCGGGAATTTCCCATTGGCAAACAAGTCACGCGCCGAACGTAACCCCGTCCAGTCAGCTTTACCGCGCTGAATCGGAGTACCACCTAAACGAGAAGCAATCCAACCTACATAGGAACCGGCCCATAGAGGAATGCCGCGATCGTAGATGAAATGAGCGTGAATCGGAAGTTGTAGTATTGTACCTTGCGATCGCGCTACCTTCGGCACGAGTTGAGACAGCAAGTAGGTCAAACAAAATGGATCATCTGTTTTAGGATGACGAAATGCCAACATAAAGCGGACTTTACCATCTTGAAACTGTTGATAAAGATCCACCAAATTCTCTACGTTGTCTGCTTCAATTTGGGTAATAGCTGTTTGCCAGTTTATCCAACTGGGTAGCAACAGATGGACAACTCGTAGAAATAACGGGTTAAAGGCCGGAGGAATAAATTCTAAGGGTGCTTGTGCTTGATAAATTACATCTGCCAAAGTAGTTTCTCCTAAAGGTGCCGCGATTTCTAATCGCCCGGTGTTATTTCTTTTAAGATATCTTAACGGCTGTAAGTAGTTAGTCAACATTAAATATACATTTGTCATTGCGAGGGTCGCGTACTCCTGCAAATAAGCAAACTACGTGCAGCGTCTCGTTTGCACAGCCTTTATTAGAGAAGATAAGCAATCGCAAGACTTCGAGATTGCAACTCTTGGAGACGCTCCGCGAACACGACCTTCGCAATCACTGCCTACTTACTTAAGCTGTAGTTATTAATATTGCAACTGTAGCGGTATCTGTCATGACGGGAGCAGCTCCCGAACTTATGGGAGCGGTATCTGTCATGACGGGAGCGGTTCCCGAACTTATGGGAGCGGTATCTGTCATGACGGGAGCGGTTCCCGAACTTATGGGAGCAGTATCTGTCATGACGGGAGCGGTTCCCGAACTTATGGGAGCGGTATCTCTCATGACGGGAGCGGTATCTCCCGTGATTTCCAGGCAAAACAAAGTATGCGCCATCAAGTTGTGCTTATCAACTTAGTTAGGACTTACGCAATAACTCTCTGAAACCCTTATTCCTACCCCTGCGGGAAGCCACTTGCAGAGGAGCCAGTGCGTGAGATAAATTCATACTTTCATTCAACAACGCCGCAAATATTAATAACAAGATAGACTCAAGCTAAATCCTAACAATATATTTTCACCCGATAATTGTGTGGGCAGATTTCGCACTTCCACATCTTGTTTTTGGCGATAAATTTCCACTTGCTGCTGTTGGGGATTAATCAGCCATGCTAATTGCACGCCTGCATCCATATACTCTTGCATTTTGGAACGCAACATTTCCAAATCATCTGTTGCTGACCTTAATTCAATGACAAAATCGGGTGCAATGGGGGGAAATTTGCGTCTTTGTTCAAGTGTAAGTGCTTGCCATCGTTCTCGTTGAATCCAAGCTGCATCTGGCGAACGGTCAGCACCATTGGGTAACTTAAATATAGTAGAAGAACTGAAGGTAAAACCGAGGGCAGTTTGCCGATTCCAAATTCCCAAATCAATAATTAAATCTGCTTCTCGATTGCCGCTTTCTCCTCCAACGGGGGACATGATGATTAATTCTCCCTTGGCAGTGCGTTCAAATTTAAATTCGCGGTTGTTTTGACATAAGTGATAAAATTGTTCGTCACTTAGGTGAACAGTGTCTAGTTTTAATGTCAAATGACTCATAACCTAGACCTAGATTAAATAGTTGCAAGGATTATATTATGCCATATCTTAACGGCTGTAAGATGCTGATCGCGCTCACAATGCAGGTTCCAAAACTAGGATAACTTCTTAGTCCGGCCAGGCGAACGAGAGTTTGTGTGTCCGCGATTTCTAATCGTCCGGTGGTTTATAAACAAATTAGAGATTCTGGAAAGGGAATAAACGATGCGACTGTCACAAATGTTATTCGTTACACTGCGGGATGATCCGGCTGATGCTGAGATTCCCAGCCATAAATTATTACTCCGTGCAGGCTACATTCGTCGCATCGGTAGCGGTATTTATGCTTATCTCCCGTTGATGTGGCGGGTACTGCAAAAAGTTTCCCAAATTGTCCGGGAAGAAATGAATGCTACAGGCGCACAAGAATGTCTTTTGCCGCAATTACAACCTGCTGATTTATGGAAGGAATCGGGACGTTGGGACACTTATACGAAAGCTGAGGGGATCATGTTTTCCCTGATTGACCGCCGTGAGCAACAATTAGGATTAGGGCCAACTCATGAGGAAGTTATTACTGCGATCGCTCGTGATATGATTCGCTCTTATCGTCAGCTACCACTACATCTCTACCAAATTCAAACCAAATTTCGCGATGAAATTCGTCCCCGCTTTGGTTTGATGCGTGGACGAGAGTTTATCATGAAGGACGGCTACTCTTTCCATGCCGATGAAGCCAGCCTCATAGAAACTTACCAGGATATGTATAAAGCCTACAGCAATATTCTGCGGCGTTCTGGTTTAGCTTTTCGAGCAGTGGAAGCTGATTCTGGTGCAATTGGCGGTTCTGGTTCCACAGAATTTATGATTTTGGCGGAAGCTGGTGAAGATGAAGTTCTCTACACTGAGGATGGTAAATACGCCGCCAACGTAGAAAAGGCTGTTTCTTTACCAATTGACACCGAAAGCTCACGGTTTACAACTTATGAGAAACGCGATACACCTGGAACAGAAACCATTGAAAAGGTTTGTCAACTCCTCAACTGTTCTCCCACTCAATTAGTGAAAAATGTCCTTTATCAGACAGTTTATGATAACGGTATAACGGTGTTGGTTCTGGTGAGCATTCGAGGCGATCAAGAAGTTAATGAAGTCAAGTTGCAAAATGAACTGACTAAACTAGCTCCTGAATATGGTGCTAAAACTATTATTAGTTTGAATGTACCAAATGTAGAAGCCCAACAAGCATGGACAGCGAAATCTCTACCTTTAGGCTACATTGCCCCAGATATTGCAGATGATTATATTGCCGCCAATAAACAGATCCATCCCAAATTTTTACGCTTGGTGGATCAAACAGTCGTTGATTTAAAAAACTTTGTTACAGGTGCCAATGAAGCTGGTTATCACGTAGTTGGTGCTAATTGGAATGAGCAACTTAAGTTACCAAGCAGTGTAGTAGATGTGCGGAAGTCCAGACCAGGCGATCGCGCCATCCACAACCCAGAACAAATTCTTGCAAGCGCCCGTGGAATCGAAGCAGGTCACATCTTCCAATTAGGCACTAAATATTCCCAAGCGATGGGAGCAACTTATACCAATGAACAGGGTGAAGAAAAGCCGCTATTTATGGGTTGTTTTGGTGTAGGTGTATCACGATTAGCACAAGCTGCCGTAGAGCAATCTTACGATAAAGATGGGATTATTTGGCCAGTTGCGATCGCACCTTATCACGCGATCGTCACAATTCCTAACATTAAAGATGCTCAACAAATTGAAATCGCCCAAAAACTTTACACAGAACTTAATCAAGCGGGAATCGAAACTCTACTCGATGACCGCGATGAAAGGGCGGGAGTGAAATTTAAAGACGCTGACTTGATTGGCATACCTTATAGAATTGTAACCGGACGTGCGATCGCTAATGGCAAAGTCGAAGTTGTAGAAAGAGCAACCCGTAACTCTCAAGAAATTGTCATTGAGGAAGTTACAACTACACTTCATAAGTGGATTACGGAAGCAATAGAGGGTAAAAATTAAACGCAAAGGGAAGCGCAGAGGTTCGCGGAGGGGCTTTTGTAATAAATACTTTGCGTTCCTTTGCGTTTTCCTCAGCGTTCCTCTGCGTTGTAAATTTCATCTTCAACATCTCCAGAAAGAATGAGATTTATATAATTTGGCAGGTGACGGATAAAAAGTAAAAATTCTAAAATGGAGTTAGAGATTTGCAAAATTAAAAATAATCGCATTTTGAGGCATAAAGTCTCCTCCCGGTTGGGGGAAACTCTTCAGTTATAACTATCGTCCTTAATCAGGCTGCTCCTCACATAACCACCATCTCAGCCCTCAGTCAGGAAGGTTTTGAACATGAAAGACCAACAAGGATCTAATCGTATTTCTTCAGGCGTAATTGCAGCCGTCTCAGTAGTGGTTTTAGCAGTGGGTGGCGGTGTGGCTTGGTTTACCTCACAGTCCAGCAATTCTCCTACACCATCAAACCCCTCTGCGCGCATCGAACAGCCAGCACAGCCATCAACTAGGCAGCCAGTTAATGAGCAAACCCCTAACGTTTATTGGCTCAGATCAAAGGAAAATGACAAAAATGTTGCTTTGGTTCCCCAGCCTCTTAAAATAGCTTCTGTACGCTCCAACCAGCCTTTAGAAGCAGCTTTCCAGAGTTTGTTAGCAGGGCCAACAGAAGGGACAGATTCGACAACTATTCCCAAAGGAACCAAACTATTGGGGCTGAAGACGGAAAATGATGAAGTTCACGTTAATTTATCTGAAGATTTTACCAGTGGTGGTGGTAGCACTTCAATGATGGGTCGGGTGGGACAAGTTGTTTACACTGCGACAACTTTAAATCCAAAAGCCAAGGTTTACATTGACATTAACGGCAAACCGTTGGATGTTTTAGGCGGTGAGGGTGTAGAGTTGCAACAGCCACTAACTCGTGAAAGCTTTCAGAAAAATTATCCGCTTTAAAAAAGTTAGGAGTTAGAAGTTAGGAGTGAGGAGTTTTAACTCATAACTCATAACTCATAACTCATAACTCTTAGTTAAGCTTGCCGATTACTATTTAACACCCGAAAGTTACGGGCTTGCTGTTCTAACCTTGTGGCGAGGCGATCGCAAACCCGATTACACAAATCAAAAATCATTTGATCTTCTACCCGGTAATAGGCGCAAGTTCCTTCACTGCGGCGGCTAAGAATACCTGCTTGCCACATTACTTTCAGGTGTTTTGACACATTTGCCTGAGAAGTCTGTGTTGCCTCTACCAACTCTTGCACGCATTTTTCTTCATCCCGTAGTAAGTGTAGCAGCCGCAGGCGCATCGGCTCACTTAACAGACTGAAGTATTCAGCTACTTGTTGCACCACTTCTGGTGGTAAAGGCAACGCTTGTTTCATCAGGATTAACCCGCAAGGACTGAAAGTTTTAACAATGACTCATTTCATATATAGATTAATACTTAATCTGGGTTAATTCGCATCATAGGTTGACCATATTCTACGGCATCACCATTTTGGAGAAGAATTTCCATCACCTGTCCAGAGACTTCGGCTTCGATTTCATTCATCAGCTTCATCGCCTCAATGATACAGACTGTTTGACCCTTGCGGACGCGATCGCCCACTTCTACAAATGCCGCTTCCCCCGGCGCAGGAGCGCGATAAAACGTTCCTACCATTGGGGAAGGCACTTCTACTAATCTCTGATCAATGATTGAGGGAGGATTTACTGACAGTTGCACTTGTGTGCTAGTACCAGTATTCTCAAACACGCGAGATGTGGACACCTCCGTTACCTGACTTGCGCTCACCTGGTTTCCCCCAGATGAACCCGACAAGCCCGAACCTACCACACCGCCTAAGGTGGCTTGACCTACCGACAAAACCTGATTGCTAATGCTCACAGCCTTACGGACTGTTAGTTCAAAGTCATCGCTTTTGAGTATGACTTCTGCAATATCTGTTTGTGCGATAGTTGCCAGTAGTTGGCGGATTTCATTAAAGTCCAATGGCACAGTTTTTATTACCTCGACCTATCCGTAAATTAGCATTTTAAGTGTGGCAGGGATTTCAATCGGGAGCAAATATCTCCGTAGAGATGAAAGTTATTCCCTGCTGATATATTTATCTTCCTGAGTATCAACTCGGATGCGTTCTCCTTGGGAAATAAACAGAGGAACCATCACAACTGCACCAGTTTCCAGAGTTGCTGGTTTTGAGCCACCTGTAGCAGTGTCACCTTTTAAACCTGGATCTGTTTCGACAATTTCCAGAACCACAGACTTAGGCAATTCTACTCCTAGCACCTGTTCGCCCCAACGAATAACTTCGGCTTCCATACCTTCCTTAAGGTATTTGACGCGATCGCCAATTTGTGCGCGAGTCAATCTGCCTTCTTCGTAGGTTTCCATATCCATAAAGACGAAATCATCGCCCTCTTTATAGGTATGCTGCATCGTGCTTTTTTCTAGGGTAGCTTGCGGCAGCGATTCCCCTGCTCGGAACGTTTTTTCCATCACGTTCCCAGTCTGGACATTTTTTAACTTAGTTCGTACAAAAGCGGAACCTTTGCCTGGCTTGACGTGGAGGAATTCGATCACTCGCCATACAGACCCATCTAATACAATTGAAACACCGGATCGAAAATCGTTACTGGAGATCATGAAACTTTCAAGTTTTGAAAGACAATCGGCACTTATTGTACCCCTCAAGCGGGGTAATTAGCTATTTAGTCATTAGTCATTAGTCATTGGGCAATTCAATTTTGGATTTTGGATTGACGATTTTGGATTAAATTTAAATCTAAAATCCAAAATCTAAAATCTAAAATTCTTACTCCCCACTCCCTGCACTTGCATTTCTTTTCACTCAGCACTCAAGACTCAGCACTCATGCTGTGGGAAGATTATTGATGGGTTACATCCAGTCAACAATTTAATGCTGCATTTGAGTTATCCCATGCTTAACTTATTAAAATCCTGGCTGAAGAACAGCCTAATGGCAATACTGCTGGTAACAATATTTTTAGGCATAACTACAGTTGGGTGGACTCCCTTCAGTAGCGCCGCGCTGCCAGCTGGCAATGCAATTACTGACGGCAGAGCGCTGTTGCGGTATGCACTCCCGATAGATAACAAACCTGTGCGGCAACTACAAGCCAGTTTAGAAGATATTTCTGCCCAACTCCGGGCAAATCGGCGGTGGGGTGCTATTTCCAAAGACATCAGCAAAGCATCCCGCATTCTCGATAAACCTTCTCAAATCTTAACAAGCGTTCTTGAAGACCGCCAACCCCAAGCCGAAGTTTGGATTAACGAGTTAAAATCTGGCGTGGGTAAACTGCAAGAATTAGCGAACAGCAAAGATAAAGAAAACATCCTGCAAGAGAGAGGTAAACTGCTAAATCTCGTTACTCAGCTAGAAGAGTCAATGGTGAAAAAATTCCCCTTTGAAGTACCTGCTCAGTACAGTAACTTACCCCAACTTAAAGGTCGTGCCACTGTAGAGTTTAAAACTAACAAAGGCAATTTGACCCTTGTAGTGGACGGTTACAGTGCCCCTGTCACTGCTGGTAATTTTGTCGATTTGGTACAGAGGGGTTTTTATAATGGCTTAGAATTTACCCGTTCTGAAGAATCTTACTTTCTGCAAACTGGAGATCCCTCTGGAAAAGACGTGGGTTTCATTGATCCAACAACGGGCAAATATCGCGCGATTCCCTTAGAAGTCTTGGTGGAGGGCGATAAAGCACCCACCTATGGCATTACTCTAGAAGAAGCTGGTCGTTACGTTGATATGCCAGTTCTGCCTTTCTCTGCTTTTGGTGCAGTGGTAATGGCTCGTCCCGAAAGTGAAGTGAATGGAGGTTCATCGCAATTTTTCTTCTTCCTATTTGAACCGGAACTCACCCCCGCCGGACGCAACCTATTGGATGGTCGTTATGCCGTTTTTGGCTATCTCACTGAGGGCAAAGAAGTTTTGGATAAACTAAAGGCGGGTGACAAAATTGAATCGGCAACTGTGGTTCAGGGAATAGAAAATCTGATTGAGCCGCAAGCTGCATAATCATCAAAGAGAGCAGGGGAGGCAGGGGGAGAACAATTACTAACTTCTAACTCCTAACTCCCCTGACTCAGATTCCCGGCGGTAAATACCTGCTCAACAGCGATCGCTAATTCGGGAAAAGTCCGTGATACAATTTTCTGAGTAGCGGTAAAAACTGTTTCTTCGTAAAACCCATCTTCCAGTAGTAACACCGAAATTTTTGCTTTCAGTGGGTCTACAATCCAATATTCAGGAACCTCTAAGGCTGCATATTCAGATCGCTTATGGCGATAATCCCGTTTCACAGATTCTGGACTGACCACCTCCACAATTAGTAATGGCGGTGACTGAAATACTGCTGAGGCATTCAACAATTCTCTAGCTTGCTCCAGTGTAACTACACACAAATCAGTCAACCTAGATTTATTTCTACCCGTTCTCACCCCACTTTCCCGAAAACAGAGCCAAGGAGAACTACAACGCTTGATTTCTGCATCTAGCTCTTGCTCAATAAATTTAGCAATCAGGAAATGTTCGATAGTAGGTGGGTTCATAAGTTCTAACTTGCCATCCACTAGTTCATAGTGGAAACCGTTGCCATCATCAGAGATTAAGTACTCTTCAAAGGTGATGCTGGTTACTGGTGTACTGACCATGCCAACTGTCTCCTAAACGATACCCTTATCTTAAATCTAACTCCTAACTTCTAACTCCCGTGACTTAGATTCCCGGCAGTAAATACCTGATCAACAGCGATCGCTAATTCGGGAAAAGTCCGTGATACAATTTTCTGAGTTTCGGTAAAAACTGTTTCTTCGTAAAATCCATCTTCCAGTAGTAACACCGAAATTTTTCCTTTCAGTGAGTCTACAATCCAATATTCAGAAACCTCTAAAGCCGCATATTCAGATCGCTTATGGCGATAATCCCTTTTCACCGATTCTGGACTAACCACCTCGACAATTAATAACGGCGGTGACTGAAATACTGCTGAGGCATTCAACAATTCTCTAGCTTGCTCCAGTGTTACTACACACAAATCAGTCAACCTAGATTTATTTCTACCCGTTCTCACCCCACTTTCCCGAAAACACAGCCAAGGAGAACTACGACGTTTGATTTCTGCTTTCAAGGTAGTATCTAAAAAATCGACAATCAGAAAATGTTGAATAGTAGGTGGGTTCATTAGCTCTAGCTTGCCATCCACCAGTTCATAATGGAAATCACTGCCATCATCATAGATTAAGTACTCTTCAAAGGTGATGCTGGTTACTGGTGTACTGACCATGCCAACTGTCTCCTAAACGATACCTTTATCTTAAACAGTAAAATAAATCATCAGTTTTCTTATAATTTTGCAACCCGGAAAACCGATTGTGAACAGTGAATTATCTGCTCTACAAGTAAAAGACATTGGTGAACAAGGTCTTTTGGAAAGATTACAGCGCTTCTGTCCTCCAGAAATGATTGGAGATGATGCAGCAGTGTTTGAGACTGCACCAGAGCAATCTTTGGTAGTAACAACAGATGTGCTAGTTGATGGCGTACATTTTAGCAACGTCACCACTTCCCCAGAAGATGCTGGTTGGCGAGCTGCTGCTGCCAATTTATCAGATTTAGCAGCAATGGGCGCTTCGCCATTGGGAATCACTGTCGGGTTGGGACTCCCTGGTGAAGTTAAGGTGAGTTGGGTGGAGCGACTATACCAGGGAATGACAGAATGCCTGCAAAAATACAATACCTCAATTGTCGGGGGTGATATTGTGCGATCGCCTGTTACTACTCTGGCAATTACCGCTTTTGGTCAAGTTAACCCCAGTCAAATTATCCGCCGTTCTGCTGCTGTTGTCGGGGATGCGATCGTCGTTACAGGCGTGCATGGAGCCTCTCACGCTGGCTTAGAACTGCTCTTACATCCTGAATTGGGACAAAACCTCAACGACGCAGAACGCACGGCTCTAATCCGCGCACACCAACGCCCACATCCACGATTAGATGTCTTACCAATCCTCTGGAAAATCTTAACATCCCCATGCCCCATGCCCGTTGCTGGTATGGATAGCAGCGATGGTTTGGCAGATGCGATTATCCAAATCTGCCGCGCCAGTGGCGTTGGTGCTGTCTTAGAACGCAGACAAATTCCTGTACCAAAAACTTTTAACCATTGGCTGACACAAGAGCAAGCGCTAGAATATGCTCTATACGGTGGCGAAGACTTTGAATTAGTGCTGTGTTTGCCACAAGAGTTAGCATCAGCTTTAGTACAACATCTTGGTGAAGGTGCTGCGATCGTGGGCAGCATTACATCCGGCTCAACAGTATTATTGCACGACGAACAAAAAAAATTCCCTGACCAAGTTCTAAGTCTTAGCCAGGGATTTCAACACTTCAATAGTTAGAAGTTTTAACTCCTAACTCCTAACTCCTAACTCCTAACTTTTTTAGGACTTACGCAAAACTATACGCCGTAGGGGCAATTCATGAATTGCCCCTACCTGAAAATCAGTGTTTTGGCTATTGTCTGCGTAAGTCCTGTTTTTAATTAAACCCACTTTTCAGCTACCAATTCAGCCAAATCCAAAACTCGTTGGCTGTAACCCCACTCGTTGTCATACCACGCCATAACTTTTACTAGATCATTACCCAAGACCAAAGTCAAGTTAGCATCAACAATTGAAGAAGCATCATGACCTTGATAATCGGAAGATACCAATTCTAGTTCGCTATAATCCAAAATGCCTTTGAGTGAACCTTCAGCAGCATCTTTAAGAGCTTGGTTAACTTCTTCCGTAATAGTACGCTTCTCAACCTGAACTACGAAATCTACCATTGAGACGTTCGGGGTCGGTACGCGTAAGGCAACACCATTTAGCTTACCTTTAAGCTCTGGGATAACCAGCGCTACTGCCTTTGCCGCGCCAGTGGAGGTGGGTACAATATTGATTGCTGCTGCCCTCGCCCGTCGCAAATCCCGGTGAGAAGCGTCTAGCAAGCGCTGGTCACCTGTATAACTATGGGTAGTGGTCATCGTGCCTTTGATGATGCCAAATTTATCGTTCAACACCTTGGCAATCGGTGCCAAGCAGTTGGTAGTACAGCTAGCGTTACTGATAATGTGGTGTATGTTGTGGTCATAGTCGTGATGATTCACACCCATCACAAAAGTGCCATCCTCGTTTTTACCAGGAGCGGTAATCAGAACTTTCTTGGCTCCAGCATTCACATGCTTGAGCGCTCCTTCCTTGCTAGTAAACACCCCGGTTGCTTCGATAATTAGGTCAATTCCCCAATCTTTCCAGGGCAAGTTTTCTGGATTGCGATCGGATACGCATTTAACGGTCTTGCCATTAATGAGAATGGAGTTATCATCGGCACTAATCTCAGCACCCTTGATCTTCCCTAGCATTGAGTCATACTTCAGCAGGTGAGCATTGGTTCTAGGATCTGATGTGTCATTAATAGCGACAAGATCGATTTTACTATTCTCTCTACCCACCCAGCAACGCGCAAAGTTACGTCCAATCCGCCCGAAACCGTTGATTGCAACTCTAATCACAGTGTCTTGCCCTCTGTATTTATGCTTATATGTTGATATCATTGACCCCAATCATATCGCAAAGGGGGGAAGTACTTATAACCAGAAAGTGTTGTGTCCATAAAAAAACACACAATTTATTCAGATTCGGGGGAGTAAAGATTGTTGTTAATGATATATAATCTAACCGATTCCGGGACTAAATAACGAATTGACTGGCGATCGCCCTTGGTATTGAGGAAGTTATCGCGGCACAATTTGCGAATTAGACTTGACGAAACCCCTACTAAAGGTATATTCAAGAGTTGCCAGTGAATGGTATCTGACTGCTCCCTGAGTTGTTGCTCCACTTGCTTGCAGATTAATTTGCTTTGAGTTATAGTCTCACCACCTAGCAGTCGGGGTGCGATTAACCAATCACACATTTGTGCTAGTTCGTGTCCACGATACCAACGAGGTAAGGTTTGGAAAGTATCCAAGCCCATAATCCAGTACCAGTGAGTATTTGGGTAAGAAGCAGATAAGTCGAACAGCGCGTTAATGGCATAGGAAGTCCCAGAGCGATTTGCCTCCACTCGTGAGACAGTAAAGGCTGGGTTATCTTTAATGGCTAATTGCAGCATTTTGACACGATGCTCAAACAAAGCTGCTTTTTTGTGAGGAGGATTTAAAGATGGCATCCAAATTACCTTTTCGAGGGATACTTGATGCAAAGCTGTCTCGGCTACGAGCAGGTGTCCCCAATGAATTGGATCAAATGTGCCACCAAAAATTGCTAGTTGCTGCATCCAGTTATGCCTGGGTTTTATGCGATTGAAAAATAGTTTCATTACTAATGTACTATTGTACTCAATTCACGCTTAGACTTGATGCAATTTAAAATCAGTTTCATTAACAATGTACTATCGTAGTCAACTCCAGTAAGGTAACCAAAAATATGTATTTGACATTACAAGAATTTCTTTCCCGATGCGACCAAAACTTTCAGAATAATCTTAAGAACAGTTCAGAAATAGCAAAAACCTTTAACCAAGGTAAAATCATTTTGAACAAGGAAAACCAGAGCAGAAACATCATTTGGGCATCAAACATAAACATGATACAGGAGTAGTTACGGTAAAAATCAAATTCCTGTTATGATACGCGTGTCATTTGTGATTATGGTGTGGTGTGGTGTAAGAGGAACAATAAATGAGTAATTCTGTAGATTTTAGTGGTAGACCATTTCATTTCATTGGCATCGGTGGCATAGGTATGTCTGCTCTGGCATACGTTCTCACTAAGCGTCAATTTCCAGTATCAGGTTCGGATCTTCGTCCAAACCACATTACGCACAAATTGGAATCTATCGGTGCTCATATTTTTGATAGACAAGAGGCAAGCAATCTTGAATTCTTTCGCCCTCAAGTATTAGCGAATACAGTAGTATTAAATTCACCAGAACAATTACCTGTTGCTACTAACTCAAAACTGCCTCAAGTCATTTGTTCAACAGCAATTAACACGAATAATTTAGAATATAAAGCAGCGCTGGAATTAGGTTGTCCAATCTTACATCGTTCAGATGTACTAGCAGCCTTAATTGCTGATTACTACAGTATTGCAGTGGCAGGAACACACGGCAAAACTACAACCAGTAGCATGATCGGTTATATGCTTCTGGAAGCAGGTCTAGACCCAACGATTTTAGTAGGTGGCGAAGTTAATGCTTGGGAAGGTAATGCTCGATTGGGACAAAGCCAATATTTGGTAGCCGAGGCAGATGAATCAGATGGTTCTCTGGTAAAACATGCTCCCGAAATTGGCATCATTACCAATATTGAACTCGATCATCCTGACCATTACGATACATTAGAAGAAGTAATTGACATCTTCCAGACATTTGCTAAGGGTTGTAAAACGTTAATAGGTAGCATTGACTGTGCTACAGTGCGCGATCGCTTGCAACCTACAATCAGCTACAGCTTACACTCAGATACCGACGCTGACTACACCGTTACTAATGTTGATTATCGTGCTGATGGCACCACAGCTTTAGTATGGGAAAGAGGCAAAGCTTTGGGCGTGTTGAACTTGCGGCTGCTCAGTCGGCACAATCTCAGTAATGCCTTGGCAGCAGTGGCAGTTGGTCGCGCTCTGGGCTTAGAATTTGGAGCAATTGCCAAAGGTATCGCTACCTTTGAAGGAGCCAGACGCCGCTTCGAGTTCTGTGGTGAAGTTGATGGCATTACCTTCATTGATGACTATGCTCATCATCCCAGCGAGATTCGTGTTACTCTGGCCGCCGCACGTTTACAGGCAAGACCAGGGCAAAGAGTAGTTGCCATCTTCCAACCCCATCGCTATAGCCGTACACTTACCTTTTTAGAAGAATTTGCCCAGTCCTTTACTCATGCTGATTTGGTGGTGCTGACTGATATTTACAGTGCAGGTGAACCTAATTTAGGGCAAATTACTGGTGAACAGCTAGCGGCGGAAATTGCTAAACAGCATCCGCAGGTAGTTTATCAGCCAACTTTACCTTCAGTATGTGAGTTCTTGCTACAAACACTACGCCCAGGAGATTTGGCGTTGTTTTTGGGTGCTGGGAACTTGAATCAGGTAATTCCTGAAGTCATGACGACACTTTGCGAACCTGCTAAAGCCACATCCTAAGTGGAAACTTTGCGAAGTTTTATTTCTGAGTAAAGCGCCCTTATAGCAACAGTTCCAAAGTTAAATCTATTACCGTATTTTTACGGTAAATAAATGTAAAATTTTACCAAAATTAAAGTAAAGATGAGCATTTCTCAGGCAGATGTAAACGTCTGCACAGTTTCTGCTTTGAATACAAAGAAACACCAAACAGCTAATTCGGTGGAGAGTGAAGTAATTTACTTACCCAGTACTGATTGTGTGATCAAGTCCCAAGCTTCTTTGTCAGCGTTTACTTCCTATAGAGTTGGGGGAGCAGCTGATTGGTACGTTGCCCCCCGAAACTTAGAAGCACTGCAAGCAAGCCTTAAATACGCAAAAGAACGCGATTTAACGGTGACAACACTGGGAGCAGGTTCTAACTTATTGGTGAGCGATCGCGGTATATCAGGCTTAGTCATTAGTACTCGTCATCTCCGCTACAGCTATTTTGACCCAAAAACAGGTCAATTAACGGTTGCAGCTGGAGAATCAATTCCCAGCTTGGCATGGGAGGCAGCAGCACTGGGGTGGCAAGGATTAGAATGGGCTGTTGGTATCCCTGGAACAGTCGGAGGTGCCGTCGTCATGAATGCAGGGGCACACAATAGCTGTATCGCAGATATGTTAGTTAGTGCCCAGGTACTTTTACCCAATGGTACACTAGAAACCCTTACCCCCGATCAGCTAGGTTATAGCTACCGGAGTTCATTATTGCAAGGTGGCGAGTCCCTTTCTCCTGATGGAGAAGATGTGCCAACGGAGAGGCGTTGCCAACCCATAGTTACCCAAGCCACCTTACAACTCGCGCCAGGTGCCGACCCAGAAAAAGTTGTGGCGCTCACCAAGCAACACAAAAAGCATCGATTGACCACCCAACCATATAACTTTCCCAGTTGTGGCAGTGTGTTCCGCAATCCCAAACCTTACACTGCTGGTTGGTTAATTGAACAAACTGGTCTGAAAGGCTACCAAATTGGTGGAGCACAAGTAGCATTACTCCATGCTAATTTCATCGTTAACCGTGGTGGGGCAAAAGCCAGCGATATCTTCTGTCTCATTCGCCACATCCAACATCAGGTACAAGAACGTTGGTCTATTCGGTTAGAGGCAGAAGTTAAAATGCTCGGAGAGTTTCAAGCTGCTTGTTAAAATTTTCAATTGAGGGAATAAGGAATTAGGAAGTGGGGACTCGATAGTGGAGAAGAAGTTTAATGCCCAATGATGCTACTTGCTTCAAGCCTCTTAACCCGTCCAACGTAGTGGCTCCCCAATGCATATTTTCTACTCCCTATTGCCCATTCTAGGAAGCATTAATTATTGGTAAAAAAAGAGGCAAATTACTTACCGCATCTATAATTGAATTTGATTTGTTATTCAACGCACACGCGTACAACTAATTATGACAGGAAAAGGACAGGGATTCGGCTTTGGCTTAGGAAAAATGAAAGAATTGGCCGAAGCTTTTAAGAAAGCGCAGCAAGTTCAAGAAGGCGCAAAGCGACTCCAAGAAGAATTGGAGCAAATGGAGATTCAAGGAGAATCTGGCGGTGGTCTGGTCAAGGTGATTGTCAGTGGTAACCAAGAACCCAAGCGGGTAGAAATTTCTCCAGATGCTTTAGGAGAAGGTGCAGAAGTACTTTCCGATCTCGTAGCTGTGGCAATGAAAGAAGCCTACAACAAGTCCACTGCAACAATGCGGGAACGTATGGAAGAATTAACCAGTGGGTTAGAACTTCCTGGATTTTAGTCAAAAGCATTAGTCGTTGATGAGCCAGTGCGGTCTTCTCCCTACAGCTCTTCTCCTAAAGGAGACCCTACGCGAACGGGCATCCTACGGCAGGCGCTAGCCTCTCCCTTGGGGAGAGCTACGGTGTACACACAAGTCGAAAAAAGCTCGATTTCCCATTGTTCTCTCGTTCCCATGCTCTGCATGGGAATGGCTGATTAGAGGCTCTGCCTCCAGTTAGACATTGAGCCAGAGACTCAATGAATGCATTCCCAGGCGGCAGCCCAGGAACGAGGAAAGCCTTATTAAGTTAGGTTTTTAGGAGTTGTGTGTACACCGTAGCTTGGGGAGAGGGGGAGCCATTGCGGGGGTTTCCCTCGTTGTAGCAAGTGGTGTGTGTGAGACACCAAAGGCTGATACGCAGCGTAAAGCCTTTTCTTCTCCCAAGGGGAGACGCTACGCGAACGAGAGGCTCCGCCAACGGCATAGCTTCTCTACGAGACGCTACGCGAAAGCTTAGAGCGAGTCCGCTACTCCTAGCTAGGTCGAAGCAACGCGTAGCGTCTGGGTTTTCCCTATGAGCAACTGGCGTTAACGACGTAGAAACGTCACCTGAAGGGTCATGAATTCTTGGTCAATGGCTGTAGACAAATGACTAAGGACAACAAATAAATATTTATGCCTTACAAGTTGCTGTTTGTCTGCTTAGGTAACATCTGCCGATCGCCATCGGCAGAAAACATTATGAATCACCTAATTGAGCAGGCTGGCCTGAGCAAACACATCTTTTGTGACTCTGCTGGTACATCTAGTTATCACGTTGGCAACCCACCTGACAGACGTATGAGTGCCGCAGCTGCTACAAAGTTGGGAATTGAACTGCGTGGTCGATCCCGCCAGTTTCAAAAGTCAGACTTTCAAGACTTTGATTTGATTTTAGCGATGGATCAAGAGAATTATAAAAATATCCTCACTTTGGATCAAACTAAGCAGTATCAGCATAAAGTGCGTTTGATGTGCGAGTTTTGCTCTCGACACACCTTGAAGGAAGTTCCAGACCCCTATTACGGTGGTCAAGAGGGATTTAACCAGGTTATTGATTTACTGATCGATGCTTGTGAAGGTCTGCTCACATACGTTACCAGCCAAAAACCAATAAGCTAAAGTTATGAGTTAGGAGTAGAGACGCGATTAATCGCGTTTGTTAGGAGTTAGGATTTACCTATTATCTTGTTAACTTCTCACTCCTCACCGCAGGCGGAGCGTCTCCGGCATGGTGGTAATGCTGAATTTACTAAAGCTGCTTTCAGGTGGAAAGATGGCAAAGTATTTTTAGCCAAATGCGCTCAACCTTTAGATATACGATGGAGCCGACAACTTCCTGAAAGTGCAGAGCCATCAACAGTTCAGGTATTCCTCTCGCCCTCTGGACGGTGGACTGTTTCAATGCTGGTGGATGTTGCAATCGAGGCATTGCCTAAGTCGGGTAATCAAATTGGTTTGGATTTGGGCATTACCAGCTTGATTGCTTTGAGCAATGGTGAAAAAATTGCTAATCCTCAAGCGTTTAAGACTAAACGCCGTAAATTGCGGAAAGCTACTATTGCTCTTAGCCGCAAGAAAAAAGGATCTAACAATCGCCACAAGGCAAGACTGAAAGTAGCTATTGTTCATGCAGAAATTAGTGATGCTCGTAATGATTTTCTTCACAAATTGACAACCCGACTGGTTCGAGAAAACCAATTGATTGCAGTCGAAGATTTGTCTGTGAAGAATATGGTCAAAAACAAAAAACTCGCTCTTTCAATTAGTGATAGCGCAGCGTTAGCGAGTCTTCGAGCGTCTGCTAGCTGGGGTGAACTGCTTAGACAGCTTAAATACAAGTGCGATTGGTATGGTCGTAACTTTGTGTCTGTTGACCGATGGTTTCCCAGTTCAAAACGCTGTGGAAGTTGTGGTCACATTGTTGAAAAACTGCCTCTGAATATCAGAGAGTGGAATTGCCCCAACTGTGGGACACACCACGACAGAGACATCAACGCTAGTAAGAATATTTTGGCTGCGGGACTCGCAGTTTCAGTCTGTGGAGCGAACATAAGACCTGATAGGCATGAGTCTAAAGGGCAGTTGCGAAAAACCAGCAATGGAAAGAAACAGAAACCTAAGTCGTGAGTCTTAGGAATCCCCGACCGTTTACGGCGGGGAGGATGTCAATCCACTAGACCATGCTTAATCGCAAAACGCACTAATTCCGCTCGGTTGTTGGTTGAGGTTTTTCTCAATAAACTGCTAACGTACTTTTCCACTGTTCGAGGACTCAGGTGTAGCTGATGACCCATTTCTGCATTAGAAAGACCATGAGTCAATAACTCTAGGACTTCCTGTTCTCTATCAGTGAGGGATGAATGCAAGTGGGATTTGTGAATTTGAGTGGACAGAGAATTATGGGTGTCTACCGTTTTTGTCGAGGCGGAAATGCCCAAATTATCTTTATGAGAAAAGCGGTACTCTGATTGAATAATTTGCGATCGCTCCAAAAGATTGCGGATTGCTGCTGCTAACTCTTCCAGTTCAAAAGGCTTAGGCAAGTATAAATCGCACCCTGACTGGTAGCCCAGAATTCTTTCTTGCGTCTTAGTGCGTGCTGTTAATAAAATTACAGGTAATAGACGAAACACTGGTCGTTGACGCACTCGACGCACCAATTCATAGCCATTCATCCGTGGCATGACGATATCCGTGACAATTAAATCAGGATGATGCTGATCCACCATAACCAAAGCCTCTTGACCGTCATTAGCCGTGATCATCGAGTAGCCAGACAGTTCAAGATAGTCGCTAACAGACAGACGAGTGCCCAAATCATCATCCACTACAAGGATCGTCAAGGGCATGGACAATACACCCCTAGTATTTTTTACTTAGAAATTTGCTTCTACGTGCTCCATCAATGAACACAGGCAAGAATAGTGTTCCTATGTTTCATACTATGACAGGATGAGCAGCTAATAACTGCCTCAAGGCTTATTTATAAAGAAAATCTTAAATATTTAGGACAGGTTAACGAAGTGTAACTCACCTTTGACTCCCTCTGCTTGGGAGGCATAGAGAGCTTTGTAATTTGTAACAACTCATCAATAAGAACAAGCACTATTGAGCGTCGGAAGCCTCCGCTCAGAATTCTCTCTTTGTGATAATTCCCTAGCCTATCACTAATGATTATTAGTGTCAGGTAACTTAAAGTTGCCAGAAAAGTTTTAATTACGAACTTAGAAAAGCTAAATTAGTGATATATGGTTCAGCATTGATAGCGGTTCTAAGATACACCCTATAATTTACAAGCTAATCCAAATAGTTTTTTAGGTACATTTAAAGCACACAAATTATCAATGAGCGACAAGAACGAAGGTTACAAAGTTATTAGCGACAACCGTCAAGCCCGTTATTTGTATGAAATTCTGGAAACTTATGAAGCTGGAATTGAATTAACAGGAACCGAGGTGAAGTCAATTCGTGCAGGTAAAGTCAATCTCCAAGATGGCTATGCTTTGCTTCGTAATGGTGAAGCATGGTTGATCAATGTGCATATCTCGCCTTATACCGCTAGTGGACAATATTTTAATCATGAACCACGCCGTACACGCAAGCTGCTGTTGCATCGCCAAGAACTCCGCAAGCTAATTGGCAAAGTCGAACAGCAGGGTTTAACTTTAATCCCCTTGAAAATGTATCTCAAACGAGGCTGGGTAAAAGTGAGTATAGCCCTTGGCAAAGGTAAAAAGCTCTACGATAAGCGAGAAGACCTGAAACGACGCCAAGACCAACGTGACATTCAACGGGCGATGAAAAACTATTGAGGTGAGGGTTAGTGTCACCAAACTACCACACTAGGGTGAGAAATGGATTGCTGTAAAAAGCATATTTTATATCCACAGCGTGAGTTGTGAAAATGCCTAGTTTATGGCCATAGATTGATTTTGCTAACGTCGGGACTCGATATAGTGGTGAGTAACTTCGGAATGTTATAAGGAACTTTCACAATGAAACGTAATTTCACCGCAGCTGTTGGCGCTGGCATTCTCACCTTGAGTATGGGAATTTTGCCTTTAACTCTATCCGCACAAGCTCAGACGACTACTACTACTGACCCTGGAGTAAATACTACTCCAACGACAACCATTAACGACGATCGCAACGACTTTGATTGGGGTTGGCTGGGATTAGTTGGTTTATTGGGTTTAGCTGGTTTAGCTGGGAGAAAGCGTGACGACGAACCAGCTCGTTACCGCGACCCCAATGCTACTGGGGCTACTACATACAAAGATTAAACAATTCAAAATTTACTCATTCAAAAATTATTGGTTGTCAGTTGTCACTAGTGAAACAACTGACGACTTCTTGGTATTAGTTTACTGCTCGTTCTGAGTTAATCGAATTTGTCTGTTTTGGAGCTAAAGGTGTCCAGTAGCTGGCAATTAAGGCAACCATAAGCCACCAGAGAGTATTAACTTCGGGACGATACCAAACAGTATCGACAGTGCCATGAGCTATCATACCCAGCAAAGTAGCGATCGCTCCAATTAGCCAAAATCCTTCTAGACTTCTGGATTGTCGTAATCGTCGCACTTCCAGGAATGCCGTATTAAATGTTACAATTAGTAGCCAAATAAAGAAGGCTAAACCAACAAAACCAGTTTCTACAACCACCTCTAAAAAAATCGAATAGGCACTCAAAGCAGTGTAACGAGGACGTTGGTAGAGGGGATAAATTTGATTAAAAGAGTTGTGACCAGGGCCAATGCCGAAAATCGGGCGATCGCGAATCATCTCAAAGACAGCATCCCACACATTTCGGCGAAAATTATTACTGCTATCTTTGCGATCAGCAAAAATACTGAACACGCGCAGCCGGACTGGCTCTACAAATATCACCGCTAGCACCAATACCCCAATCAAGCCTCCTAAAACAATCGGCAGTAACCAAGTACGCCAAAAAGGAGGCATTTCCACGCTTTTCCAATAAACTAGCAATGCCATCACTGCTAAAACTGCTACCACTAGTCCAATCCAGCCACCACGACTAAAAGTCAAAACCAGGCAAGCAGTATTGACAATCAGCATCGTTAATGCTAAAGCTTTTTTGAGCCAAGTTTGCCATGCAAAAATTGCCACTAAGCTAAAAATTACTGCTGGTAGGAGGTATCCAGCCAACAAGTTAGGATTGCCTAAATAACTGTAGACTCTTGTAGTTTTAGATAAAGGAGATTGTGGGTCAACCCAAGTTGCGAGCGCCGTGGCTCCAAAAAACCATTGCCGTAACCCATACACGCTGACAATTAACGATACGTGCAGGTAAAGGATGATAATCCAAGACCGGAGGCGAGGCGACCTCAGTACCCTGGCACAAAGGGCAAATAGTAGCAAATACAAAGTCAACGTTGCCAAGTCGTTGAGTGCCGCCTTTTTCACTGGTGATAATGCTGTTGCTACTGCGGCAATTCCCCAGTAGAGCAATACCAGTAGGTGAATGGGAGTGACTGACGAGATATTTGTTAGGGCTGGTTCATCAGATAAAGTCAACAGCAGCCAAAATCCTACACAAGCCACCAGCAACAAACCCACTAACGTACTTGAAGCAAAAGGTGCAAGGGCATATACTAAGCTCAGTAAAGCAGATGCGATCGCATCTCCCCACTGGATCAAGATGCTAGTTTGGCGCCAAGAACTTAACAGCCCCACCAGAGAGCGGTGTACGTAACTGGTAGCAAGATATTCTTTGAGCGGTAAATATGATAAAGTAAACCGTTGCCAGACTAAATTCATAAAAAACATTGCGAGCAATTAGCCTGCCGACGCAGAACTTGGAATTGATCATAATGCGTATGACGAGAAAAAGGTAATAATCTAGATTGCTTTCTTAGTGATGGTGCTGTTATTCATAGCTATCAGCCACTACCTTTAAGCCAAAAGTACTTCAGATTCAAGACAGCCCTTCATATACTGAGTACACAACAAAGCATGAATTTATCTTTCCCTATCACCTCTAACCTGTAACTTTTCCCCTATTGACTGTCATCAGACATCGCTATTTCCTTGTGTAGGAGTCATCAGTTGCAGTGGCAAAGAAAGCACATAACGATATCCTGGTTCTGGTGAACCTTGAATCAAAATTTGTCCCCCATGCAATTCTGCCAGTTGACAACTTAGCAATAGACCTAAGCTTTCACGAGAAAGACTTCCAGGTGATTTTACTAAATTTATACCTGAACTAGCAGCAAAGAATTTTGAGTGGGAATCACTCAAGTTTTTTGAATCTTCCACTGCTACTGATGAAGTAGCTGATTGTTCTTGGCTTCCTGTAAGAGTATTGTAAGTTGCTACTTCACCTGTTAGCTCCAACAGCGACAAAGAATTGAGACGGAAGTAGGGATCAACCTCAGTTATACCGTCCCCAAGCCACGGATGGGAAACCCAAATAGTAATGTTGAGCGTATCTTCCTTGTAAGAGACATGAATGCGAACAATGCTACCTGTGGCCGAAAGTTGAACCACACTGAAAACTAGATGATACAGAATTTGCCGCACCTTGTCTTTATCTAAAGTCCAAATGCGATTGCGTCCTGGTTCTATAGACAGGCGAATATCTTGTTCGCGGCGATTAGCTACTTCTTCTAAGGTATTGATAGCTTGTTGACACAGCATTTCAATATCCACTGGAGCTAGATTCAGCACAGTTGAGTTTTCATCCATAACTCCTAGTTCGGTAATTTCGTTTACTAGGGAAAGCAAGTACCGACCACTGTGTTGGATAATTTCCAAATATTCTCTTTGCTTAGTCGTCAACGGCCCATAAATCTCACGTCCTAAAACACTAGCCATACCGAGTACAGATGTTAAGGGCGTGCGTAACTCCTGAGTTAGCTGACCCAAAAGTTCCAGTTTCAGTTGCTTGGTAGAAATAGAGTCGCTATCTTTAGTAGCAGTGGGTGGGGTGATTCTATTCTCAGCGTTACGCTCATCATTGAGTGAAAATATCGGAGTGCTTGATTCAAGTCTCCCTTGCAGGAGTCGGTTACGCTCAAATTCACTCATGCTCCAACGAGCTATGATTTGTAAAAACTCAATGTCTCGGGTTGTAAAATTGCGTGGCGCTAAATCCATCACCGCCAATGCACCCAAGCAATGTCCCTCAGCATCAATTAATGGCGCTCCCAAGTAAGCACGAATGCCATAATCCTGTACCAATTTGCTGCTAGCAAGTACTGGATCTGTAAGTTTATGTGTATCATTAATTACGAATATTTGAAAGCTCTCTACTACCTGGGTGCAAAAGGATTCGCGGCGTAAAAGTTGGCGGTTTTGTGCCAAATTATTCATGAGTCCCAGCCTAGATAAGCCCACCGCCGACTTGAACCAATGGCGTTCTTGATCTACAAATCCCAATATGGAAATTGGTGCTTCCAAAAAATGGGCAGCAGTCTGTGTGGCTTCTTCAAAAACCGGAATCGTTTCTGATTGCCGCAAACCTAAATCTGACAAAGCTTTCAGGCGTTGTTGTTCTCTTGTCTCGTGAGAAGTCCAACCATCCTTTAGGGCAAATAATTTGTTTTCAGGCTCTACCATTGCCACTGCTACCTTAATAATTTCTTGATACTGCAATTGATACAAGCCCTATTTCTAGGTTATCAATTCCTATTTTTAAGCATTCCCTAATTTTGCCTCTGACAAACAAGTTTGGGACAAAAGTTTTTTACACCTTCAATTAAGTCGGCAATGCGGTATCTACTAGTTAGTAGTGACTGGTGCTGGATATTCTTTATTTAGAACTGGTGTAGCCTTTATTGCTTGAAATTTTGCAATCAAACTGCGTTAGATTTTGATTCAGCCAGGGTAAGCTAACGCTAAGGGTAATAATACAAAACGGCACATTGCGCGGAGCTTCTTTCCCCGTAGGAGTACGAGCATAATTACAAATTTTGCGTAGCGGTACTAGATAGTTTATCTAATTTTCTATCCGATAGATTAAACCTCTTGCAATTTTATGCCGAAAATTGTGCAGACTTTTCTATTTTTTGCCATGATAGGAAAACATTGTAGTTAGGGATAACAGCACCAAATTACGTGAAAAATCCCCAAATTAATCATTGTTTATGACAAAATTAGTATTTTTTTCATAAATATAATCAACCTAAACTTTACTGTTAAAGCAAAAATAGATTAAATTTTGTAAAGCAGAATTTTTTGATATTTAAGTTTTGAGGACAATTGGTAATGAATAAAATGACTATTAAAGTTCCTTTTGTAGACCTGAAGTTACAACACGAACCAATTCAAATGGAGCTGCAACATGCAATCCAATCTGTATTGGAACAGGGAGATTTTATTTTAGGGCAAGCACTCTCAGATTTTGAAGCAGCATTTGCGGCAGTGTGTGGGACAGAATATGGAGTTGGTGTTGCATCAGGAACAGATGCGATCGCTCTCGGATTACAAGCGTGTAATATTGGGGCTGGCGATGAAGTTATTTTACCAACAAACACTTTTGTAGCAACGTTGATTGGGGTGCTACGTTCTGGCGCTAAACCTGTTTTGGTAGATTGCGATCGCCAAACAGCTTTAATTGACTTAGAGGCAGCAGCAAAGGCAATTACGCCTCATACCAAAGCAATTATTCCTGTACATCTTTATGGTCAGATGGTATCACCACGCGATCTATTGAAATTTGCCGATACCTACAAAATCCTAATTTTTGAAGATGCAGCACAAGCACACCTCGCTCAAAGAGATGGATATTACGCTGGTTCAGTAGGAATAGCAGCAGCTTTTAGTTTTTATCCCAGCAAAAATTTGGGAGCCTTTGGAGATGGGGGAATGCTGCTGACACGAGATTTAGATGTAGCTCAGAAAATGATGCGCTTGCGAAATTATGGTGCATCGCAAAAGTATTTTCATACTGAATCAGGTACGAATAGCCGTTTGGATACTTTGCAAGCGGCTGTCTTGCACCAAAAGCTACCATATTTAACCAAGTGGAATCGCGATCGCCTGAGTATTGCTCAAGAGTATGATAACGAACTAGCACCCTTAGCATCTGCTGGGATATTTCCTCTAGAAAACCAAAGTGGTACAGGACACGTTTATCATCTTTATGTCATCAGAGTTGATGATTCTTGCCCTATAGAACGTCAACAGATCCAGGAACACCTAACAGCAGTGGGAATTCAAACTGGCATTCATTACCCAATTCCTTGTCATCTCCAGCCAGCATTCACTAACTTAGGCTATCAGCCTGGAGATTTCCCTCAAGCAGAGAAGTTGTCAAAGCAAATATTATCATTACCGATGTATCCTGGTTTGAACAGTAGCCAAATCAAAGAAGTTGTAGCAGCGATCGCTCATGCAGTCTCAACAATTTCTCAGGCAAATGAACCCTTACCTACTGACCTTGGCAGCGTGGTAGTCTGAAGTTAATTCAATGACAGAAACATCTCACCCTCTAGGACTTAATTACTGACAGTTTTTAAATTACTTAAAATCATGGCACTCCAGCAACAAGTTAAAAACAGAAACGCCTCAGGCTTATTAAATCTAGCCATTTTGGGCGTTTTGCTACTGCTTTATAGTCCTATATTGTTACACTGGTTAAATGGTTGGCTGCATAAAAATATCAGTACAGAACACGAATATTTCAGCCACGGGATTATTGGTATACCATTTGCTGCTTATATAGGCTGGATGAACCGGAAAAAATGGAACCGCTTGCCAGATACGATCCATCCTTTAGGCGCTGTTTTCTTGTCATTAGGGGCAGTATTCTATCTTAGTGGTGTTACAGAGTGGGTTAACCTTTCCTTACCCGTTATTCTGGCAGGATTGTGCCTGTGGTATAAGGGAATGTCGGGTTTGCGATCGCAAGGATTTCCCCTGCTACTAGTATTTCTGGCAACCCCAACCGCAGTACCCTACCTTATTGCTCCCTATACCTTGCCCCTTCAAAGCTTCATCGCTGGTACGGCAGGCTTTATACTCAATCAATTTGGTATGGAAGTAATTGTAGATGAGATAAATCTCTACGTGGGAGGACGGATTGTGGAAGTCGCCCCCTATTGTGCAGGGCTGAAAATGCTGTTTACTACTCTCTACGTCGGCTTGATGCTGCTTTATTGGACAGGCTCTTTGTCTTCACGCCGCACAACTATGTCCTTTTTATCTATTGCTGTGATAATTAGTATTATTGCAAATATCATTCGTAATACTTTACTGACTTTCTTTCACGGCACAGGTCAAGAAGCAGCTTTTATATGGCTGCATGAGGGTTGGGGCGGTGATCTTTACTCTGCTTGTATGCTGGTGTCATTAGTGCCCTTACTGAATTGGATTAATAGCTATTTCTCAGCATCTCTAGAAACTCAGCAAGAAGGAGAAAGTTAGAATCACTGGGCATTGGGCAAAAACAGTTCCGTTAGCGGATAGCTATGGTTTAGCCCGTTCCGAGTTCCGAGTTCTGAGTAAAGAAGTGAGATTCCCAACTCGCTACTCAGCACTCGGCACTCAGCACTCCTAAAGGGCATTGAGATTTTCCCATCCCTCTCATCTCCCACCCTGCGGGAAGCTAAAGCTACATCTCCCCCAGTCTTTTTTTGAATTTTGACAGGACTTACGCAAATAATAGCCGAAACCGTGATTTTCAGGTAGGGGCAATTCATGAATTGCCCCTACAGCGTGTCATTTTGCGTAAGTCCTATTTGAATTTTGAATTGATTTCTGCCCATTCCCTTAATTTTTTGTCGCTGATGCGTAAGTCATAAATATTACTGAACTCATGGTGTGATTTTATAAAGTAAAATTTTGCCTAAGTATTACAATTTTTACTGATGATTTCCTTCTCTAAGTTTTTCAAGGAAAACCAATTGAGTCAGGTAGCAGCACTTTTGTTATTGCTATTGCTGTTGGCGATGGGAGGAATTCCCGGATATCTGACAGGACAGTGGCAATGGAAACAGCCGCCACCTGTTACTACCCTCAACGAATTAAGGCAAATCCGCAAAACTGGTTTAACCCTTCCTGGTTGGCAAACTAGTGAACAAGCAGAACAGCAAATTGGCGAACATAAATGGTCTTTGCAGGTAATTAAAAAAGAAGGTTCCCAATCCCAGGCAATCCTGCTTTTACTGCCGCAAAATGGGCCTATGGATCAACCACAGGTAGAGTGGACAGACGTTAACGGCTGGGGAAGGTCACGTTGGGGAAAGTGGGATGTAGCTCAATATCGCTCTGCTGAATTTACTGTGAAACCGCCCGCAAATTTAACTTCTAATGTCAAAAATAAAGTAGAAGCTAGGTTCTTTCGCGCCTCCACACCACAGCAAACCTTTGCTGTTTTGCAATGGTACGCTATGCCAGACGGCGGAAATCCATCACCTTTAAACTGGTTTTTGGCAGATCAATCAGCACAATGGCGTAAGCAACGCACTCCTTGGGTGGGCGTGAGTATTTTGATTCCAATGGAACCTTTGGGGCAGGTAGAAACATCTTGGTCTTTAGCCCAGTCTATCGGAGAAACAGTGCAAGCTGCATTAATGGCAGGCCCTTTGTAGAGTCTGTTACAGATACATTTTTGCAGAATTCATCAGAAGTATCTCTCCAATAACAGTCAAGCTGAAATTAAGTTATAAAGATGTTAAAAACATGAAATTTTAAATTAAAATTGGCAAAATTTTTCTCCTTTTTTTTGGTAAATACTTGCAGAAAAAAGACACATTGAGAACATTTTTAGAGTAAGATAACCAATCGGCGCGACTAATTCTTATGTCAATTTCCCTGCACTGATGTTCATAGATACCAGTTCTTATATGCGTGCATTCAGCGCCCTGTGTTTTGTCAGTCTTCAAATAGGAGTTTTCTTAACAACACCTATTCAACTTGTCGTTGCCCAGCCTTTTCCAGGACAATCACCAGGACAACCCCCTTCGCCTGTGCCAGGTACTGAGGTTGTACCTCCAGATGCAAATGACGAAATTTCCCCCCAACTCAGCCGCTACCTCTTGGGACCAGGAGACACAATTGGCGTTGTGCTTCAGCGTCCTCCTGGCCCATACCGCTTAGGAATAGGAGATGGAATTAGTGTTGCGGTTCAGCGCTTTCCAGATTTAAGCTTTCAAGCTGTAATTAATCCAGAAGGTAACATTGTGGTGCCTCTACTGGGAACAGTGTCATTACAAGGTTTAACTTTGGAGGAAGCTCAAGAAAAAATTCGCTTGGGTTTAAATCGTTATGTCGTTGATCCAGTAATAGTTTTAGGACTAGCAGGGCAGCGTCCAGACTTGAGTTTTCAAGCTGTAATTAGTCCAGAAGGCAACATTGTAGTGCCGCAAGTGGGAACAGTGTCATTACAAGGTTTAACTTTAGAAGAAGCTCAAGAAAAAATTCGCTTGGGTTTAAGTCGCGTTTTACCAGATCCGATCGTGGTAGTATCTTTGGCAGGGACGCGGCCAGTTCAAGTTACCATTAGCGGAGAAATATTTCGACCAGGAATTTATCCGATTAATTCATCAACACCCCGCGTTGCTGATGCCTTGCTAATATCTGGTGGTTCAACATTGAATGCAGACCTGCGACAAGTGCAAGTACGCCGGAAGTTAATCGATGGTTCCGTGATTTCGCAAACTATTGATTTATATGCAGCACTGCAAAATGGCGGTTCAATACCTAATTTACGCTTACAAGACGGAGATGCGATACTCGTCCCCCGTCGTGAAGTTGGTAATGAGGACAGTTATGACCGCAATTTGGTAGCACGTTCATCCTTGGCCACACCACAGATTAGAGTCCGGGTTTTGAACTATGCTGCTGGAGGTATTTCCATTCAAGCACTGCCTAACGGCAGTACATTTGTCGATGCTTTGGGAGGAGTAAATCTCGATACTGCTAACCTTCGGGACATCGCTCTGGTTCGCTTTGATCCGGAACAAGGTAAAGCTGTTACCCAAAAACTTGATGCTAAAAAAGCTTTAGGAGGCGATGCGTCCCAAAACGTATCACTTCAAGATAATGATGTTCTTGTTGTCGGTCGGAACCTCATCGGTAGAATTACTAATTTCTTGACTACCATTACCCAACCTTTCTTCAATGTTCAATCCTTTCTGCGGTTTTTTGACAACTTCGGTGGCGGTAATTCAAATTAGTGATTAGAAAAGAAGGATACAATCTGGAAATAGTTTGGAGTGGAGGCAGCCACTTCTTCAACTTCTATTTGAATTAATTAATGGAAAAATATTAAAGATATCAACCGAGATATAGCCGTTCTCACTCGCATGAAGTACACAAAAACCTTTATCTAGCAAGAGATTTACTCGTAAGAGTGTACCTCACCAAGATAGAAAACGCTATATACAGTAGGAAGTTGATAGCGTCCTTGTATCAAAGCCACTATCTTTAGTTTGGTGCTTCCTGATTTTGAATTTTGTTAGCGCAGCGTAAAGCCTTCTCTGCGAGACGCTAGGCGAACGGCATGGCTTCTCTACGAGAGGCTGCGCCAACGCTTAGAGCGAGTCTGCAAGCGTCATTTTGAATTTTGAATTGGAGCGAAGTGACCATGACCCCACCAATTGTTAAGCGCTATCTTATTGCTTTTGATAAGTACAAGTGGATTGGATTAGCTAGTTTTGCTTTAGTTGTAGTAGGGTCAACAGTCGTAGCTGTGCAACCAGAACCACCTACTAGCTATATAGCATCTGGCGCACTTACCTATAGTGGGCCACCAGTTTCTTTTTCTGCAACTGGTAGTGAAATCCAACAGCAAGGAAAGGAACTAAATGCGGAAGTTTTACTATCAAATCAGATAATTGCGGCAGTGGCAGAAAAAGTGAATGTCAAACCGAAACAGCTCGGTAGCAGTGTCGTCCTTTCTCTACCTAAAAAAAACCCCAGGAGTGGAGAATTAGAATCTAGTATCTTGGAATTGAAATATGTAGATAGTGACGCCAAACGAGCTACAGAGGTCTTGGCAGAGCTGATGCAAGCAATGATCAAGTTGAGCAGTGATATCAATACTGGGCGACTACAAGCAATTATTCAAAAAATTAACGATCGCACACCACAAGCGAAACGAGAACTGCAAGTTGCTGAGAAGAAGCTGGAACAGTACGATCGCATAGAGCGAACAGCAATATTAGCAGCAGAGAATGGCAGTTTGCTAAGTGCCATTACTTCCAGCCAAAATCTCCAACGGCAAATTCAATTAACTATTTCTGGAGTTAATGGTCAAGTTCGCAGTTTAGAAAATAAGTTAGGGTTAACAGTTGGACAAGCTTATATTTCTTCTGCTTTGAGTGCCGATCCAATTATTGGTAACTTGCGAGCGCAAATTTATCAAAGCGAGTCACAAATCGCCGTACTCAGAAAAGATTTGCGACCTGAACACCCAACGATGGTTCAGTTGGGGCGTCAGAAACAAGCTGCTGAGGAATTGCTGCAACAACGTGCATCTGAGGTTCTAGACGGTGCTGGTGTGGCAGCTCCGCTCCAGGGTAACATTGCAGGTATTCGTACCCAAAGCAGCTTAGATCCAGCACGGCAGCAATTGGCAAACCAAATGGTGTCTTTGCAAACCCAAGGGGAAACGCTGCAACAACAACTAGCCCAAGAAATTCAACAAGAAGCGCGACTCCGACGAGAGTATTCTTTGATACCCAATAAGCAATTAGAGCGATCGCGTTTAGAACAGGAGGTTGGACTCAAAAAAGCCATTTATGACCAAATGCAGGTGAAGCTAACCGATGCTAAAACCGCAGAGGCAGAAACCACCAGCAGCCTCAGCATTGCCAGACGCCCCACAGTAGTTGTCGATGTCAAACCTCCTAAGAGTGTACCTATTACCCTTGCTGTGGGTGGTTTCTTAGGTGTGTTGATTGGTGGCGGGGTGGTGTTTTTGTTGGGAGCAATGGAAGGGACTTTCAAAACCAGGGAGGATATCCGCGAGAGTCTCAAGCAACGGGAAGTGGCACTATTGGGAGAATTGCCTTTAATGCCAGTTGATGATTTAGATAAAGATGCAGTGCCGGTGGTACTTTCCCAGGATTCTCCTTATTTAGAATTTTATGAGAAGTTCCGTAGTAATCTACGCCGGATTGGTGGTAAAAACTTAAAGGTGGTGTTGATTACTAGCACTAGCAGCCAAGAGGGTAAAACGGCAAGTGCTTATAACTTGGGTATAGCTTCGGCCCGTGCTGGTAAAAGAACCTTGATTATCGAAACCGATTTGCGATCGCCTTCCCGTTGTACGTCCTTGAAAGTAATTCCTGATCCCGACGCCACTATTGAACCCCTGCGTTATTACGCTAATTTGAGTGAATGTATTCGTTTGGTTCCCGATGTAGAAAATTTATACATTCTTCCGAGTCCTGGTCCTGTGCGGCAATCTGCTGCTATTCTTGAATCAAGCGAAATGCGGCGGCTGATGGAGGATGTCCGCGAGCGTTTTGATTTAGTCATTTTAGATACTAGTCCCCTCAGCATATCCAATGACCCTTTGTTAATTCAACCCTACACTGATGGCATGGTACTGGTGGCACGACCAAATTATACACAAGAGAACATGTTGGGTGAAGCTATTGATCAATTGGTTGAGTCTGAACTGGGACTATTGGGGGCAATTATCAATGGCGCTGATATCATCGTTGCTTTACCTGTAGAAACGTTTTCATCTGAGGTAGAACCGAGAATTGTCGAAGAATCAGAAGAAGTTGCAGCGCGTCCCAGGAAAACATAGGAGCATGGAAAATAGAGAATGAAAAAGAGGCTTAAAATGCCTATTAGTCACGTCTAAACAACCCAAATAGGGGAGCAAGAATCACCCCAAAAACAAAACCACCGATGTGTGCCCAATAGGCAACTCCACCAGTTTGCACGCTCATGTTAGCGGCTGCTTGGAGGGTAACAAGACCAGATATCACATTCTGCACAAAGAAAAGTCCAATTATGACTAGTGCTGGAATTCTGATTGTAGTGAAGAAAAAGCCCAAAAATATTAAGGTCATAACTCTAGCCTGGGGAAAGCGGATAATGTACGCACCTAAAACCCCAGAAATTGCACCACTTGCTCCCAAGGAAGGAATCTCAGAATTTATGCCAATAAACCATTGGCACAAGGCAGCTAGAGCACCACATGCTAAATAAAAAATCAGATATTTGAAATGACCCAATCGATCTTCAATATTGTTGCCAAAAACCCAGAGAAACAACATATTAGAGATTAAATGCCACCAACCACCGTGTAAGAATTGCGACGTAAATAATGTTATCCACTCTCTACTAAAATCGGTGGTTAACTCTTGAGGCACTACCGCATACTGACTTAAAAGCTGACTTAATTGTGCATTTGACAGGCTTACCTCATGAATAAAAACTAAAATATTCATGCCAATTAACCCGTAGGTGAAATACGGGGTGATTCGCGTCGGATTTTCGTCGTAGAGGGGAAACACAGGTATTTTTCCTAATTTATTGTCTAACTGCAATATAGCTTGTTAGGCTGAACGACACACCTCTACTACGCTCAATATTCTCAAACTTATATCCGCAGGAAATAATTGACGCACTGCTGTTTCCTGTTGATTCAATTAATAGCCAGAGAGGCGCAGAAATAATCAACGCCTATAGTTTGGCTTTTTTTAATAAATATCTCAAGGATTTTGATTCGTCATATCCTGAAGTTACTTTAAAATCTCGGCGTGCAATAGTTGTACCAGAACCAAGTCTTTTAATAGCTTTGGTAAAAGTTTTTACGGTTGGGTTTTTATTAAATAAAAACCGCCCTATTAACAATCTAGTAATTCTCGCCTTCAGGTAGGGTGAGAATTTCAACGCCATCTTCAGTTACAGCCAAGGTATGCTCACATTGAGCAGAAAGCTTGCGATCGCGCGTTACAGCAGTCCACTTATCACTGAGAAGCTCAACTTCATAAGTGCCTTCGTTAATCATTGGCTCGATGGTAAAAACCATCCCTGGTCTAAGGCGCTTGCCCTTACCGCGTGTGCCATAGTGGGGAACATCCGGCGCAGTATGGAAAATGTTACTAATGCCGTGTCCAACAAAATCTCGGACTACAGAAAAGCCGTGTGCTTCAGCATACTCTTGAATGGCTGCACCAATGTCGCCAATGCGGGCCCCTGGTTTAACTTCAGCAATACCTAAGCGGAGACATTCCTCTGTCACCTCCACCAGCTTTCTCGTTTTTGGGGAAGGTGTGCCGACAAAGAATGTCTTGGATGTATCGCCGTGATAACCTTCAACAATTGGGGTAACATCAATATTAATAATGTCACCTTCTTTGAGAATTTGCTTGGCATTGGGAATGCCGTGACAGATTACCTCATTTACACTAGTGCAAATCGACTTAGGATAGCCTCTGTAGCCAAGGGGGGCGCTTTTTGCTTTATGCGCTTGCGTCCAACGTTCGGCTTCATCATTGATTTCGAGAGTGCTAACCCCTGGCTTCACCAACGGTTCAAGATGCTGGAGAAGTTTGGCTGCTAAACGTCCAGCTTGACGCATTTTATCTAATTCTCGTTGGGATAAAATAACAATTAGTTCAGTTTTTTGTTCGGTTTTCATTAACTTTTATCTAAAGTATCTTTCATAAACATAGTTAACCCTGTGTGTGCAGCTCTTTGTGCAGCATCAGCAACCTTTAAGGTATACAAGCTCTCCTCTGGGGTAACGTACAAAGGAGTGCCATCAAAAAGATGGTCTAACACCATACTCGTGTCTTTAGCGAACAAACCCCGGCGAGGGCCAACCTCTATAGGTGTTGTTTCCCCTGGCTGGATAAACAATCCTGTGTCACCATCAAAAATTAAACCACCTTTTTCACCGTGAACTTCAAACTTGCGTTCTGATTGCCAAATAGTTTCGCCTTTGCCATAAATTACTTGGGCTAAAAGTCCACTGGTAAAGCACAGTTCACTAGTGCAGAAACAGGTTTGATAGTATTCGGGTTCTATTTCCCAATATCGCTGGTGACAGTTGACTGTAAATACTTTACCAAATAAATCGGTGAGGCGATGTAGGCGGGATAGTGCACCAATTAAGGGAAAACCAAAAAGCTCATGGTTATAAGTCCATTTGCGGGGTGCAGGATTCTGGGGATTGATGGTGCTGTAGCGAACATAAAACACTTCACCAATTTTGGCTAAGTTTTGCTTCAAAGCTTGATGCAAACCACCCAAAAGTTCCAGGTGTTCAACGTGCAAGAGTTTTTGTTGGGCTTTGGCTAAGGCAATTAGTTCCTCAGCTTCGACCACATCCAAAGAAAGAGGATACTCTACAATTACGTGTTTGCCGTTGGTAAGGGCTGCACTAGCGATCGCACCATGATCTCGATTCACAGTGCAGATTGCCACCAGGTCTACATCTTCGCGCTCTACTAGCTGTTGCCAAGAACTCAATGCTTCAATCTGGTACTCTTTGGCAAAGGTTTCTGTTTTTTCCGGGGTATGACCAACAATTGCTACTAGATGCGATCGCTCATCATGCAGCAATGCCTCAGCCCGAAACTTTGCCGCATACCCAGTACCTACCAAACCTACACGCACTCTTGCTTTTTCCAAAGCTGCTTCTGGATTATACATGATCCTCACTAGTTCTGTTTTTGATCCTCCCACGTTTCTAGTAGTGGGATTTTTTCTTTATAGAGAATCCAACTACTTTACCGAAAAGTTGGGTCTAAAGCCCCGTGCTTGTAGGACGGCTTTTTATTCTATTTTTAATTAATCTTATACCAAATATGGTAGTATAAGATAAGAGGTGGAAAGATGCTTGTTTTTGAGTTTAAAGCTTATGGGAAGTCAGCGCAGTTCACAGCAATAGATGATGCGATTCGGACTGCAAAGTTTATTCGTAATAGCTGTATTCGGTTATGGATGGATGTTTTAGGCACGGGTAAAAACGATTTGCAGAAATACTGTGCTGTACTTGCGGCTAACTTTCCGTTTGCTAATGAACTCAACTCAATGGCTCGACAAGCTAGTGCCGAACGAGCATGGTCGTCTATCTCTCGGTTTTATGACAACTGCAAGAAAGGTATTCCTGGTTTAAAAGGTTATCCTCAGTTCCAGAAAGATTGTCGTTCTGTCGAATACAAAACGTCAGGATGGAAGCTTGCAGATAATCGAAAATCTATCACCTTTACTGACAAAAAAGGTATCGGACGATTAAAACTCAAAGGTACTCGTGACTTGCACTTCTATCAAATTAACCAAATAAAACGGGTGAGGTTGGTAAAACGTGCCGATGGTGTATATATTCAATTTTGCATTGATGTAGACCGTTCTGAAAATATAGAACCAACTGGTAATACAGTTGGGCTGGATGTCGGTTTGAAGGAATACTACACCGACTCTGACGGCGTAGTAATTGAGAATCCTAAGTTTCTGCGTAAAGGCGAAAAAGTTCTTAAGCGTTCACATTGTCGTGTTTCCAGAAAAGTGAAAGGCTCAAAAAACAGAGGCAAGGCAAGACAGATTTTAGGAAAACGCCACCTCAAAATAAGTAGGCAACGTAAAGACCATGCTGTGAAATTAGCACGGTGCGTAGTTCAGTCTAACGACTTGATAGCCTATGAAGACTTGAGGATTAAAAACATGGTGAAAAATCATTGTTTAGCCAAGTCCATTAATGACGCATCTTGGTATCAGTTCCGTGTCTGGGTTGAGTACTTCGGTAAAGTATTTAAGCGCGTCACGGTTGCGGTTAATCCGCAATACAGTAGCCAGGAATGCTCTAGCTGCGGTGAAGTTGTTAAGAAAACTTTATCTACCAGGACACACGTATGTTTGTGCGGTTGTGTAATGGATCGTAATGAAAACGCAGCGAGAAATATCCTTAGTCGAGGATTGGGTACCGTAGGGCATACGGGAACCTTTGCACTAGATGCAAGTAACGCTTGGGGAGATGAAACCCCTACTCCAGTTGGTGAAAACCTGCTTGAGCAAGTTTTGTCATAGATCCAAGAATCCCCGTCTCTTTAGAGCGGGGAGTGTCAAAACTTCGTCCTTCCCCCTGCTCCTTACCTCTTTTTCAAGGAGGCATGAGACTTGATTTGAACCAAGTTAGAAGTACGTTCTCGTACCCCTACTCTTAAAGTTTGCTACGCACAGCATCGACCACAACAGAAGGGAACAGTAGGCAGAAAAAACCAATTGGAAGGGAATTCAAATATAAGTGGCATCAATTCCATTCACGTTTTTTTACTTAGAAGATAGTTTCTTTAATAACAGCCTCATTAAGTGGATAAATATATAAATAAAACTTATCTGGATTGAGTAACTAAATTTCATTACTAATCGCGTTAAATTTCCAGTTATATTGTTTAATTTTTCTCGTAGTATCAGAATTGAAGCAAATTTCAATCAGCCGCTAATCACATAGGGCAGCTGTAAACTTTGCTTTAGGATAACTTACACTGCCGTTTCAAAAAGAGAGGATTACTCAATGCCTACTTTTAAAGTCACCCTAATCAACGAGGCCATAGGGCTTAACACAACACTTGATGTTCCTGATGATGAATATATTCTAGATGCTGCTGAAGAAGCTGGTCTTGATCTGCCCTACTCTTGCCGCGCTGGCGCTTGCTCGACCTGTGCCGGGAAACTCGTATCAGGTACAGTTGATCAGAGTGACCAGTCATTCTTAGATGACGATCAAATAGAAGCTGGATATGTGCTAACCTGTGTCGCTTACCCAAGCTCTGACGTAACAATCGAAACTCACAAAGAAGAAGAACTCTACTAAGGGTTAGGCGCCTCAACGATAAATCTCTTGCAAGAGTTACTGATGTTGAAAAAATAGAAGCAGCGCATCTAGGGGATATAATCTCCTCATACTATCTATGTTTTTTCAAGATACTTTGACAAAAAGCCTAATTTCATAACAAAGCAGGAACATAAGATTGACTGTGTTCCTGCTTCTGCTTCATTGATATATTTATTGAGTTAATACATTAAGAGCCAAGATAAATAAATGTCCTGACTATTGAACTCTAGTATGAGAAGTCTAGGGGCTTTTATGCTTTTCTTTGTCGGCCAACAATTATATAATTAAAGCTTATCGTTATATAAGCAATTAGATTTCATTACTAATCGGGATCATTGCCCCCTCCATTGTAGGCTACCGTGTACACACAAGTCATCGAATTACCCGAAATCCTTGGAAAACCTCACCCTGTCCTGGCAGACATCCCTCTCCACAAGTCATCGAATTACCCGAAATCCTTGGAAAACCTCACCCTGTCCTGGCGGACATCCCTCTCCACAAGTCATCGAATTACCCGAAATCCTTGGAAAACCTCACCCTGTCCTGGCGGACATCCCTCTCCTTACTAAGGAGAGGGACAGGTTTTGCGTAGCATAACCAGGGTGAGGTTTTAGGAAAGACTTGTGTGTACACGGTAGGTTAAAAAGGGGGAACCGGAATCAAAGTCTCCCAATTTATCGGGAGATTTAGAGGGATCTAAAACTTTTGATACCGACAAGAGGACTTTTCAAACATCCTCTAAAGATGCAACTTGAATAGTGAATAGCTTAGAGCTTAATCTCCTCACTGAGAACTTGAATCTGAGTACCGGGATAGTAAAATTGCAGAATTTTCGGACTCGACCAACCTAATTTAGCTAAATTTTGAGCGCCAGTTTGACTCAAGCCTACTCCATGTCCTAATCCACCACCAATAAAGGCGTATCCCCACAGTTCTGATTTGCCTTTATTCAAAGGTTCTATGTAAAAAAGCGTGCTTGTAGGAGCGGCAAAGGCACTGCGAACTTCGTCTTTGTGAAGAATAAAGGTACTGTTATCCGTTTTAACTGCAAGTTCGAGGATACGTCCACTTTGGCTTCGCTTAACTACTGCCATAGCCTGAATTGTTTTAAATTTGCCATGCGGACTACTTTTCACCAGCAAAAACTTCTGCAAGTCCTTGGTAATATCCTTTAACGGGGTTTCCTTGTGCCAACGAAACATATCCCACTTGCTTTCATTAAATCCTTGTTGCCTATTAATAAACTTTTGGAAGTTCTTTTCATCTGCTAAACTCTGCTTAGACAAGTTCCAAAAATTAGTCGCAGCATCCAGTACAGGGCGGAGATAAGGACGATCTTCACCATTCCAGACATCGCTGAAAGAGGCGGTAACGCCGCCAGTAGTAGAAGAATACAGGGCATCTACTAGCTGGTCTTTATAAGTTAGTACCCTGCCTCTAGTTGAAGCGATCGCTCGGTCTGTTTTGGCAGCTGCTCCATTCAGCCCATAATAAACTTGGCAGTGAGTGTCAGCACATAACTGATAGTTATCTGCGGCAAACCTGCGTAAATTTCTCAAGGCATAAGTGCGGGCGAGAATTGCCTGGGCTTCTAGCGCTGCTGCTGGTGCATCCGTGCCTATTTCGTAAGGTACAACTCCACGCAAATAAGTTTCTAAGGGTACTTGATTAACTAGAGTGTATGTGCCATAGGCATTTGACTGCAAATTCAGTCGCCCTGCATAAAGACGAGCATTCTCTGATTTTTCGGTTTTATTCACCCGAATCAAGTTTTTATCAGTGCTGATTTCTAAACCATTCTGGCTGTAGCGCTTGCCATCCACCACCAAACTCACGCGCGGCACTTGTTTTAAAATCTTAGTATCAAGATATACTTTTTCTTGAGTAGCAGCTTGGATGTTCTGCAATAACAAGCGTCGCAGTAAAGGAGTGCTGTAAACATCCCGTTTCGCCCAAACCTGCCAGCGTTCTGGCTGGGCTATTTCTACCTTCATTCCTTGAGAACGCCATTTGTTAGCGCTGTCTTCCGCAGTTTCAAAAGTACGGTATGTGCCTAAAACTATCACTTCTTCAACTGCTGCCTGGGGTAAAGCTTGCATGAGAGTTTCCAGCTTTACAGGATTTTTAGTAACCAGGACTTGCTGCTTGTTGCCCGTTTTAAATTTTAGTTTTAAGCGATCGCCTTTTGTTGGTTCCAGTTGCAGCTTGGCTGTGGGTTGTTCGCCAAATCGCTGCACAATCCCAATTTTCAGTTCTACATCCCGGATGTCGCTCTTAGGCCCTGATGCAGCAGTCAGTCCCAAAAGGCAAAATGTTGTCAGTACAGTGTAGGAAAAACGCCAAAACGAAAATTTCATGGCTGCCTCATTCTGCCCCTTGATGCGGCGTTGGAGCTGATTTTCCAATTGCTTTTTAGTTCGGTGTTTTTGTCGCATGAATGCTCCAATGATACCATTACCAGTTTTGCTCCAAACATTAGTTGCAAAATGAAGTCATAATGACTATGATTTAGCTAGAGACACAAAACAGAAATAGTTGGATAAACTTTTTATGGTCAGAGTCCAATCGATTCCATTAAACCAAATTAAACGGCCGTTGCCCCGTGCAAACGATCCAAATAAAGTGCAAGCTTTAATGGAATCGATTGCGGAGATTGGGCAGCAAGAACCCATTGATGTCCTAGAAGTAGATGGACAATATTATGGCTTTTCTGGTTGCCATCGGTATGAAGCTTGCCAGCGTTTAGGCAAAGAAACCATTTTAGCCAGAGTCCGTAAAGCTAACCGCAGCGTTTTGAAGATGCACTTGGCATAGAGAGTGGCGAGCCGGGGGACAAGGAGAATAACCTACCTATGCCCAATGCCCAATGCCCAATGCCCAATA
>NZ_WBKM01000149.1 GCF_015714725.1 Nostoc sp. WHI
CTGCATCTTTTACCTGATATCTGGTATTATTTCCGGGCTTCCTTTCATCAGGTAAGTCATGTAATTCTTGACGTAGAAATTGGATTAATTCAGGAATTTCTAGGGTCGTCGCCTTTGGAATCATCTTAGAGTAGTTTGACTAATTAATATTTTTCAATTCACTAATTTTACCAAAGCTCGATAACTATTATAAATTGTTATTTTAATTAAGTTCTATATTCTAAAAACAGAACTACTTTCCTGGATTTACCCTTCGTTTTTAAGCAAATCCCTCAAATATGTCAGTATTTATACTTAATAATTGTAGTCAATTATTTTTTAGTGATGCCTGCGGTGGTCACTGAGCTTGCCCTTTGCGGAGCGTCTTGTAGAGAAGTGCGCGCTGCGCCTACGCCTTTCCCTAAAAAACTAATTATTTTGTGCTACGTATTGAATTTCAAAATGGCGATTAATACCCTATTTATTTCAAAATGAGAATTGCTGGGACAAGAGTTTGATTGGGACAAACACAATTCCCAATTCCGTAAGGACTATGTAAATACACCATTAAAAGAACTGGTGAATTATGCCCGCAAACTTTACGGCTTGAATAATCTTGATGAAATTCGAGATAGACGTGCTTCTCATAAAGCTGCTCGGTCTAGACGCATAGACGGACTTAATGGTTTAAGTAGCAACTCTGATGACTTGATAAATGACGATTTTGAACAAGATGAAGATGACGAAGATGTAGAAATTGACGATTAATTACAATGCCCTGAATTATCTAATTCGGGGCATTCTATTTCCCATCCACCCGCATTCAATAAACAGAATTGAAGGCAGCGATTGCTGCTGAATTCAAGAGACTCAAAAGTGAACTCTAACTCAGAAGGCATCTGTCGATGCTGTCTAGGTGAGATGTATTAATTCGTTAATCAAAGGATAATCAAATGACTCAAATGACTCGTAATCAGCAACAAACAAAAGCGTTGGATCAAGTAATAGGTTATCAGGATAAAGTGCGATTAATGGTACTGGAAGTTTTACGTGAGGAATCAGGCAGAGAACTTGCTGCTCAAGCACGTTTTAATCAGCAAGAATTTGATTGGAACGAACATAATATTCAGTTTCGCCAGGATTATAGCGAAACTCCCATCAATGAACTACTAGCATACGCCAAACGTCTGTATGGACTGAAAGATTTGGATGCAGTACGGGAGCGGCGCAAAGCTCATAAACAACAACGTACAGCTAGATGGGCTGAAGCTTCATAATTATCTGCTGGCTCTCACAGTAGCCCCACATTTTAGTGGGGTAACTTTTTTGCCCACCCACCCTCAACCGTAAAAACTTTATTTTACCGAAGATGCAGCTTCGCATCCCACCCCACCAAATGTTGTAATTGTCCGACTGGAAAGTTTACTAGTCATTAACTCATTAATCTGCTGGTTTGAAAGTTGAGTTGGCTTGACTTCGACTGTGGGTGCAGTTCCTCCCCTGTTGACTTGAATAATGGAATTAGCCCAATAAAACTGTTGTTGAGAAGGTTGGGAATAAACAGGATAACAGCCTTTCGAGGCGATCGCCAATTTATGCTCTACGCTAGAAACTGATGGTAGAGAAATACCAGCACGAACTAATTTTGCCTCTCCTACTGGCCTCCACAAACGCAATTGTTGATTTACACAACGTTTTCCATCCTTGAGAGGGGCAATGATGTTGCCACAAACTTTAACATCCACATCATACATCGGCGGATAATCAGGCACAGTTTGAGCTTGAGCTTGAGTCGTATTTTTCTCATCCTTACCACTGACATTTACAGTAGTAGGGGTACAAGCTGTAACTATACCTCCTATTACCAGCAGCCAAAGCCAGTTAACTTTGCAGGTAAACATCTGCTGAATCCTCTTCTACGATTGAGAAATTGACAACTAATTTTTTAACTTAAACCCCACCCATTTTGAAACCTGGAGTTTTTAATGAGAGTGTATTATTCTTTTATGGCTTGAGTTCTGAGCTTTACTCTAATTCCAAAAAACTATGGTTTTCAAGGTTGACGTGGTTTAGATACAAACTGGCGTTGATTGCTAGGTGATGTCCATAACGTGCAGAACCCGGATGAGGCTTTTCTGCTACTTGCTCCAATTTCCAGTGTTACCCCCAAACGCTTGACATCTTTAGCACAAGTAAGTTGACCGTTTTGGTCACGACTCAGCAAATCTTGGTTCCATTGCATTAGGTTGTGAGCAAACTTACCTTCATTACTGGTTGCCCATTCCAAAGCATTGGCTTGGGCTTGTGTGAGTTGGCGTGGCCCAGCAGGATCTAGATGACTAGATTGATACCAGGACATTCCACCTACACTTACCAGTCCGCCTACTCCAGCTGCAATTAATAGCAGTATTCCCGCAGCAATTAGAGAGGGAACTGAATGAATAGCACGCTCAAATTCAGTACGCCTAATTAATCCCGTCACAGCCTGAGCGATCGCTTTTTGCTGACCTTTTACTGCTGCCTTTTCATATGTTTGGAGATGGTCATAAAGCTGCGTTTGCCACTGGTCAAACATTGCTTCCATTTCTTTGGGATTGTCTTCCAACAGCACTTGCAGCCTACCAGTAGCAATCATCATCAGAAATGCTGGATCATCAGGGTCAAGTCCGGTTTGGACTACTATTTCCCAAACCCTAGCTTTAAATGAATCATCTTTACCTCGAATGGCTAAATCTAGTAAAGTTGGGTAAGGAATTTGGCTCAGTCCTTTGCCTCTAGCAGCTACTGAATCCAAAAATTCGTCGTCTAAATCGAGTTCTTCAGTGTGAGAATTACTCATATCTATATTTGCTTTTAGCTAATTCACGCCCTCGTACCCTACGCTCATTTGGTAGTTTGATTTGATGGTGGGAGATGTCACCGAAACAGTGCTGAGTGCTGAGTAATGAGTCCTGAGTAAAAAAGTAAAATTAATTGCACAGGCTAAACCCCCCGCTATCCATGTACAGCACTCCTGAATTAGATTACTTCTTGGTAGCAACCTTGCCGTTGACATTAGCATCATCAACTTTTTCTGTTGGGGAAGTAATTGAAGCTGCCGGAAGGTTCCAGATTTTAGCTTGATCAATTTCCTCAGAAGCTTTTTTGAGAAAATTGTGTAATCGCTGCTTACCCAATACACCTAACTCTCCATAATCTCTAGCCGCAGAAAAATTTATCTGATTGGCATCAAGGATATCTCGTTCTCGATAGCTGAACTTGGGAAAATTGATGACAGCTACTTTATGAGCTTTTATTAAATCCTGTAAATCCTTACGTCCATCTACGTGTTTACAGTCATCGCATAAACCACAATTGCGTACAAATATGTGCTTAATCTTGTTTTCAAAGCGTTCGAGAGATTGCATAAATAATTGAACGCTGTCATATCCACCACTACAAACAAACCACTTGTATATTTTGACCTTATTTTTCCCAGTAATTTCTAGGATTTGATTACGCTCAATCCAATCAGTTACTGCTGGGTATACTTGAGCAGGTAAATTGACAATCACTGAAGTTGTTAGTGCTAAATTAAAAATTTCATCAGCATCGTAAGCTTTACGCTCTGATTCGCTAAAAACTGCTGTTTTATGATTGTCTGGGTAAAATGCGCCCACATCTGGATTACTTTGGTCTGCTTCTACCAATTCATAAGAGAGTTTATTGTCAATGCAGTATTGCACCATAACCCGTGCAAACAAAGACTTGCCAACTCCACCTTTTTCACCATCCATGAAGTGAATTGCTGCCATCTTAAATCTCCTTTGTAATTTTACTAAATGTGCATTGATAAATACTTAAATATTTTCAAACATATCGTCTGTTTCATCATAGAAAGAACCCTCTCCAGGAATAAAGGAATCAGAATCTATTTTGTGTTTTTGCTGGTTCTCACTATTACTACTGCCATTGCCTTTAGTTTTACCTTTAGCGCTAGCATTACTATCATTTTCATCATCAATACCACCACTATTACCAATTTCTAGACCGAACATATTAGCAAGCATTTGAGGATTGGTCATAGTGCTGAGAGGTACAGGCAAAACATCACTTGATTTATGTGGTAATCCTAGTTACATTCGCAAATAAGCCAAATGTTGCTCCAGGGCATGACAAGAAATTAAACCTACCTGACGCACCTCTTTATCACTAATTTGTACATCCGCATTTGCTTGAGCTTGATATGCTAAAGGCAACCAACACATTCGTAATGCCTGTAATACCATCTCTTTGCTAGTACTGACCCCATTTCCTTTTTGCAAATATATAATTAGCTTTGCATCAACAGTATTTGAGTAAGCACGAAGCCGAAGAGTCAAATTTTTATATTGTCTTTGTCTGTTAGTATCAGTTCCTTCAGACAGTCTGCGACTACCGCTACTATTGTGCTGTCTATTATTGTCATTATTTTTGGGTTGTTTTTTATTTGTAGTCATGCTACCTTCTCGATTTGCGCTCTAAACCGCATAAACAAACCAAACGCATCAATCAACCTAAACGACAAAGCTTCCTGCTCTCGGAAAGTACGGCAATAATCATTACTTTTATCCTTGAATACTTCTTGTACCTGTTGCTGTAAGTCAGCACCCCAATAAGTTGAAATTTCTTGAAAACAATCTTGTAACTCTTGCTCTAAGTACAATGCTGCGCCACCACTCAAAATCACCTCGTTCACCGCAGGTAAAGTTGATTCCAGCCAATCGTAAAGCCTAGACCAATACTCAGCTTTAGCAGTAGCAATGGCATTAACAATCATCTGCAATTCATAATCAATGTTTTTAGGTTCTCTGCTTTTGACTAGAGCGCGAATTGCTTGGTTATCAGCCGTGATATCTGAACCGGCTGCATAGATGGCAGAGGTCAAAACAGTGGCATCCTGTCCAGATGTGCGCTCAATTACTCGCTTTACCATTTGGTGAAAGCCCAGCCCATTGGTGTAACCCGCCGTCATTTTGCCCCGTTCAAATAATAGAAGGCTGGTATTGCGATGCCCGAACATCAGCACTGCGATGGTTTGGGCGTTAAACCATTTTTTACCATTCTGGCGTTGGCGAATCATTGCCAATCCCGCACCTTCGGGTAAGCACTCGAATCTCTCCAGCTTCACCCGCAACCTTTGACCCCTAAACCTAAAATCCTTGAGTGCAGATTGCAATTGTTGCTCAAATGCTTGGCGATTTTGATATTCACCATAGGGCAATAGTGAGGTCAGTGATAGTGAAAACCTGTTAGGCAATTTGTTGTGTTGAGCGATCGCACCAATTACTGCTAAGGCTTTGTGAATTGAGGTTTCGTACTTGAGCTTATCGAGTCTGGCAGATGCTGAAAACTGGCGTGCCAGAAATCCAACTACCGTACATTGTGTATCACCATCCGCAGGACTTGACACCCAGGCTTCATCTACTGGTTTAGGAGATTCAAGACCCTTGCGACTCGACATATAAGCGTCAATCGAACTTTGAGGCAACTTCAGCATTTCTGGTTCCATTGTCATCAAACATGGTTTGCCTTCAGTTGCTAGTTCGTAAACAATCTTGGTCAAGGAAGCACCAGGGTCAAAACTGACTATCAGGTTTGACATTGACTGTGGTTGTGATTATCCATAAAAGCTGCTTTTAACTTAAATGCAAATATTGGCTGTGAACATCACTCTACTGACCATTTTATTGAAGGCAAATTTTATCCAGTTGGTTATTCTTTTTTCGCTGCTGTTAATTAAGTCGTTACTTTTCTGCTAAGAAATTCGATTTAGAAAAGTGTGCCATAACAGATCCATGCCAGTTCCACGAATGAGCCATTGCGGATTCATTACAGTGACAATGTTGATCCAATAGAGATCCATTTGTACGACATACGTATTGTAAGTATAATTTTTATTTGCAACAATGCTTAACAATTGACAAAGATTATGCCATGAGAGATCCAATACAAATCCATCAGCGATCCATTACATATTCATCTAACAGTTGATTCGAGTAGCCCAAAAAAACCTTTGGTGAGTAGCAAGCTATGTTGCTGTCCGGACATTTTTTCTGGGTAGAAAAAACGCACCCCCCAGGTGCGGCAACAAACTTGCCCTCCTTTCACGGTTCCCCTACCTAAGTAGGTCAACCACCGTGACAGAGGGGAAGATGATACGAAAAACCTCAGCCTGGAAAATTTCTGCAAGGTTTGGGCGGATTAGCTTTTTAATTGCGCGATGGGCTACGCCTTGCCGTAGGCGATCGCTCGCTTTCGCCAAGATGCCCCTAGCGTTATCTTGACTTCCTTAGTACTCAACCAAAGCTATTGCAGGGCATTCTATTATCTCGCATCGCATCTTGGCATTGAACCAGAATCGTAAGTAACCGCTTGGTCAATGACAAATGATAGTGCAGTCGTCAAACTTAAAACAGCTAATGACTAATGCATCAATAATGCAATGCGACAAAAACGCTCACACAGGATAGACATTAGACTGACTTTGGCAGAATACGAGAAAGCACAGCTAATGGCAGATGAAAATAATCTCACTATGAGTGAGTTGTTTCGTGCCAAGACTCTGAAAAATAGATTGCCCAGGCGTGTCACCAAAGTAGCAGGCCAAACTTACTGGGAGTTGGGGAAAATAGGCAACAACCTCAACCAAATAGCTAAAGCAATCAATACTTCAGTACTCATGGGAGAACCTGTGGTCGTAGATAGAGCATTGTTGTCACAGGTAAGAGATTTGGTGAAACAGGTGCGCCGAGAGATTGCTGAAATTGATTTAATCACTGATTTACAAGATGAAGGATGATTGGCAAGCACATTAAAGGTAAAAGTTTTCGGGGACTGCTAAACTACCTCTTTGGCAAAGATGGAGCAAAACAAATCGGTGGGAATATGGAAGGAACAAACCCACGCGAATTAGCAGCTGAATTTGGTATATCTCGAAGATTAAACCCGAAGGTGAGCAGGGCTGTTTATCACGCTTCTCTCAGTTTGGCCCATAAGGAGAGTTTAGATGATGATACTTGGGATGAAATCGCCCAAAAGTATCTGCAAGCAATGGGTTTTGATATGAACCAATATGTCGTAGTGCGGCATACTGATCGGACTCATGAACACATACATATTGCTGCCAGTCGCATTCAATTAGATGGGACTACAGTTTCTGATAGCTGGGATGATCGCAGAAGTGAAGCGGTAATTCGCAAGTTGGAGCAGGAACACAATTTGCAATCAGTGCAACCAAGTTGGGAAAAAGATAAGCACAGTCCAACTACAGGTGAACGTAGGCAACTTGCCATAACTGGAGAGGAAAGCGTTAGGGTCAAACTTCAGCGATCGCTCGACCAAGCAACCCACGACCATCCCACTATGCCAGAGTTAATAGAGCGAACGCAACAACAAGGTATTAATGTCCGCGTTGGTTATACTCGCACAGGCATTGTCAAAGGCATTAGTTACCAACTTGATGGTGTGGCTTTTAGTGGTACGCATCTCGGTAAAGCATATACCTTTCCTGGTTTACAAAAGCATCGAGGTGTAAACTACAGTCCCAAGCGGGATGACAAACGCATCCAAAAACTTATGGAAGAAGCTGTCGAAAATCTCACACCAGCAGTGCCTTCAAAACAGGATGACAAACGCATCAAAAAACTTATGGAAGAAGCTGTTGAAAATCATACGCCAGCAGTTACTCAAACAAACTCCTTGCCTATACCAGAACCAACAAACTGGGAGCAAATACGCCTAAACTTAAGCCAGCAGTATAATTTACCCAATTCTCTGCTCACAGAATTGTATGAAAAGGGTTGGCTCTATGCAAGTCTTGCAGGTCAAGCAATATTTGTGGAACGCACACTCGATGATCTTCCAACTCTTGCCAAGCAGCTAGAACCAACAGGTGACTTCACCGCTATTCCCCTGAACTCTGAAGCGAGGAAAAATGGTAGTTTTTGGATTGCTACAGATGCCACAGTAGAAAGAGCAGTGCTACTAAGTGACCCGATTGAAGTTCTCTCTGTCATTGCCTTAGAATCAACTGTTGACAAAGAAAAGCGCAAACCTACATTGTATTGGAGTGTAAGCGATAGCGAGCTAATACCTTTAGAATTTTTGCGATCGCTCGATACAGTAGTCATCGCTTTTAAAGATAATGAGAAAGTTGAGGACTTGATAGCTGAGATACTGGCTGAACTACCCCAAGCCAAACAAGTTTCTCCCGGTGAAGCTGGTTGGAATGGGATGCTAACTAACAATCACTCGCAACCCAACCAAAGCCGAATCCCAGAGCTTCAAGGTTGGGAACTTTGATATCAGTTATCATTAAAAGAAACACCATCCCATCGACTAAGGAACAGCCAGCACCCGCAGGTGACTTTGGCTGCTAAGTTCTCGGCGAGATAGTAGTTTGGATGTTGTCTGTCAGCATTTAGGGCTTCATGAACCGACACGCTCAGATGAAAATTTGAACAACACCTGTAATATTTTCATTGCCATACCAAATGGCTATCGCTTCCCAGTAGATGTTGTAAATATATAGTGTCACCCCGATCTGAAATCCCTGGGAAAACGGAATCGGACAGACCTATTTTCAAATATTTGGGATGAACTGTGTAATCACTCTCCTACAAATCTTGGCACAGTTGTTGTGGCAATTGTTTCATCACACGGACAAAAGGAGCCACATCATCCAAACCCTGCGCCACAATCAGAGCGCCTTGAATGGCAATAGCAGCATCTTCCCCACGCTCATGAGCCAGCGTCTCATCTAATCCGGCTGCCCTCAAAACAGTTGCTATCTCATCAATCCAGGCTCGTAATAGTGTTTGCACCTTGGTATGAAAGATATCTCGTGCTGACCCCATCAACAAGATGGCACACATACAGGGTAGTTGTCCGCCTTCATATAGCTCGTTAATCTGCTCACACATCTTAGTCAACCGAGTGAGCGCATCCCCTCCACCGCGAAGTATCTGTAAAATGTGTTCCTCCAACCAACATTCCATAAAATCCAACACCGCCGTCACCATTTCATCCTTCCCACCGGGGAAGTGATGGTAGAGACTGGCTTTCCCCAAACCTGTCGCTTGTGAAATTTTCGATAAAGTCGCCCCATCGTAACCATACTGTCGAAACAGTTGTAGCAAGCAGGGAATATAAGTATCTTTTGCCATTTACATAAATTGAAATCTCATCTCTTGACATTATACCGAACGATTGGTACAGTTATTTTGTACCGAACGCTTGGTATAAAATAACTGTACTAATTCCTTAATTTGCAGGGATGTCTATGCAGCATCTCGAATCGCAAGAGGTGTCAGTTGACAACGGGAGAAATCAACTTGCCCTGACTATCTCTGATTGCTGTCGTTCTTATTCCCGTTAGACCGCTAATTTTTAGCTTAACAGTGCTTCTTTTTACAGAATATTGAGGATTAACCAATGATTAAGCTTTATGGTCACGAACTCTCTGGTAACAGCTATAAGGTCAAGCTCTTGCTATCACTATTGGGCATTGAACATGAATGGATTAAGGTCGATTTGCTGAAGGGGGAACACAAAGCCTCTGAATTTCAGTCGCTTAATCCCTTCGGTCAAGTTCCTGTATTAGTGGATGGCGACACAATTATAAAAGACGCACAGGCAATTTTGGTTTATTTGGCTCGTTTTTATGGTGGTGAACAATGGTTGCCACTGGATGCTGTCTCACTTAGTCAGGTTGTACGTTGGCTATCTACAACTGCGGGTGAAGTGCGTCAGGGGCCAGAATCGGCTCGTTTGTACTATCTGTTTAATGCCACCAGTATTGATATTGACAGAGCTAACCAAAAAGCAGAGTTTATTCTTACACAACTTAACCAACATTTGCGCGATCGCCAATGGTTAGAGTTCGAGCGGATAACTATTGCAGATATAGCAGTATTCCCCTATGTTGCCTTAGCACCAGATGGCAAAATTGCTCTTGACTCTTATCCTCATATTCTGGCATGGATTGAGCGAGTTAAGACCCTTCCCGGTTTTATAGGAATGCAAGGAATTGCAGCACCTGCCTTGGTATAGGCAAATAACACCCAGTTTAGATGGAGAAGGTAGAGAGTCAGAGGAATTTTTTCCCTTCTCTGCTCCCCTGTCTTTTCTCTATCTTCCCCTGTTTTTAGATATGTAAAAATAAAGAGTTATATGGCACGTAAATTTACGCAAATTGCTTTCACGCCTGCTGTCAAAGTTGCTCAAGAACAACGTGGCTCACGGGAGACCTATGCTCGATTTGAACAAAATGGGCCTTCTAACGATACCATCACACCAGAAATTGAGGAATTTATCGCCCAAATGGATGGTTTTTATTTAGGAACCGTCGGTTCTAATGGTTATCCATACATTCAATTTCGTGGTGGACAACCTGGGTTTTTGAAAGCTATAGATGAAAAGACTTTAGGATTTGCTGACTTCAAAGGCAATGTTCAATATGTTACCGTTGGTAATCTTGACGAAAATGACAAAGCTTTTTTGTTTTTGATGGATTATCGCCATCGCCGACGGTTGAAAATTTGGGGGCGGGCTATGTATGTAGAAGATGATAGTGAACTAATTGAAAGCCTGAAACTTCCTAACTATGAAGCAGAAGTGGAACGAGTGATTCTGTTTCACATTGAAGCTTGGAATTGGAACTGTCCACAGCACATTCCTATTCGCTATTCTGAACAAGAAGTGGCGGCATTGCAAGCGAGAATAACTGAACTAGAGGAACTTATTGCTCATCAGCAGCAAATCTAATTTTTCTGAGTGACCCAAGCCAATCAAAGGTTTCAGGCGAAAATTTATGTAAGTAAAATGTGGAAAAGTTGGTTCTAGTGCAGCTAACGCCACTTAGAGAGGGATAAACACTCTAGGTGTAAGTGCCATGACCTTCAATCCCAGACAAACAACCATTAAATTTCTTAGACAAATAGGCTTTACCACCGGAACCAAAATTTGGCTGAGGATTTCTTGGGACTTGCCTACAGAAATGATACCTCAAAACTGGAATAACTACTACCGCAATGGTCAATTTGTCTACTCCCACTACATTCTCTGCGGTAAAATCACCCAGCAAGGATTTCAACTCTACTGCTGCACGAAAGGAGGTCGAGACAAACAGGGCAACACCTGCTGGCGACTGACACCTAAACGATATGCTGATGGTTGGGCATTGGCATTTAAAATGTCATATCTTGGTGCCACAGTCAGCTTTTACCCCAACCAACCAGACAAGGGAATCAGCAATCAGCACGTTAGTCAATGCCAATGTTTATTCTACGAAATTGATGATTTGGTATTGAGTGAGCAGCGACAAGCTATAGTTCGGCTAAAGGATGAAATCAACTTGGAACCCGCCGCCGTAGTTTACACAGGTGGGAAATCCCTGCACGTTTACTTTAAATGCAGCCATTTTTTGAATCCTGCTGAATGGCTGTACCTCAATCGCCAACTGACGATTATCCAAAACGCAGACCCAGCCATTTGTAATTTGGCTCGTTCCATGAGACTGCCAGGTATGGTTCGCAGACGGGTGGTGGATGGAATATTGAGTGCAACCATCCCCATTACCCTAGAGCATTGGTCAAACTGTCATTACAATGTGGAAGAACTAGAAACCGCATTTGATTCTACAGCCTTATTTCGCTACGAACTTTCTGAGCAACGTTGGCGCAAGTGGGTGCAACTTCTCACAAGAGCGAAAAATGGAGAAGTTATCGACCCACAAACAGCGCTACTACAACGTTCTATTACTGCACCTCGCCCAACCTTACATTGCCGACGAGGGACAGTAACACAGGCTACAACCAGAGATAATTGCTCATCTCTTAAACAACTACGCGCTAGCGGAGTATCTGTTCCTTTGTCTATCTGTTTAACTTTGAGCGATCGCACTTTACTGACTTATGGCGAATCTGAGGGAAACAGAAACAATTCTGGCTACAAATTAGCTCGTAACCTACTGGGTACATCTAATTTACTCACTAGACACGGAATCGCTTATTATCCCCAACCACGCCAACTATTTGACCGATATTGCGATCGCTGTACACCTCCACTCGAACCAACTGAGGCAGATACAATTTGGCACAGTGCGAATAAAACAACAGCCTTTGCCAGTCGGGATTTTGGCTCTATCGCTATGAGCATTCGTGAGTGGAAGTCACACCGCAAATCAAACAAACAGTGCGTAAAAAAACCAAAAAGATTAGTTAACGCGAGGTTGACAAAAGCGATGTAACACCCTTCCAATTCTCTACCCATAATCTACCGTGTACACATATCTTTGTACCAGGATTAAAATGGTGTGAGGCAACTCTCAAAGACTTGTGTGTACACGGTAGCCCTATTCTGGGGAGACTATATGACTATTAAAGATGAGTATTGAAGGTACTATCTCTAGTTTTACTTTCCCATTTTTGGTAAATAAGACTGACGATAATTGTTCTTAGCCATCAGCCTAGCCTCACGCTTTGTCCACTGTTTTTGTAAAGGAACATCAGCTAATTTTTGCAATAATATGAATACACTATCATCTCCAGTCAACCGAGCGATGATTTGAGCGATCGCCTTACAACAACTCCAAGGATGACGCACTACCTGAACTTCTGCAAATCTGACCACACCCCAATTGCGCTCGGGAGCAATGCGATTTTGTGAGATAACCCCACCTGGAGAGCGATCGCTAATAAACTCTTACGTACATATTAAACATTTAATACAATGACCTGAGTAATATTCGTTAGAAGACACAACCTGTGCTAAAAACGAGGTTTCTGTACATTGTTGCGACTATAAAAAAGGTAAAATTTCTTTTCAGGAATAGTTTTGAAATAGGAAGTATCTACTTTTATGGAGAAAAACATATATGCAAATCTAAATTTTGCCGATTCATTATCAGATTTTAAAGAGGATGTAACGAAACTTTTAGAGTTG
>NZ_WBKM01000182.1 GCF_015714725.1 Nostoc sp. WHI
GTTATAACTTAGAAGATACTAAGGCATCAGGAAAACGGTTAATTTCTCTAATTTTATTAATCTCGCTTGCCTATACATCTGCAACTATATCTGGTCAAGAAATTAAACGTATGGGTGTTCAAAAATATGTCGGTCGAATTAAAGAATCGGGGCGGACAGTTCGCCGTCATAGCAGTTTTTATATTGGATTATATGGAGCTAACTGGGTCAATTTTATGGAAAATTCTTACGAACTGGTGGCGGAGTTAATGACATTAGCTCCTAATAAGCGAAAGTATTATCAACAAGGAGAAAGGGCTATGAGGCTTATTTTATCTGCATTCTAGCCCTTTTTGTCCCCCCGTAAGATTACCAATACACAGATTTACATCCTCAATGAAAATTTGCAGCCTGTGGCTGTTGGTGAATCAGGTGAACTGCACATTGGTGGTATTGGTTTAGCGCGAGGCTATCTTAACCGTCCAGAACTGACGACAGAGAAGTTCATTTTCGACCCCTTTAGCTCTCAAAGAGAGGCACGCCTTTACAAAACTGGCGACTTAGCACGTTACTTGAGTGATGGTAATATCGAGTTCCTTGGTCGAATTGACCACCAGGTGAAGATACGCGGCTTCCGGATCGAATTGGCAGAAATTGAAATTGTACTCAGGCAACACCCCTCTGTGAAAGAGACTGTTGTCATCGTGAGGGAAGAAGTTTCTGGTGAAAAACGCCTCGTGGCTTATCTGACTCTGAACCAGGAACAGACAGCTAAAGTTGAGCAGCTGCGTCGTTTCTTAGAGCAAAAACTACCTGCGTACATGATGCCTTCAGCTTTTGTCATATTGAAAGCTCTACCAATGACTCCTAACGGCAAGATAGACCGCCGTTCTCTACCCGAATCGGCTCAAACCAGACAACAAGCAGAAGAAACTTTTGCGGCTCCTAGTAATGAGACGGAACTCCAACTGGCAAAGATTTGGGAAAAAGTGCTAGGTATCGAGCCTATTGGCATCAGAGATAACTTCTTTGATTTAGGAGGCGACTCGCTGCTATCCATACGCCTATTTGCACAAGTCCAGGAAGCCTTTAAAAAAAATCTTCCCTTGGCTATTCTTTATCAAAATCCGACTATTGAGCAACTAGCCATAATTCTTCGCCAATTAGAGTTTTCGGTGTCTTTATCTTGTTTAGTACCAATTAAACCCAATGGTTCTAAACCACCTTTATTTTTCTGTCAAGGTGTTAACTTATATCAGTCTCTAATTCCTTATTTAGATTCAGAACAACCTGTTTATGCGCTAATATCACGTGATGGACAGGGAATGCCAGTTAGGTTCAATGGAATAGAGGAACTAGCATCGCGCTACATCAATGAAATAAGAACTCTCCAACCTGAAGGTCCTTATCTTTTGGGAGGTCATTCTTTTGGAGGAGTTATCGCATTTGAAATGGCTCAGCAATTGTCTTCACAAGGACAGCATATAGCTTTATTAGCTTTGTTTGATTCTCATGTACCAGGTGCAATGAAGAAAATACCGATAGCAAATAGACTATCGTACAAGTGGAATCAATTTTTAAAAATTGGGCCTGCCTACCTTCTACAAGGTGGCATGGCTCGTTTGGCACAAAAATATGGTAATATAGCTCTGAAAAATAAATTTCTCAGAATTAAAAACTTCCAACATTTAGTTGGCCGAGCGGCATACTTCAAACTTGTAGAAGAGTATGCAACAAAGTATATACCGCAAGTTTACTTAGGCCGTATAACTCTTTTGATGGCTAGTGACAGGCGTTTTCTAGATGAGCCTAAATTAGGTTGGACTAAGTTGGCGGGTGGAGAATTGGAGATACATGAAATCCCTGGCGATCACCTTAGTATTTTCAAAGAGCCTAGCATCCAGTTAATGGCTAAGAAATTAGAGCTTTCCATAGATGAAGGATTGACTTCATATTACAGAACAAAATTAGGGAATCCAGCTTGATGTTAGTCTACAACATAAAATCCAAGTTAATATTACTGATATTAACCAGATATCTAATACATATTCTCGTGAGTTTTTTCTAGAAATAAGTAATCCTAATAAAAATATAGGAAACGTAAAAATAGCAAAACGCCTATGTTCAGTGAATAAAAACGTCCTCTATCCAAATTATCCTACCCAACGGTTGTTGCCCCAACGATACCACTGTTCGACTAGCCCTAAGCCAGAAACTAGGAGACATCCATAAAGAAATTCTCGTGTCTTTGGACTATCGAGATGGTCTGCCACCATACCGAAAGCAATAAAAAAGAAGGGCGTTGCAAAGACAAATCGTGCCAGACTATAGAGATAATCGGAAGCTGCTAGAAATCCAATTGCTGCATTAGCTATACAAATGGATAAGCAAAAAAAGAACACATAATTTGTTTGGAGTTGGGCAATGGTTGGAGTTACATATCGAGGAGTAAGTTTACCCGCTTTTTCTAACTGCCAAGAACGGATGGAATAGATCAAAATCGCTATAGGAGGATAAAAAAGGGTTATTGATAGTAGAGGATGTTTGGGTACATACAGTGAAATCTCCTTGTGTTTGTTATGAAAGTAAATGAGGACAACCACTAGGGACAACAGAATAAATGGAAAGTATAGACCGTGTAAGTCATTTAACAGCGACCTGGGAAACAACAGAAACAACGGTCGTAATTGAAGAGTTCTTCCCCACTCTACCTGAGCTTGAAAGGGAGCCAAAAAGTTGCCTGTTGATAATAAACAATAGATGCCGTAGATCGAATAACCTGCCATAGCGCATATAGCAATCAGTGCAGTGGGGATAGTATATTTTTTCCACTCCCTAGTTTTGGAATGGGTTTCAGACCCTAATTTACTTCCTAAAAAGACGCAAACGATCGCACTAAATGCAGCAAAGATAAGTTGCACTAAACTCGGTCGAGATACAGACATCAGAATCACGGACACCGCTAAGATAATATTCCAAAATACAGAAGTTGAAAATAAAAGAGCTACCACACTAATGATTGCCCAGAGCGAAAACAAGCTCTCAGTGTAGCCAATACTATGGAAAATAGAATTAGGATTAATAACATAAAGTATCAGAGTGATAAAACTCAAACTTTCTGACTTAATGACTTTTCGTAAGACAAATAATACGATAGGTAGTGACAAGACAAAGAGGATATTAGAGAAGATAAAAGCATACCGAAGCCCAACGACTGAACTCTGTGGAGCAAACAAACGAATTACTTGTGACCAGAGTGGGTAGAAGGCTTGACAATGAGGATGCAAACCTAGATTGACATAATGAATCGCATCCCAGTACTGAAACTCTCTTCCCTCTTGTACTGCTAATTTTGCAATTCCATCCGGTGAAATGAGGATACCTATACTACTGCAAATAGCGTAAAAGACAAGAGCAAGAATAACTTGTTTCCAAAAGGAAAAACGAACTAAGCTTTTCATGTAATATCTGGCAATTAAAGCGCGATCGCTTTATTTATAATGGGACTATTTTGCATATATTATATTATGCTTTTAAATATTACAATCAGAGTCTAGAACTAAAGAAAGAGCTAGTTGATAGAGTTGACGACGGGGAAGGGAAGTAACTTTTGCTAATTGACGACTAGCTTGCGATCGCGATATTCCCTGACTAATTAATTGTTTCAATTCTGCTTTCAATTCCTCTTGTGTCAGTTGGGGCTGACTAAGTTGAATTCCCGCCACTACTAATGTATATTCACCTTGGGGTTCACGTTGGCTGTAATGAGCGATCGCCTCGGCAATTGTTCCCCGCCAAAATTCCTCATACAATTTTGTTAACTCCCGTCCTAGCACAATTTGGCGATCGCTTCCCCAAACTTCTGCTAAGTCTTGCAAAGTTTCTCTTAAACGGTGGGGCGATTCATAAAATATTAATGTGCGAGATTCTGTTTGCAGAGATTCTAAATGTTTTTGTCTCTGTTGACTTTTCGCCGGGAGAAAGCCTTCAAAAACAAACCGCTCTGTTGGTAGTCCAGCTGCACTCAAGGCGGTAATTGCTGCACTAGCACCAGGAATAGGAACTACTGGAATTCCCGCATCAATACAGGCTTTCACTAGTTCATATCCAGGATCAGAAATTCCTGGCATTCCAGCATCACTCACAAGAGCGATCGCTTTACCATTACCTAAATGCTCTAATAATTCTGGGATACGACTGGTACGATTGTGTTCGTGGTAACTCACCTGGGGTGTCTTAACTTGAAAATGTTGTAGGAGTTTCCCTGTGTGACGGGTGTCTTCCGCAGCAATGATATCCACCGTTTGTAAAATTCGCACCGCCCGAAAGGTCATATCTTCCAGATTGCCAATTGGTGTGCCGACGACGTAAAGTGTTCCTGGTTTTGGATCGGTTTGCATGAGGGAGAGTTAGGAGTGGGGAGTGGGGAGTTAGGAGTTAGGAGTTAGGAGTTTGGAGTAGCGCTGTCAAGGTGAGTTTTATGTTCATTACTAACTCTGAACTCGGAAGTTGTACCTCTGAACTCGGAAGTTGCACCTCTGAACTCGGAAGTTGAGCCTCTGAACTCGGAAGTTGTACCTCTGAACTCGGAAGTTGCACCTCTGAACTCGGAAGTTGAGCCTCTGAACTCGGAAGTTGTACCTCTGAACTCGGAAGTTGAGCCTCTGAACTCGGAAGTTGTACCTCTGAACTCGGAAGTTGTACCTCTGAACTCGGAAGTTGTACCTCTGAACTCGGAAGTTGAGCCTCTGAACTCGGAAGTTGCACCTTTAAACTCGGAATTTTCAAAATTCTAAAAGAACAAGTGAAGATTTTGGTTGAACGAATATAAAATTCAAGCTACATATCATCTTGACAGGGCTAGGGTTAGGAGTTAAATAATTTATGCACCTATAGCAGTCCTAAATAATTTATAAAATTCTCTGTTTCTTTTCTTCTCTTGCGAGACGCTGCGCGTTGGCGCTCTTCTCTAACGAGACGCTAAAAGCGATAGCGAGTATTTTCGAGTCGCGTCTGGCGGTTCGATAGTTTTCACAACTCAAATATAATAAATGAATAATCCAAAATCCAAAATCGTTCGACTGAGCGTAGCCGAAGTCCAAAATCCAAAAAAGATTTGGTTAAGCTGGCATTGGTTTTACAGTCTGTGCTTTTGATTGATGTATATTGGGTTTGGAGGGATATACCCTCGGAGGGTAATTATCATGGGTTGTTATGGATATATTGTCAAGCTATTTATACGCACGACCATCCTTAATCGAGGGTGTTGCCAGAATAATTGATGTTGGTAACACTTTAGAGCAGTACAACACGTCATTAACTAGCGAGCAGGCAGACTATTTAGCACTGCTGTCTGACTGGCTAGTTGTAGGACACGATCTTAACAAGGCAATGGCCGAGTACAAGGAAGTAGAATATCAAATCAACGATACGCTTATTGCCCAAGCGCGTGAAGCTTTAGCAGAAGCCCAGATTTAGATAAAGGATGATGTGGTGTGATGGATAATGAAGACATTAATGAGACTCCTAGTGAAAAGCTGGACAAAAATCTGGCTAAAAAAAGTGACCTAGAAAAAATGTTCATAGGTCTGCAAACAGCAGTAATTTCAACAAAGTCTTCTGGTCCTCTTCCTCCACCTGAAATCCTTAAAGCATACGACCTAGTTAAGCCTGGTCTTGCTAGTGAAATATTCGATATGGCCAAAAAGCAATCACAGCATCGCATGGAGATGGAAAAGACTGTGATTGGTGGTGATAGTAAGCGTTCATGGGTTGGTCTGATTTTTGCTTTTATAATTTCTGTTGTTGCTATTGGAGCAGGCTGGTCTTTAATTGAACAAGGTCATGACTTGGCTGGAAGCGCAATCGCTGGCGCTCCTATTGTCTCAATAATTACTGCCTTTATTTATGGCACTAATCAGCGATCGCGAGAACGTGCAGAAAAACAAAAAGCTTTGCTGGAAGCCAGTACAGATGACGAACAAAAGTGATGTGATTCATTTTCCTCCATTTAAAATTAAGTAGCTTTTAGAAGCCTTCAGACTCCATATCTGGGGGCTAACTATTTGAACAAACATCTTGAATGCGATCGCAGACCTTGAGCCTACCACTGATTTAGCACCACCTGTCTCTTCGATCATTGTCACCCAAGCCACAGGTGAACGAGCGGTGGTTTCCATCAATGCTGTCAAAACTCAAGCCAGCAGCGCATCTATACCCCCAGATATTTTGCAAAATGTCAATATAGTATTGATTGATGGACATCAGATGGCGGTTGGTTGTTCTATAGCCCAAATGGCTAAAGCCAAGAATATCCCAGTGGTTATCGATGGTGGTAGTTGGAAACCTGGATTTGAGAAAATTCTGCCGTTTGTGGATTACGCCATCTGTTCGGCTAATTTTTATCCCCCAAACTGCCACATTGGAGAAGAAGTTTTTGCCTACCTCAGTGACTTTGATATTCTTCACATCGCCATTACCCACGGACAAAAACCAATTGAATACTTGAGTTGCACTAAAACTGGTATCGTAGATGTGCCACAGATTCAAGCGGTTGATACGTTAGGATCTGGAGATATTTTCCACGGTGCTTTCTGTCATTACATTTTAAGAGAAAGTTTTACTGATGCACTGGCATTAGCAGCTAATATTGCTGCTGATTCCTGTAAATTTTTTGGCACTAGGTGCTGGATGGATTTAAAATAATTCGTAATTCGTAATTAGTTAAACCAAGTAAACATCGCTGTGCGTCCCTATACATATTTTTAGATCAGGCTAAATTAATGAAAGACTTACAAGAAATATTAGCGATCGCTCGTGAGGTAGGTTGGGGAGCAGCAGATATACTGCGATCGTATTACCACGGGACTGCAAAAGACTCTAATCTAGAAGTACAATATAAACAAAATGAGCCTGTCACCGTTGCAGATGTAGCTGTGAGTCAATACATTTTGCAGAAGTTGCAAGCAACTTTAGGTAATGAAGATTTTACTTACATCAGTGAAGAAACTTATCAATCGGTGAGTAATATACCAGAGCCGTCCACGCCTTGGGTATGGATCATTGATCCTTTGGATGGCACACGAGACTTTATCGAAAAAACTGGGGACTATGCGGTTCATATTGCTTTAGTAAAGGAAAGACGCCCGGTGTTAGCAGTTGTGGCAGTACCAGAGGCAGAAAAACTGTATTACGCTATACAAGGCGGGGGCGCGTTTGTAGAAACCCGCGATCGTTCTATTCCTATACAAGTATCATCAGGTAAACGAGTTGAAGATTTAACCTTAGTCGTTAGTCGGTCTCACCGCAACCAACGGTTAGATTACCTACTACAACACCTACCCTGTCAAAATCAAAAAGGTGTGGGTAGTGTAGGCTGTAAAATTGCCACAATTGTCGAGCAACAGGCGGAGATCTACATTTCCCTTTCTGGCAAGTCTGCGCCAAAAGACTGGGATATAGCAGCCCCAGAACTGATTTTAACAGAAGCTGGTGGTAAATTTACCCACTTTGACGGCACTCCGTTGCAGTACAATACTGGCGATATCAATCAGTGGGGAGGTTTACTAGCTAGTAACGGTGAATATCACGAAGTGCTTTGTAAGGAAGCAGAAAGGATTTTAGCGCAGTTCGAGTCCAGCTAAAACCTGGGAGATTTGGGCATGAATATTTCTAAATTTAGCTCTAGATTTTCAAGAAAATGTTACGACTATATCATTTATTACTAGGTGCTATTTTGTTGGTGTTAATCCCGTTGGGAGTAAAATTTGTTCTCCCTCAATTTTCTCCAACCAAACCGATAAAACCCCCTACTGTCGCGAAACTTCCCAACCCTGGTAAGGGAAATATCTGGCAGAAAATCCTGGGAAACGCCACTGCTCCAACTAACTGGCAAGTTGCTGCTTGTGAAGGAAATGCACCCTTGTTGTGTGTCTCTTCCAAAGGGGAACTTTTGGGTACAGTTGAGATTAATGTTTACCCACTAGCAAACAATCAGGATTTCCAAAAGAAACTCCTAGCAGCTGGGATTCCACCAGGGAACAAGGTGGACTACCAAAGTTCCAAGTACCAAACTCAGGTATTGACAGCACTCAAGGCTTGGGTTGCAGACAACTACGCTGCTTTTGTGAAAGACCGTCAGGGTGGATATGGAAAAGAGATTACTTTCTCAGCCTACCCGGCGCAAGCAGTACCCGTTGGAAAGCTTCAGGGAATGCGCTATGGGTTCGCCGGACTCAAGCAACAAGGTGGAGTACAAGAGCAACATATCGGTCATGTTGCCTTTGATGGCACTAAACTTTACGTAATTACCACAGCCTTTGACCCAGATTCGCAAACAGGTAAGTTTGAGAAACTGGAAAACTTGGCTATTTTTCAACCTTACTTATATGCGATCGCAGCAGATTTGCGTTTACCTTAAGGAAGGTAAAAACAGACATCCATCTATGCTGCAATTATCTCCATTTGCTGAGAACTTTTCTGCAACATCGGGGCAATTATATCGGCGGGGACAGGACGACTAAAGTAGAAACCCTGAGCTTCATCACATCCACGCATTCGCAGGTAGTCAAGCTGTTCTTGGGTTTCCACGCCCTCTGCCGTGATGTTCAACCGCAGGCTCTTTGCCAAGGCAATAATCGCATCGGTAATGGCGGCGCTATCAGGATTGGACATGACATCCTGCACAAATGACCGATCAATCTTGAGCATGTCCACAGGAAAGCGCTTCAAGTAATTCAGGGAGGAATAACCAGTACCGAAGTCATCTAGAGCCAAGCATATACCCAGTTCTCGTAATTGTTTTAAGGTTTTAACTGATCGCTCAATGTCAGCCATCAAGAAGCTTTCCGTCACTTCCAGTTCCAGGTAAGATGCTTTGAGTCCAGTCTCCTCAAGAATTTGGCTAACGACCTCAACCAGATTCGATTGTTCAAACTGTCGAGCTGACAGATTCACAGATATCCGAATTGGGGTAAATCCAGCAAGCTGCCAAGCCCGGTTTTGGGCACAAGCAGTTCGCAAGACCCATTCACCAATTGGTACGATCAAACCATTGGCTTCTGCAATGGGAATAAACTTTATAGTTTTGCAAGGCAGCAGATGTCAATATAACCGGTTTGAGGAGGTGGTTTAAGGCGTAGAGAGTGGCGGCCGTACCCGCTAACGTAGCCAACAAAGCAATGCTCATAACTCGCGCTGCCATCTCAAAGGAATAGGAGTTTGAGATGATGAAACTGAAAAGTAAGGTCAGAAGTGGTACATGAGTGCCCAAAAATGCCACCAACATGATTTTAGAGGTGTAGCTTTTCTTGAACCAGCCGAAATTAGCTAGGAACGAGTACAGGTAGAGCTTGTGATTGAGCTTCATCAATTCTGTTCGATAGTTGGCAAATTAGTTCCGAGCTATCCTGACAAGAGAGTATTTTTGATTGACAATCTAGTAGAATTAGCTTTTATGGAACCCAACCCTGATCAGGTTATATATTATGCTTCCCAATGTCTGTTTCTACTTAATAGGAATGATGATAAAGTTTCTGTAAAACTTATTTCACAAGCAATTTTTACATCAAAGTAAAATAGTATTAATTGTTACATCATTGATACGGTTCGGATAAGATTTGATTCCCCAACCCCCCTTAAAAAAGCTTGCTCAGAATGGCTCTATTTCCCCCTTTTTAAGGGGGATTAAGGGGGATCTTTAAGGACTATGCACCTTAACCAAACCGTATTGGTTACACTGCTAACAGTTGCCGCCATCCCTCGGCTTAAAAGACGTTCACCCCTCAAAACTCTTGGGGTTTTGAGGGGTGAACTTTGGGGATTTTAGGCTAGCATCCTGGCAATTAGTAATTAGATAAAAGCTATTTCTAATTACTCATCAATCTAAATCTCAGCCACCGCCCGTTCAATCAAGCGACGTGCCAAAGTTTGCGTGCCTGTGTGTTCATAATAATTCGTTGCTACATCCAGGAACGCCGCTAGGTAGTCTAATTTGTCATCTGCAATTTCAACAAAACCTTGCAAGTTGTGGGCAACTTTTTGTGGCGTTAAATTATTTGTAGCGACTAGACCACTCATCCAACCTTTAACTGAGTCAAAGCTTTCGCCGATAAAGTTGAGTTTACCAGCAGAATTGTTTCCTGGAATCGCATCTTTGATGTTTTGGAAAGTCGAGTTTTTTTCTAACTCCTGTGGATTTGTTTGATTAAGCCCAGATATCGCTTTGCTGATAAAGTCTGGCCCTAGAGGTATTAAACCGTCAACACAAACTAATGCCACCATGCGGATGAGCGACTCACCACTATACTCACCTAAAGAGGCGACAAAATCACCGATACTATCCCCAGGAATGCCGTTAATTTGGCAGAAGGCTACCAATTCAGCGACTAATTTCAATGTTAGATCGATGGTTTGGGCTTTGTCAGGTTTGGGAGTGACAGAGTTTAAAAAACCCAACAGAGGAATTTTCTCGCCAACTTTGTTAGCTAAGGCGGCTGCACCAAGAGCCTTATCTGTACCATCAACGGTTTGATACAGCCACAAAGCTGTTTGGTATCCTTGGGATTTGTCGTTGAATAGATAAATTGCTCGTTCGCCAATTTGCTGAATTAAATCTTCGTCGGTTTCGCCAGTGACGGCCTTAATGGTGTTGACAAAGCCAACGGTATTTTGCCACTGGCCAGGAGCGACAAAATCGAGGGAATTTAACAAAGAAATAGTCAAGCCGCTAGTTGGTAATTGATCAACCAACTCAAAAATCGATTTGCTCACAAAAATCTCCTGATTAGAGTTTCTTATCTTTAATTTCCAAAATGCGGCTTATTTTAGTTTGGCCAGAGCATTAAGATTAAATTTCTCGATCCAATCTGCGCGATCGCTTGCGGTAAATGAAGAAATGCGGGAAAGTACTTTTACTTGGTACTTACCTACCAAAATTGCAGTTTGCGTCTTACCTTGTTCTACTGCGGGATAACCACCAATTTTTTTGGTACTCTTGGAAAACTTTGCTGCTGCATCAGGTGTGCTGGTGGTATCCGAAATAGATAGCATAGCTACATCTTTACCGTCTTTTTTCAACTTCGCTTCGGCAAAGCCTTTTTTCTCTTGAGTATAAACACGCTGGTAGCCACCACTAGCACTAGGGAAAACTTTGTTAAATTCGCTACCTTGAGTTGCTTTCTTTGTAACTGCTTGACCGCTTTTTTGTTGAGTGCTTTCTTTTTGCGCCTGGTCAAAACGTCCGGGTGCTTTCGGAGCACAGGCTGTCGTTAGTAGTAATACTGATAGCAACAAAGCAGCTAAAACTCTACGCTCACGGTGTAAAATCATTTTTGGCTTCTCCTTATACTTGACCTTTGAGGCAATTATGTACGCTGCTATCGGTTTTAACCTGGAAATTTACTTTTTGATACTTATTTCTTGTTCTCTGAGATATTTGTTTGAATTTATTAATGGTCAGTAGCTTTAAACTACTGACTACTGAGTATTTTAATTAACTTCGATAAGCTATAACAGCATAGAACGGGTCTCCTCCAGAGGCACCCAACCACTGGAAGAAAGTCGGTAACGTTGATTTATTAGCTATGACTTCTGGGGTAGTAAATCCTGGTACTGAGTTGAAGTAGCTTTTGACTAATTCCACTCGATGTGCTTCTGAAGCCTCGCGCCAAGCCTGAATCGCCTTTTCAAAAAACATCCGGTTAGAAAAGCTGAAAATTGCTACACCACCAGGTTTGAGGATGCGATGAATTTCAGAAAATACTGCCTCTGGATATTGCACATACTGCACAGATACGCAGTTGAGAACAGCATCAAAATCTTCATCTGGTAAGGGTAGCTGGGGATTTTCGTTGAGATTTTGCACAAAGTAATGATTTAAGCTGGGATTACGTGCAAGCTCCTGGGCGTTGAGTCCGTGTCCTTCCACATGGGAAAAGTGCATCTCTCCTGGCAGATGAGACACCCAGCTGCTCATCATATCAAGGATGCGCGTGTTGGGTTTGAGGCGATCGCAATATAAATTCGTTAACTGTTGAATAAATCCTTCATCGACATGGGTGACGAAGCGGGGATAAGCATAAAATAGCTTATCGTCTGTGTCGTCTAATTTCAGGCGTTGATTCGGTTTTAACTGCATAAATCTCTTTTTTGAAGAACTTTTCCGAAAATGCTGCAATTTCAGGTATTTTTCAATAATCACTATGTAACATATTTTAATAACATCAAGACACATAAACGAGTCTAAATAGCAGCATTCAATTTGATCAACTCAATGTTATATAAACTACACTTTTTGCAGCATATTTGGCGACAAATCCGCCTAGTAGGATCATTACCCTATTTTAGTTTGTTAGTTTGGATACTACCCTTACTATTATTTACTTCTGGTCACAATAGCTTGATGGCACATGATGAAGCGCTTTATGCTTCGCGAGCCCGCCTGATGTTTGATTCTGGTAACTGGATAGCTCCTTGGGAAAGGGCACATCATAAAACCCCTGGCCCATATTGGTTAATTGCTAGTTTCTACAAACTTTTTGGGATCAATGATATTAGTGCGCGTCTTCCTAGCATGATTGCTGGCATTTTAAGCCTATGGCTTGTGTATGAAATCGGCAAAATTCTGTTAGACAAAAAATTAGCTTTGCTAGCTGCTGCAATTTTAAGTGTAGAATTTCTCTGGCTGCAATACTGTCGATTAAGTACCCCTGATGTGCCTGTAGTTTTCTTAGTACTTTTAGCTATTTTGTCTTTAATAAAAACTGAATTACATCCTAAATATCACTATTTTTGGAGTTTTATTGCTGGCTTAAGTTTAGGTTTAGGTTTCTTAGTCAGAAGCTTTATGATTTTTTTGCCAATTATAGCTTTATTGCCTTACTTAATTTGGGAGCATCGCCGTCATCATCATCTTACTAACCCAATTTTGTATTCCGGCTTTTTCGTAGGTTTAATACCTACCTTTCTTTGGCTATGGTTTAGCTGGCTGCACTACGGAAATCAGAGTTTTGAGGAGTTGTTTAAGTTTGTTGTGCTTCTAGGTTCTGATGATCATTATAATAGTGGTCCGCTATTTTATGTATGGAATATCCCTTTAAAAGCATTTCCTTGGGCTTTTTTTGGGATTTTAGGTTTAGTTTTGATTCTCCGTCATCCCATTGTTCGCTATCAGTTAATATTAGTTGGTTTTCCACTTATCTTATTTTGTGAACTTAGTCTTTTTACCACTCGTTTATCTCACTATAGTCTTTGCCTTTATCCGTTCATAGCTTTATTTGCGTCTGTGGGTTTAAACTGGCTAGGAAATATTTATCAAATAGGAATTCCCCAACAATTACCTATTCAAAAAGATAAAATAAATGTATTAAACCTTTTCGCAAGGAAGAATCTTTGCCGAAACCTCAGTTATGGCTTTGGTGGGTTAGGTGTTTTACTTGTAATAGCTAGTATTATTGTTTTTGGTTGGGGTGGTTCTGACATCCGGAAGTATGCAATTATTGGCTTGGCTATGGGGTTGGGTTGGTTAATTTTGCCTGTGGTATGGATTGGTCGTTACCACTTTGGGAAAAAGTTTCTCACTGCTCGTTACTGGATTGCAGGTTGGTTAATTCCCTGTTGGCTAGCGTTGGCGGCGATGGGTAGCATCGGGCTATTAAGTGACTATAACCCTGTTTTGAGAGTTTTTTTACAACAAAGTGCGATCGCCTCAATTCTCCAAACTCATCCTATCTACTTTGTGCAAACAGACGGTAAAATCCAAGTACTGCTTAATTTTTATATTTCTATTGACGACCAACCACTAGCTTCAATTTCCCAAGTACCAGCTTTTGGCTATGCTTGGATATATACAGAACAATCACCTAAATTATCCCGACCTCACCGCATTCTCGGTACAGTCAAAGAGTATCAGTTGATTCAAATCCTTCCCTAGTAGTTAAGCAACCTAAAATTGCTAGGTGAAGGCTGATACGCGGAGTTTTCAACTCTGCAAAGTTTGGGTGGTGGATTATTAAGAGAAATGGAAAGCATCTTTGCCAAAATAGATTAATCTAGTTAGAAGATTACACACGCTCAGTATTTTACTAAATGGTTTTTATATCTAATGACTTTGAGCGATCGCTAACTTCTCCTAAGATCATCCTACAATCACCCGACTAGTTGTAAATAAAAGCTCATAATTATACTTTACGTATTTTAAATAAATAATTTTCATTAAATCATCTACCAAGCGAGTTAATAATCTTGGGCGTTAGGATGATTTATTGCATAGGTTAAAATGTTTTATAAAACTACTAAGACACTAAGATGATTATTAGCAAAAGTGAGTATTATATTTCTCCAGAAGAATATCTAGAAGGCGAGAAAGTAAGTCAAATCAAACACGAGTATATTGATGGACAAGTCTACGCAATGGCAGGAGCAAGTGATGCTCATGTCACAGTTAGCATGAATGTATCTATGCTGCTGCGAAACCATCTCCGGGGTAGTGGTTGTCGTGTCTATATGTTAGACATGAAAGCACAAATTGATGTCATAAATCGCTATTTTTATCCTGATGTGATGGTGACTTGTGATGCACGAGATAGAGAATTTGAATATTTTAAGTGCTATCCTTCCTTAATTATCGAAGTGCTTTCTGAGTCCACAGAAAGCTTTGACAGAGGAAAGAAATTTGCCAGCTACCGACACTTAGAATCACTACAAGAATATGTGCTAATTTCACCACAGCAAATGAGTGTAGAATGTTTCCGCCGCAATGAGGAAGGACACTGGGTACTTTACCCTTATGAAAAAGGAGAAGAAGTGCATTTAGCTAGCGTTGATTTTCGTTGTGCGATCGCAGAAATATATGAAGATGTATTATTAGTAGATGATAATATTTCCTAATCCAACATTTCTAGGTCAATTCCCAAAGCGTTGAGTTGTTCAACAGAAAGCGATCGCAATTTCTCTACAATTCTCTCCCGCTTCTGTCGCTCAATCACAGCCCGCTCCTCACCTGTTAGCAGTAAATTTCCTTGTGCATCCCACCAGCGTAACCAAGGTAACTCTGCATTCTGATAAAATCCCTGCCAGATTCCTAACTCTACCCCCATCGGAGCAATTGAATAATGTCCCCGTTCATTGGGTTTCATGAGTTGATAAGTATTATCCATTAGGTGATAAACTTCCACCTGCGCTTTTGCTACTTCATAAATCCCATAATAAGGGACTCGAATCGCCTGCTCATAAACCCAAAATTTACCAATATTTCCACCTTCCCCTTGAGATGGCGGTGTGTTATCTCTTTCTTCTGAACCATCTCCAGAGACAAATTCAATCACAATCAAGGGTGCGACATATTCCTTCCACAGCACATAAGAACGCCGCGTTTTACCATCGAGAGTAGGCGGGACATTGGCTACATAAAACCAATCGGGTGCTTCAGCTCCCTTCTCAGGAGGATCTGTCAATCGCCAGTAGATACCTAAATCTTGTCCGATACAATATTGACTATCAGGATGAAGTCCCTCTAAGACAGGTGTAATTGAGTCAGTAAGTAAGATACTTTGGGGATGCTCTTGCCAGTTTTTCACAAATGTACCATCTGAGTCTGGTAACTGGGTGTGATCGGGTAAAGTTAATGCCGATACGGAAGTCATAGGCTTTAACCAGGAGTGTATCTGACTTTTATTGTAGTGGTGCTTCTATCCCAGAATGCTGAATAAACCTTTAACAGCGTTTTTCAATATAGCTTATTATCGCAGAATATGGAATAATGCATCCTAATCCAACATTTGTAGGTCAATTCCCAAAGCGTTGAGTTGTTCAACAGAGAGCGATCGCAACTTCTCTGTAATCAAGAGGCGCTTCTGTCGCTCAGTTTCAGCCCTTTGTCGCTCAGTTTCAGCCCTTTGTCGCTCGATTTCAATGCGTTCATAACCTGTTAGCAGTAAATTTCCTTGTGCATCCCACCAGCGTAACCAAGGTAACTCTGCATTCTGATAAAATCCTTGCCAGATTCCCAACTCTACCCCCATCGGAGCAATTGAATAATGTCCTCGTTCATTGGGTTTCATTAGTTGATAAGTATTATCCATTAGGTGATAAACTTCCACCTGCGCTTTTGCTACTTCATAAATCCCATAATAAGGGACTCGAATCGCCTGCTCATAAACCCAAAATTTACCAATATTTCCACCTTCCCCTTGAGATGGCGGTGTGTTATCTCGTTCTTCTGAACCATCTCCAGAGACAAATTCAATTACAATCAAGGGTGCGACATATTCCTTCCACAGCACATAAGAACGCCGCGTTTTACCATCAAGAGTAGGCGGTACATTGGCTACATAAAACCAATCGGGTGCTTCAGCTCCCTTCTCTGGAGGATCTGTCAATCGCCAGTAGATGCCTAAATCTTGTCCGATACAATATTGACTATCAGGATAAAGTCCCTCTAAGACAGGTGTAATCGAGTCAGTGAGTAAGATACTTTGGGGATGCTCTTGCCAGTTTTTCACGAATGTACCATCTGAGTCTGGTAACTGGGTGTGATCGGGTAAAGTTAATGCCGATACGGAAGTCATAGGCACAACCAAGATTATATTTGTATTTCATTTATTATCCTAATAGATATAACAAGCTTTGTTACTCTATAGGACTTGAGCTTTAGAAATTTTGCACTTATTTCGTGTAAGTATGTATCGACAGCTTGGATTAATTTCACCAATTGAAAATTAATAAATGGATCGTTAAGCGAATGTTTTATTTCCACAGAGGCTAAACGCAGACTAGACTCTTACAAATAGGTTATCAAGCGTGCATCAAGGTCAACAACTAACGTTCCTCCCCGATTTTTCTCTACCTGTCGCCAGACATCATAGCCCATCAGAATTGCCTTCTCCCAATCACCCAGCGAACATTGAGAAACTTCTAAATGGGATGTCATATTTTTGATAGTCTTCAATAGCTTACGGGGGGACAAAAAGGGCTAGAATGCAGATAAAATAAGCCTCATAGCCCTTTCTCCTTGTTGATAATACTTTCGCTTATTAGGAGCTAATGTCATTAACTCCGCCACCAGTTCGTAAGAATTTTCCATAAAATTGACCCAGTTAGCTCCATATAATCCAATATAAAAACTGCTATGACGGCGAACTGTCCGCCCCGATTCTTTAATTCGACCGACATATTTTTGAACACCCATACGTTTAATTTCTTGACCAGATATAGTTGCAGA
>NZ_WBKM01000237.1 GCF_015714725.1 Nostoc sp. WHI
AATCCAAACTCCAAACTCCAAATTCCTAACTCCTAACTCCTAACTCCTAACTCCTAACTCCTAACTCCTAACTCCCTACTCCCTACTCCCTACTCCCTACTCCCTACTCCCTACTCTTACCAAACTTTCCAAGGAGCTTGACTGTTCTTCCATAGCCCCTCTAGATAGTTTTTATCGCGTAAAGTATCCATTGGTTGCCAAAAACCATCATGTTTAAAAGCAGAGAGCTGTTCCATATCAGCTAGCTTTTCTAATGGCTCTTGCTCCCATACCGTAGAGTCATCAGCAATCAAATTGATTACTTCTGGTTCTAACACAAAATAACCGCCATTAATCCAAGCTCCATCACCTTCCGGTTTTTCCCGAAAGCTGGTGATTTTAGTTTGCTCATATCCTAAAGAAATGGCTCCAAAACGTCCGGCTGGTTGAACGGCTGTGAGTGTTCCTAATGTATTTTGTGCTTTATGAAAGTTAACTAGCTCGGTGATATTAATATCACTTACACCATCACCATAGGTGAAGCAAAAAGTCTCATTGCCAAGATGTTCACTGATTCGCTTTAAACGTCCGCCTGTCATTGTATTATCACCCGTATTTACTAAGGTGACACGCCAGGGTTCAGCATAACCAGAATGCACGTTCATCTGGTTAAATCGCATATCAAAGGTAACATCTGACATGTGTAAGAAGTAGTTAGCAAAATACTCCTTAATTACGTAACCTTTGTAACCGCAACAAATGATGAAGTCATTAATGCCGTGGGCAGAGTAAGTTTTCATTATGTGCCAGAGAATTGGCTTACCACCAATTTCAACCATCGGCTTGGGTCTGATACTGGTTTCTTCACTGAGGCGTGTACCAAGACCTCCAGCCAAAATCACCGCTTTCATGCAATTACCTCGGAGATTTGTAGGGATATGATTATTTGACCACGCCAATTTTAGATTTTGAATTTTGGATTTTTGATTAAAAGAGTTTTTGGTATATGTCCTGCTCTGAAAATAGGCGGAACAAATATACTCATACGCTCATGACATTCGATGACTAATCCCAAATCTAAAATCTAAAATCCAAAATTGGCTGACTTTCTCGATATGAAGAGGATGCACTTATAGAGGGAAAAAATGATTTCTTATTTATTCTTCCCGTCAATAATCTAACTGTAATTTTCGGCAAAATTATAAAGGAAATATAAATTAAAATATTTTCTATATAAAAGCTCTATGAATATCTAGAAACATGAAAATAAATTACTCAATTAAATAAAAATGTCACACATAAAACAACTAGGATTAGCTGGTGCTAATCCTAGTTAGGCTTGATTTCTGAAATCAAAACCACTAACAAGCAAGTAACAAAACTTACTTGTTTTTAATTAGTTGTTTCCATATTACTTGAACTCTGGAATAAAGGGTCACATTTGTTTTCTACGACTACACACATGTTACTGAGTGCTTGCTGATAATTATCCATATCATCTTGCTCAAGAAAGAGCTTGGCAGATGCCTGGATATCTTCGATAGCTTTCGTCTGGTTTTTGTTCGATTCACTACCACCATATTGTGCCAGTTCATAGCGAACCATACCTCTTTTAAGATACACTTTTGCTAGTTTGGGGCTAATAGTTAATGCTTGGTTAAAGTCAGCGATCGCTTGATTATATTCTTGCTCATAATTGCTACTATATTGAGCAATTTGATAATAGACAACACCCCGTTGAAAGTAAGCTTCTGCTTGGGATGCATTAAGTTTTATTGCCTCGGTAAAATCTGCGATCGCTCTTTTGTAAGCTTGTTGAGATTCACCGCTATATTTAGCCATTTGGGTGCGGACAATCCCCCGCCTGATGTGAGCTTCAATTTCCTTATTATCCAGTCCAATGGCGCGATTATAGTCAGCGATCGCTAGGTTATACTCTGTATCAGGATCATTGCTATATTCGGCGAGCATATAGCGGGCATTACCCCGATTTACAAGAGCTTTGATTTGATTAGGCTGAATTTTGAGAGCTTGGCTATAATCTCCAACCGCCCCTTCGTAGTCTTTCAAGTTATAGCGGGCATTGCCACGATTAACAAGAACTATGGCATGGGTAGGTTCTTGTTCAATTGCTTCGGTAAAGTTGACAATTGCTTTTTCATAATCTCGCTCTTTGTAAGCAGCATCACCCTGCTGATAGTAATCAGCGAAGCTGAGTTTATTATTATTTATCTGGCGAGCCTGCAATGTTTGTTGAGTGTAAGCATTTTGGGAAACTAACGGCTGAGTAAATTTAATCATTACGTCCGCATATCCCAATAAACCAAAACCTAGCAAGCAACAAATAATTGGGTACAACTTTGACTTCTTGGAAAATTTATAAGATGAACGACTTGGGGTAATTACTGGCTGCCAATAATTAGCTAATTGCGGTGACATCCCTCGCTGTGGAAAATGCGGTGTCTGAGTGTGGCGCTTTCTCGGTTTGATTCGCGGCTGTAGATGTTCTCTAGCTTCTATAGCCCGATGTGATGGAAAGGGGTCGCGTCCGCCTAATCGCACGGTACGTTCACACCAGGGACAGCTACGCATGTGGTTGTTGTAGCGATGCTGGGGATTTGTCGTGCAGGTAATCAGGGAATCTTCGGCTTCAGCTATTGCTGAGAGCCAAGCTTGGGCACTGGGGCGCAGCAGTGGGTTGTTGTGACCCTCTTCAAAACAACGGACAAATAGTTCTTGTAAGCTGGGATGGAGAATTTCCCAAGGGGGTGCGATGGGTGTCGGTAGGTAGGGTACGTACCGCTTTTGGCTGTAAGTGAAATGACCCGATGCAATGCGTGCTTCGTAGGGTGGTGGCTCAATAGCGCCTTGAAAAATCCCCGAAAATGGGTGGGTGCCTTCCATTAAAAGTTGAAATACCAGCACCGATAACCCAAATAAGTCGTGAGAGATTTCGCGATCGTGCTGGGCAAAAGTTTTATTCTGTAGTTCTGGTGGGGTAAACTCTGGTTTACCTACTGGGCAGCGATAAACAACATTATTGTTTGGGTCGAGTACTTGGAAAGAGTCTGTGTCTATCAAAGTCACCAGTGCTGTGTCACTGACGAGGATATTTGACTCGTTCACATCACCAATACAATATCCACTAGCGTGCAAAGCCGCAAAAGCTGCCGCTAGGTTTCGAGCCGTGCGGAGCAGGTACTGATAGTTGAATAGGGGGCAGTGTTGGCGACGGGTTCTGGGGTTGTAAAAGTCGATGATTGGACGCATCCCCTGAATCCGTGGCATTAAAAAGCCGAGAATGCTATTTTTGCCATCTGCCGCCCGTAATAAATCCTCTGGCCAAGCGATAGAGATATGCCCCAAACTAGCCGTAGGGTTTTCCGGCGGGTTGGCAAGCATCGCTTGGAGTTTATCAGCATGGGCAGTCGTTGGCTTGTGGTAAATCTTCGCCACCAAGTTGTTATCGGATGGCACTGTATAAACACAAGCTTCACCGCCACGCCCCAAACTGACACTGAGGCTGAGGATTTCTTTTCTAGGAGAACAACGTAGTACCTGCATAATGAAATTACCGCTAACGGGAGTTATTGTAAGATGTGAAACCTGTAGATTTATTGCTTATGAGTTGTTGAATGCAGCTATAATGAGTGTCAAATCATCGTCAGTGCGTTGTGTAATCCGCTCTGAGCGTAAAAATTTTACCAATTGCTCCTTGGCTTCGGTCTTATCCTGGGTATTGGCTACAAATTCAAACAGTGGAAAAAAGAAGGGTTTGTGAGGTTCGCCAACAACCATGTTTAAAGCCAGCATTTGGAGTCCGTCAGTAATTATACCAACATTGGCTATTTCTGTGCGCCATAATCTCATCTGCGCTTTATCTAAGGCAGTCGGCGAAGTCAAAAAAGTGGTTTCGTTGATATATTCGCCACTGTCAGGCATCGTCAGGGCCAGGAGGTTGCCCGTGCCATCTTTTGCCACTGCCAAACCATCACCTATCTGTGCCACAGCTACAAGTTCTGGTGTAGCCACCATCATAATTAAGGTAGTTGCTAAGTCTTGAGGCTGTTTGTCACAAGCAGCCGCCTCATCCTCCACAGCTTTTTTGGCCGTTAGCATGGCATCATTTAAAAGCGATCGCACCAATGCATCATCAGTCAAAATGCTTCGGGTGAGTCCTTTAGTGGAAATATTTTCTATTGCTGTCTCCACAGCAACCATAGCTCCCACTTTCCCAAGGCTAGCAGAACCTGCGCCATCTGCTGCGGCTGCCACTAAAATATTATCTGATAACATCTGCCAGTGATGAGCATCCTGACATAACTGCTTGTTTTTTAAGTGACTTGTACCACATACAGACGCAGCCACAATCCGCCATTGAGCAATCTGTTTTGATATGTTCATAGATTTTTTTCCAACAGCTAGCTGTGTAAACATCAAGCTGCGAGCTTTAATTAAACAGTCCCCCAACCAATCGGCGGTAGTGCTACCTGTTCGTCCATCTGCGAATGAGAAACAGCTGACATACTAGTTGACAGCCAGACAAACATCTCGATAAAATTTAATCCTTTGAGTTTCAGGGGGGTACGCACAGCTATTTGATTTAAACGCGTCATATTCGCATTTTCCACACCTACTGTAAAAAATGCTACCCGCTTACTTGCTTCATCTCCTTGTAGCCGTTGGGATGCTTGCTCTATCACATGCTCTAACTCGCCTTGTGGTTCTCCATCGGTAATCATGAATACCCAAGGACGATAGTAAGCAATCCCATTGGTACGATACTGAGATTTCCGCTCTTGAATTATGTCCAAAGCTTTATGGATTCCTGCACCCATCGTAGTCAAACCCTGTGCTGTCAAAATGGGCGGATTGAATTGATCGGCAGTCACAAAATCTTGTACTACATTGATATTACTATCAAAAGTTACGATCGCTACTTCCACCCGTCTTGCTGCTAAGGAATTTTTAACTAATTCATCCTTCAAACTTAGTAAACCCTGATTTAGAGCCTCAATCGGATCTCCTTGCATTGAGCCAGATGTGTCTAGTAAGAGAACGCAAGGACAACGTGGTTCTGGATTCTCAGCAAATTCTACGACTTCATCAAGTTTTAATGTATCATTTATAACTTTTTGTGTTATATCAAGGTTCAAAGCCTTCTTTCCCTTTTCTCAAAGTATATGGTTTTAATCACCGACGCGATTACAGATATGTCTCTAGTGGTAGATGCTCTAATCTTTATTAAACAAATTATTTTCACCAAGTTCTCTATACGTTTAAGAGGAACTTGAGCAAGGCTTAGTTTAGCAAAAGTAGTTTATCAAAACCCAGCATTACCTGTTGTAGTGGATCTACCAAAAATTTATATCCATTAAACTTACAGTACAATAAATACGTAAACTTTCCTAGATAAGTTTTTAAAGATTTTATGTTGGAGAATCGTTCCTTTATAGAAAACTTATTAACCATAATTAAGATTATTAGCTTTAAAAGTGTACGCATGTAAGTGTTGTAACTATACGAACTTTGAATCAAATTTGCTTAGTAAGTAATTGGGTATAAATAAAGGTAGTTATTAAGGTCTTCAGACAATAGGTGTCGGTAGTTAGTAAAACCCAGAAGCAATCAACATCTACTGCTAGTCTAGCCATGATAAGTATTTACCTTTATTCATACCCACTGGACTTGAGACAGATGTTCTGGAGTAGGAAGAGGTTGGAGAACTCAGTGTCCCCACCGACTAAGGATTAGGGGTGGTAGGGAGAGAAGTTTTTCATGTATCTTTGGTATACCGAGTTCATAATGGCTACTTGTTTTTTACTTGTAAGGAAAATGTATAAAAAGCAACAAATAAGTTATAAGACTTATAAATTTTAATATATATACATATTTTAAAAGAAATAGTTTGTGCGTAGAGAAATATTCCAAAGAAGAAAATACTTCATAACTGATATTTTCAATCTACAAATATTTACTTGCTATTCCGCCAAAAACTTGAGAAATATGAATAATTCCGGTACATTCGCCAAACTACGTCCTTTAAGTTTGTTAAGACAATTATCCAATTGCTCTGACAGTACTTGTTTACAAGCATTGAGTAACTCAGTTTCTTGGTCGATTTACTTAGAACAAGGCAAAATAACCTACGCTACCCATTCAGTAGAACCCTTTGATCGGTTAGAACGTCATTTGCGTCGCCTTAGTTACCAAATTCCACTACTTACTGGCGAGGTTCGTGTTCAAGTACGTCTAATGTTTGAACCTGACTCACATAGTCAGTTAATCGAAGATGACAGCAATTCGAGAAGCCAGCCTCCTGAGTACGAAGCTATATCCTGGCTAGTTAGTCAACAACATTTACATTCTACACAAGCAGCACTGCTGATTCAAGAATTAGTTAAAGAGGTGATTGAATCATTTTTGCTAATCAAAGAAGGTACTTATGAATTAACAGAACCACTGGATAGAACGCCAAAAATTTGTCTGCTAGATGTGGAAAAAGTTTTAACCCATTGCCAAGCACGATTACAAAATTGGCAAGCTTTGGTTCCCCAAGTTTCTTCTCCATATCAACGTCCATATCTGTTGATTGACAGCAAACTTGAGGAAAAAGATTTACCAAAACTCCAGCCAGATTTGACTAACTGGATGAAGGGTTTCAGCCTTTGTCATCTGGCTGCAATTTTGAATCAAGATGAAATCCAACTGGCTCGCAATTTATACCCTTACATCCTTAAAGGTGCGATTATCTTGCATGAACCTGATCCACCCTTTGATAAATTACCAAAGATATTTGAAGAGCGAGCGCTTTTCTCAAAATTGAGTACAGAGTTAGTTGATACTAAAGAACAAGTAAGTACCACCGTCAACCCTTACCCAGATATTTCTGAAGATAATATAGCTCCTGTTCAGCGATTACCAGAGATTTCTGCTCCTCCAAAAGACAATTTTCAGGAACCAACAATATTAGATAACATAAATCCTGCTTCCCAAAGAGTAACGGCTGCTACTGTAACGGCACAAAAAGTCCACAAAATCGTTTCTGTAGATGATAGCCCCACAATTCTCAAAGAAATTAGCCATTTCTTAGAAAATGAAAATTTTTCTGTAGTGACTATCAACGATCCAGTAAAAGCCGTTTTGTCAATTATCAGGCACAAACCGGACTTAATTTTGCTAGATTTAAACATGCTAGGAATTGATGGTTATGAGTTGTGTCGGATTATACGAAATAATCCAATGTTTAAGAAGACTCCGATCATTTTTGTTACTGGCAGTAAAGGAATTGTAGACAAAGTAAAAGCGAAATGGGTAGGAGCATCAGGATATCTCACAAAACCGTTTACTCGTGCTGAATTATTGAAAATAGTCTTCATGCATTTGACTTAAATAACTATAAAATAATTCGTAATGACGCTCGCGGACTCGCTACCGCTACGCTAACGTAATTCGTAATTAGAATAATTTGCACATGGCTACTAATGTAGAAATTGACGAAAACTTAATTAAGGAAGCTCTCGAACTTGGTGGTAATCTAACTAAGGATGCCGTTGTTGAAGAGGCATTACGAGAGTATGTACAACGTCGAAAGCAACTGAAAATTTTGGAGCTATTTGGCACGATTGAATACGATAATTATGACTACAAGCAACAGCGTCGGAGTCGATGAAAGTTATTGTTGATACTTCAGTCTGGTCGGGAGCATCTCACTTTCGTAAAAAGCTTTGTAAAACCTCACCCCAACCCTCTCCTTACTAAGGAGAGGGAGCAAGAATCTTTTTTCTCATCTGGTATATTTGCAAAACTGAGATGCTCCCAGTCTGGTCTTTAGCTAAGTTTACTTCTCAAGACAATATCTTTATTATCTGATTCCGAAATCACCAGAAAATAATGGCACATCATAAAGTTTAAATATCTGGTCTATAGAAATTAGCGTTAAACCTTCTACTAAAGCTTGAGAAATTAGCATTCTGTCAAACGGATCTTTATGATGTAGAGGTAAAGTATTTAAATTTAGAATATGGGTAGGGATAACTGACAAAAAAGAGATCCCATTTTTACTTTGGCTGTCGTAGATGTCTTCTAACGATTGACTAAGCGTGAGCTTCCCTAGCTGACTCTTAATTTGTATTTCCCACAAACTAACAACACTGACATATAGTTTTGTGTCCGTTTGTTGTAGCAAACTTAAAATATTTGGTGATAACTTCTCAGGCTCACTATCCCACCAAATAAAAATATGAGTATCTAATAAAACCTTCATAAACCCCAAAAAGAATCTGGTAAAGGCTCATCAAAATCATCACTCATTACCATAGAGCCACGATTTAAACCCGCTTTGGGAACTACAGGCTGTTCTTGGGGTTGAGACAAAGGCAAAACCCTTGCCCAAGGGACACCCTGCCGAGTTAGGGTCACTTCAACATGATTTTGGATATCTAACAATAAATCAGCTAAATTATCCGATAAGTCAGCAATATCGAAAGTTTTTGATGACATTTTTATTTATGCCCTACTCATTACCAGCATTATAATAAAAGTCATAAATCAATTGCTCACAGCAAAAAGTTGGGCTTGTTGAGAAGAGAGAAAAAACAAGCCCATGTTACGCTTCAAACTAAAAATTACGTCATACTGTTTGCTGGTTACTATATACTCAAGATAAAGTATTTAATTAGTCAAGTATTGGAGACTACCAATTTTAAGTAAGTCGGCGTTAAAAAATCAATTTATGTAACGAAGTCTAAACTTAGTAAAGAGCTTAGAAATGAATCGTTTCAGGGTTTTTACAAATAATTGCTGATAATCTAAATGACTTATTGGATGATTTCCTCTCCGATACTCAAAATTTCTACTTGAATATTTGCAACTCTTAGCACTACTATTCTTTGCGATCGATCGCTAGTAAACACCCTAAAATTAGAGCAAAAGACGATTCCTAAAAAAAGCACACTCCATGCGTATTTCTCTAAATTGGCTGCGCGAACTAGTAGAGATAAAACTTAGTCCAGAAGAATTAGCCGAAACCCTGACAATGGCGGGGTTTGAGGTTGAAGAGATTGAAGACCGCCGCACTTGGGCAAATGGCGTAGTTATCGGGAAAGTGCTTGAGCGTCAACCCCATCCCAACGCCGATAAATTGAGTGTTTGCCAAGTCGATATCGGTGCAGGTGAGATTTTAAATATTGTCTGTGGCGCTGCCAATGTGAAGGCAGATATCTATGTGCCAGTGGCAACTACGGGTACTTACTTACCCAACATTGATTTAAAAATTAAACCTGCAAAACTACGTGGTGTCGCATCTCAGGGGATGATTTGTTCTTTAAAAGAACTCGGTTTGCCCACCGATGTAGACGGAATTCATATTTTTACTCAGGAAAATCTATCATTGGGTAGTGATGTCCGTCCGTTGTTGGGTTTAGATGATGTAATTTTAGACTTAACTGCAACTGCTAATCGCGCTGATGCTCTGAGTATGGTAGGCGTAGCTAGAGAAGTCGCAGCTTTAACTGGTGGAAAGTTGAGCATTTCTGAACCTGGTGAAGTCTCTATTTCCAAAAATGCCGGAAATTTAGCTTTAAAAATTGCCGATACCCAAGCTTGTCCTGCATACATCGGTACGGTAATTGAACAGGTCAAAATTGCCCCGTCTCCCGAATGGTTGCAACAGCGTTTGCGGGCTGCTGGGGTACGTCCCATAAGTAATGTTGTGGATATTACTAACTACGTTTTGTTGGAATGGGGACAACCACTGCACGCCTTTGATTGCGATCGCCTAAAATCTCTTACAGATGACAAAAATTTAACCATCGGTGTCCGTTTCGCCACTGCTGGGGAATCCCTCAAAACCCTGGATGGACAGACTCGCACCCTATCAACCCAAAATTTGTTAATCACCGCTAACGACAAACCTGTTGCCCTGGCGGGAGTCATGGGAGGAGAGGAAACAGAAGTCCATGCAGGTACTCAAAGCTTAGTTTTAGAAGCAGCTTTATTTGATTCCGTAGCAATTCGCCGTTCTTCCCGGAGTGCAGGATTAAGAAGTGAGGCTTCTGGCAGATATGAACGGGGAGTTAACCGGGCTGAGTTGGAAATAGCCAATCGCCGCGCTTTGTCCTTAATTAGCGAATTGGCTAGTGGAATTCTTGTGCAGCAGGAAATTGACGACACCCGCCCAGATTCGTCTACCTGGAGTCGTTCCATTGCACTGCGCTTAGACCGAGTTAATCAGATATTGGGGCCCATCGATTTAGAAGACGACATGGGAGAACTGCAAGAACAAGACGTTGAGCGCGTCCTGACTGCATTGGGATGTAAGTTAACTCCATCAGCCGATGTCTCAGAACAAGATACCCCCCATCAGCGTACATGGTCAGTTTCCGTACCACCCTATCGTTACCGCGACTTAGAGCGAGAAATTGACTTAATTGAAGAAATTGCTCGTCTCTATGGCTACAATAAATTCTGCGATACTCTACCAGAAAAAGCGGAAGCTGGCTATCTGCCTTTAGATCAAGAACTGATTCGCAAATTACGAGCTTTCCTCCGGGCTGAAGGATTGACAGAATTAATCCACTACTCTTTAGTCAAACCAGGAGAAGACAGAGGGATAATCCTGTCAAACCCTTTATTTGCAGAATATTCAGCGCTGCGAACCGATTTGATATCTGGTTTAGTTGACGCTTTTCAATATAATTTAGAGCAGGGTAATGGTGCCCTCAACGGCTTTGAAATTGGGCAAATTTTCTGGCGAGAAGAAGACGGTTTGGAAGAAACAGAAGCCCTGGCTGGGATTATCGGAGGCGATCGCTCCCTTGGCAAATGGTCAAAAAGTGGACGCGAACAACCTATAACCTGGTTTGAAGCCAAAGGCATTTTAGAAAGTGTATTTCGGCAACTTGGCTTGGAAATCGAATTTCAACCCGATCGCCGAGACGATCGCTTACATCCAGGACGCACCGCTTCTTTGTGGATTCGGGGTAACAGACTGGGTATTTTTGGGCAACTCCATCCCCAACTGCGGCGGGAAAAAGGCTTACCAGATTCCGTTTATGTTTTCCAGTTGGATCTAGATGTGCTTTTAGATTCTCTAGAACAAGATGAAATTCTCACGCCGACATTCCAGCCCTATTCTACTTACCCAGCGAGCGATCGCGACATCGCCTTTTTTGCACCCGTAAAAGTCTCAGTTGCGGAACTTGAAAAAGCAATTACCCAGGCTGGCAAAGATTTGCTCGAATCAGTGGAATTGTTTGATGAATATCGTGGCGAAAATGTCCCCGAAGCACAACGGAGTCTAGCATTTCGCTTAATTTATCGGGCAAGCGATCGCACCCTCACCGAGGCAGAAGTCGAACCAGTACACAACAAAGTTCGTGAAGCCTTGGTAGAAAAATTCGGCGTAAATCTGAGAAGTTAGGAGTAAAAAAGGGAAAAGGTTACAGGTGACAGCAAAGAAAAACTATCCCTTGTAACCCTTACCCGATAAACTAAGTACAGAATTTCATAAGTTCATAGCGAATTAAAAGCAAAACTCAGCGCCCCTCTGCGCTTCCCTTTGCGTCCCTCTGCGTTTAAAAAAGCTACTAATTTTGCTGTACTAAGATTTTAAATTTTGGATTGATTAACCATGCCTAAATATGTACTCTGGGGAACTTACTGCGAAGACGTTCTCGAAAAACGCACCCCCCACCGTCAAGCTCATTTAGACGGATTAGCAAAACAGAAAGAATCTGGTGTACTAATTACCATTGGCCCCACCAAAGATGTCACAAAAGTTTTTGGGATTTACGAAGCCGAAGACGAAGCCACCGTGCGCCAGTTAATTGAAAATGACCCCTACTGGAAAAATGGCATCTGGACTGAATATTCTGTCAAAGAATGGATTCAGGCTTTTTAAATTGGCATGGGGAGAATAGGAAATGAGTCTTTGATACTCGCTAACGAGTCTTTGATACTCGCTAACGAGTCTTTGATATTCGTGAATGAGTCTTTGATACTCGTGAATGAGTCTTTGAACTCCGTTAACGAGTCTTTGAACTCCGTTAACGAGTCTTTGAACTCCGTTAACGAGTCTTTGATACTCGTGAATGAGTCTTTGAACTCCGTTAACGAGTCTTTGATACTCGTGAATGAGTCTTTGAACTCTAGTCCCCTGCTCCCC
>NZ_WBKM01000250.1 GCF_015714725.1 Nostoc sp. WHI
ATTCCCTATTCCCCATTCCCCACTCCCCACTCCCTACCCAACACCTTTGGCGATAAAAAAGGCTTCACCAATGGGGCCTAATGCTAATACTGGGAAGAATGTAAGTGCGCCCAAAATTAAAATCACACCTGCGGTAACGCCTATAAATAGTCCGGTATCGGTTCGCAATGTACCAGTCGTGTAAGGAACAGCTTGCTTACGCGACATACTATCTGCTAAAAACAGCAAACCCAAAATTGGAATATAGCGTCCAGCTAATAAACTGAAGCAAGTACTTAGATTCCACCACAGGGCAGTTGCAGTGGTTTTTGCGCCCGTCGCAGACATCGCTATTGGAGACGGTTGTGAATCGCCCAAACCTTCAAACCCAGAACCGTTGTTAGAAGCAGCTGAGGCGAATTCATAGATGACTTGAGCAAAGCCATGAAAGCCGGGATTACTAATTCCTGATAGTTGGTCAGCAAATGCTAGGGTGATGCCTGCGGGAATCATAATAGCGATCGGGTGAACCAGCAAAAGCAAGAAACTAGCAAGCACAACTTCCCGCTTTTCAATCTTGCGTCCAAGAAATTCTGGTGTACGTCCCACCATCAACCCTGTAGCGAACACTGCCAAAATCAGGTAAGTAAATAAGTAAGCGGTTCCTGTACCCTGTCCACCCCAAATAATTTGTAGGAACATATTGGAAAGGGTGACGAAACCGCCATTGGGCATAAATGAGTCGTGTAAACTATTAACAGCGCCGGTCATCGTGCCTGTGGTAACTGTTGCGAATAAGGCAGATTGTGCCCAACCAAACCGCACTTCTTTACCCTCTAAATTTGGTTGCGGACTTCCCAAAAGTGCATTTACAGCCGGGTTGCCGTTGTATTCACCAATGCCATTGATAATCACAAATACGATGAAAAGCACACTAACCATGCCATATACTAACCAAGCTTGCTTAGTGTTATTAGCAAATAAACCGTAGGTGTAAATCAAAGAACTGGGAATAGAAATCATCGCCACAATTTGAATCAAGTTAGAAAATCCGTTGGGATTTTCAAATGGGTGTGCCGAATTGATAGCGAAAAAGCCGCCACCATTTTCCCCTAATTGCTTGATAATTTCAAAATGAGCAACGGGGCCACGAGCGATCGCCTGACTAATATTTGGATCTTCCAAGGTAGGCAATACAACTGCACCCCCCAGTGTTTCGGGAACGCCAGATATCATCAAGGCGATGGTGCCCACAATGGAAATAGGCAGCAAAATTCGGGTAATTGAGCGAATTACGTCTACATAAAAGTTGCCCAACGTTCTCCCAGTCAATCCCCGAATAAAAGCAATCCCCACCGCCAAACCAGTCGCCGATGAGGTGAACATAAGATAACCAAGTCCCCATATTTGGCTGGCATAGCTCATGGAGGTTTCACCAGAATAGTGCTGCTGGTTGGTATTAGTAATAAAGGAAATAGTCGTATGCAGGGCTGTGTCCCAAGTTGGGGCATTTATTCCCGTGGGATTGAGGGGCAACCATCCCTGATTCATGATGATCAAGAAAATCAGCAAACCCATTGCTACGTTGCTGTAGAGGATTGCCCGCCCATACTGCCAGCCGGTCATGTTTTCTTTGGTTTGAACGCCTACCAACGAATAAAGCGATCGCTCAACCGGATTCAAAATCGGATCGAGAAAAGTACTTTGCTCTAAATAGACACGCGCCATATAGCGCCCAAAAAAGGGAGCGATCGCTACTACAATTAGTAGCGTTAATACAATTTGAATCCATCCTTGTAACATTAGATTCGTCGAACTCCGACATGAGTTAGGTTGAGATTATATCAGATTATGTTCCTGTGACCGATCAAAAAATATGAGAAATTTTCTTTTAGCTCAGAGTTATTTATTGCTTGATGAATATGCACTTTTCAGGTTAATTATGAAGCTTTTTTTCAAAGAACACAAGGTATAAATTTATATTTAAACTTAGATATAGATCGTTTGTTTTGATATATATCTGCAAGTATAGAAATTTATAGAGCGATCGCTTGCTTAAGATAGGTTTAGTAATACCTATTTTTGCAAACTTGCGAGTTTTCAATATAATAAATAGTTATATCATTACATCATTATGGAGCCGAAAGATACAGCCGCCCGATATGATCGAATTGCCCAATGGTGGCAGACTGAGCATCAAAATTCGCTCTATGCGATCGCTCAATTGGAGCAGGCTATAAAATTTACTTCTAAGAGGCACTCAGCTATTGACATAGGGTGTGGAAGTAGCGGACGTTTTATCAACGTCTTATCCAAGCATGGATTTCAGGCTGAAGGACTTGATATTTCTAGAGAAATGATAAATTTAGCCAAGCATCTCCATCCAGAAACCACGTTTTACATACAAGACATCTGCTCTTGGATTCCTCAGAAACTTTATAGCTTTATTTCTGCTTGGGACAGCACTTTTCATCTGCCGTTAAATATGCAAGAGCCTGTTATGAAAAAGCTATGCGATGCTCTTGAACCTGATGGGGTGCTTTTATTTACATGTGGTGGCACACATACAAACTGTGAGATTTCTGGGGCATTTCAAGGTCAGGACTTTGAGTACAGCACTTTGGGAGTAAATGGTTTTTTGCGGATTCTCACTGAGCATCACTGCCAATGCCGTCATCTCGAATTTGACCAATATCCTGAAAATCATGTTTATATCATTGCTCAAAAGACCTAACTAATCATTGCAGCAGCAGCATAAGTGTAATCGCAAAAAACCTCACCCTAGCTTTACCCAAAGGTAAATCTTTCCCTCTCCTTAGTAAGGCTACGGTGTACACACAAGTCTGAAGTTGTTCAAGAATCTGGGTTTTACCCAACCCTAACCACTGCTTGAATTCAATAAACGACCACCCGAATTCAATAAACAACCACCCGAATTCAATAAATGACCACCCGAATTCAATAAACGACCACCCGAATTCAATAAACGACCACCCGAATTCAATAAACAACCACCCGAATTCAATAGTCTTAATCCCTAATCAATAGACCTCTTGCAAAAGTCCTTCTTTTCGCTTTCTTCTTTGCGCCTTTGCGCCTTTGCGTGAGACAAAAAATTATTTATGCAAGAGGTCTAATAAAAAACCCTCAAGGCAAGATGAGGGCTTGGTACTTTTTTTCCAGATATCGACTCAATCCCTTCTACCCACGAGCAAGCGTAATCTGGGCGGTATTCTCTCGTTCCCAGTCTCCGACTGGGAATGCCTAGTGGGAGGCTCTGCCTCCAGTTAGACATTGAGCCAGAGACTCAATGAATGCATTCCCAGGCGGCAGCCCAGGAACGAGGAAAGCCTTATTTAACTCAATCCCTTCTACCCACGAGCAAGCGTAATCTGGGCGGTATCAAAGTTTTGTAGCCGAGTCATGTTTCCACTGGCTATATCCACAGAATATACAGCATTAGGTGTCTCATATCTCATAGCTCCAAAGGCCAGAAGTTGACCTGCTCCAGAGCAAACTAAGCTTTGTAAGCCATTATTCCATGCTTGACCATTAACTTTCAATTGTGCCAGTCTGATCGGGTTTTTTTGATTTGAGTCGAGCTGCACCAGAGTTGTATCACCATCTTTTCCAAGCAAGGAAGTATAGAGTTTTCCATCTGGACACTCAGCGAGATTACCCACCCGCTCATCGTTCGGGAATTTAACCTTACTAATAAAACTTATCTCTCCTGTTTGAAGGTTAATATCTACCAATCTGATAGGCGGTGTACCATTATTCTTACCTACTAGACCGATGAGTCGCCCATCATTAGTGCCAAGCAAACTCCCAAGCTGTTGGTTCTGTTTAAGTCCTGAGACTATCAAAGTTTTTATGGGCTTACCAAAAAATGTAATGCGAGTAGGTGTCGCCTGTTTCCTACTAGTGGTGACAGGAGAAATGGCAACGACAAGTGTGCCATCGCTTAAAGAAGTGAAGCCACTCACACTAAATATCTCATCAGACTCCAATAAAGGTATACTTTGATCCGCAAGTACCTCAGAGGTTAGTAAAGTTGGAAGTTGAGCCTTTCCTGTAATTAAGGATTGAAAAACAAATTCTACAGGTTTAATAGCTCTAGGTAAGCTATTTGGGACAGTGCTGTCTAATTCAGTGGTGTCTACCTCTGGAATAGCTGTTTGGTCAGTGCTGATAATCGGGCCAGAACCTATACCTATAATTTTTAAACCTGGTGTTTGCGCCAGAGCTTTGTTGCTTAGATAACTAAGCCCAGATCCTATAGTTCCAGCAAGTGCTAGCTGGCCAAACCGTCGCCGTGATACTTTGTACATATTTACACTCCTAAAATTAATAACTTTTATTGGGTAAAAGCTGCGTATCAAACGTAAACGGGTAAGACTAAATTAATCGCGTCCACCATGCGACTGAGGGTGTCCCATTGTTATCACTAATAAAAAGCATGTACCAGCCTGGTGGTGCTATGTTTCGGTTGTTTATTAGCGTGACATTGAGAGAAGTAGTGTTCCTAGAATTAATCACTACATCCACTAACCTTTGTTCTGTATCGCAGGAATGGGTGGTTGCCATTGGTCTAATTAGACTAACCCATTTAATATTTCCAGCTTGGGGTGTCTGAATCGTAAATTGCACTCCGTAATTCAATGTTTGAGGAGCGGTCTGAATGATTGGTCGTGACCGCAACATATATGCAGGACTGTAAATTTCTAATCGCAGTTCATTGACAGTCCGTCTAGGATTACCCCCAGCTATGGCTACCCTACCATCTGGCAGGAGCAAGGCCACCGAGTGATATACGCGGGGGACAATTTGTTTAGCTACTACTGTCCAGGTATTTGTGGCTGGATTGTAGATTTCTGCTGGCAGCATTGATTGTGTTGTGTCCTCACTCATTTTGCTACCATTGCAAACAAACACTGTGCGATCGGGCAACAAAACTGCGCTGTGATGCATCCGAGCATAGTTTAGAGAACTGGCTGCTACGTAAGTTGGGTTAGTAGCTTTTAAATCTACAATATTTACCCTGTTTGTTGCTGTATTACCACTACCCCCACCGATAATCATGACTTTTTGGTCTTGTGCTGGTGGTAAAAGCACACTGGCACTTTGGTTACCGAAAGTTGGGGCTTGCAACCCTGTCACCACTTTTTCTGTAATGGATTGCGTAAATGTTCCTGGCAGGGTTAGTATCGTTGGTGGTACTCCATTGTTGCCGCCCATCTGGGCACCTGAATAAAAAATGGTTCCACTACTTAGTAGAAACAGATGCGCGTATGCCGGGAAGGGACTAGTTGTTGGAAAAGCGTTCCAACCATTTGGAAATGTAGTAGAGTAAATTTCTGGTTGTCTGTTAAGCCTGCCATCTTTATCCGGCCCAGACAGTGCAAAGATCCGACCACTGCCTAGTGTTAACACAGTAGGGTACCAGCGACCATTATTCATTGATTGTCTCTTGAGCCATTTCTCGGTAATGGGATCAAACATAAAAGCCCAGAGCGAACCATAAAATGGGTCATAACGCAGAGTTCCACCCGCAACCATTAACAGACCATCAGGGCGGAAGGAATGACCAGCGCAAAAAAGGTCAATAGGTTGATTATTACTATCCAATGGAGGCGGTTGACGGGAAAAGGTTCCCTTACTTACATCCCAAACCACACTGTCATAAGGAGTATTTAACCGAGCGGGATCATTCCCTGAGCCACAGAAAAACAATACCTTACCAGTACGAAGTAGAGCGGCATGTATGGGTACGATGGGAGCATTATACGGCAATACTTGCCATTGGTCTGTAGTAGTGGCCTGAGCTATAAAAGTCCCTAAATCCGTTTCATCTCCGAGGATAGCCTTGTTATTAGGTTGAATCACTTTATTTGCAATTACTCCTACGTAAATTTTATTTTTTGCTATTTACAATACCTTTGCCAATTTACGAGGGTGAGTTGATATCTGAACTCCCTTTTCTCTGAGGCTTGGCAAAAACAATAAGTCCTAAAAATTCCTTCAAGGTTTCCCACAAGGTTTTTTAACGTATTGTCCGTAGTATCAAGGGTTTGATATTCCAAGCTACCTTATAAGCTAAACGCTTATGTATGGGTCATTTTGCCATTTTTGCCCAAATTTTTGTTGGCTCTTATTTTGGCAAAGGTATTGATTTAAAGAGTTTATTTCTAAAGGTGTATCTATATGAATACGTCATTAGGCTTATTTAATGTTAAGAAATGATGTGAGCAAAAGTACATAGCCTACCCTGCCTGAAACTAATAGATATATTTTTATTGACCTTCTCATCTGGGCTACGTTGAATGATAGGCAACCTTTTAAAAGATATAAAATTTTTAATCTTAGGAACAAATATCCACACAGACAATTATGAAGCTTATAAGAATTATTTATTACTCACAATACCAGCTAAAAACTAGATGAAGGTTAAAGAAAACAAGTATAAAAGTTAAGTTTAGATTAATAGTTGGTTGCTGAAAATATTTGAAAACCACTCGATTGAGCTTAACAGAAAGACTCTCGTCACTGGTACATAGTATCAAGTGCGCTTTTCAAAGCATTTCTGATGTTCAAAATACAACTATAAAAATTAATTAAGCAATTATTAAATATAGCATTATTAAATCTTTGGGAGAGAAAAAATATCCATATAGCTAATTATAAAGTTTATATAGTTTTTCCGATAAGATAACAGATATATATTTAATTCGGATTGCTATATTATGTGTTAAATGGTAAAAACAAAGTGGATAAACCAAATGATAAAAGGGAATCAACAATTGAATAGCCGTTGTAAGCAATCTAATCATATCTGTACTCAGACACTTAGTCTCGATCATAGATTCTAACTCGGCATGAAAGTCTATATCCGCCCCTTTTAACAGAACTATCCGCACTCCAGAACAGAGAGAAATTGGTAATTTATGGGTTTTTGATCGACCAGATATCATAGATTGAATTTGAAAAAGGGGAGCGATCGCCGTGATAATGGATACAGCACCGTTGGATAATATCCTGGGATTTTTGGCATTAATTAGCTATATTGTCACATTGTCTCCCACAATTTTAAGGATTGTTTTTCCGGAGGTACGACAGACTAGCATTCCTAAAATACTGTTGAAATATCGTCGCCACATTGGTATTTTCGCTTTCTTTTTTGCTTTAGCTCATGGATTTTTCTTAGTCCAAAAAAGAAACTTTGATTTTTTTGATTTCAAGACATATTGGATCTATTGTCAGGGAGTAGCCACTTTCACGATTTTTACAATTTTGGCCATTACCTCTAACGACTGGAGTGTAAAGAGACTCAAAAAGAACTGGAAGAAGTTACATCAATTGACTTACTGGGCTATGTTTCTTTTAATCTGGCATATTTGGGACAAGATGTCAGGTCACTGGACATATTTAACACCAATTGGAATCGTGGCTATTAGCGGAATAACAGTTTTATTCCTCGTCAGACTATGGATTGAACACCAGAATAAACAACAAAAAATGAATGGTAAAACATCTGAACTAAAATTGCCAGCAAATAGCATTAAATAGTAAAAACATCTCAACGAAAATCTCCAGTAAACAGCATGAAATAGCAGGGTAAGCACGTTTTTAATTTAAGCAGTTTTAATCGGGCAGAAATTGCTGTGATTTCATTCGATTTATCAGCTACTTTGGCTTGCCTATGCAGTGACCAATATCTAGGGCTGATTTATTCTGCTCTCTGTTGTAGGAACTTCTAAGAGTCTTGCCATCAATAGCAGGTATCTCGACAATACCATTCAAATTAGATGTCCTTACCCGGCGTTAAATAGCTTCATGAATTGTGGTACTTGTTTTGTAAATGGAGCTTCTTTTTATAATGTCAAAGCCAACTTATATAAAAGTTTTAGCCACCTTAGTAATAACGGCAATGGCGACTCCTGTTGGGATCTTCTGGTCTAAATCGCTTTCAGAATCAAAAACGCTCACATCTACCTCTAAATCTTGGACAAATACTCAATCTTCTAGTACTCTTAAAGGGCATTCAGCCTGGGTTTATGCACTCGCTTTTTTCCCGGATGGCAGGACTTTAGCCAGTGGCAGTTATGACGGCATGATCAAAATTTGGAATCTGCAACGTAGCAAATTACTCCACACCATAAAAGCACATGCCGATGCAGTTGAATCCCTCGCCATCAGTCCTGATGGGAATATCCTTGCCAGTGGTAGCTGGGATAACCGAATTAAGTTGTGGAATTTAAAAACTGATACCCTCATTAATACCCTCGAAGGTCATACAGATGATGTAAAGGCAATTGCCATCAGTCCTGATGGAATGTTACTAGCTAGTGGCAGTGCTGACAAAACCATCCGCTTGTGGAATTTGCACTCTGGCAAACTACTGCATACGCTTCCAGATGTAGATTGGGTAAGGTCTATCGCTTTTAGTCCTCAAGGTAATACCTTAGCTAGTGGTAGTGAAAATGGCATCATCAAGATTTGGCAGTTAGGCGATGGCAAAGCGTTGCGTGTGCTGGCGAAACATTCAGGGGCAGTTAGGTCAATTGTCTTTAGTCCCGATGGGCAACTTCTTGCTAGTGGCGGTGCGGATAAGACTATCAAGATTTGGCAGCCTAGCAATGGGCAAGTTATTCACACACTAACCGGACATTCCTCGGTGGTGTGGTCAATTGCCTTTAGCCCGGATGGACAGCAAATTGCCAGTGGTAGCTATGACAAAACTATCAAGCTGTGGCAAGTATCGACAGGCAAATTATTAAGCAACTTGGCAGAGCATTCCAAACCTGTTTGGTCAGTTGTTTTTAGCCCTCAAGGTAATACTTTAGCTAGTAGCAGTGGAGACGAAACTATCAAAATCTGGCCTGTATCTGTTTTCAGTCAAACTAAATCTAGTTCCACGTCGGAGTCAAAGTTACAGCGTTTGTAAGTAGGTTATTTTGTCATAAATTCGCCTGTTCGGCGTACCCCCATAAATAGAATTTAGGGGCTTTCTCGACGTGGATATCTCGTTCAAGTAATCGTTCAGCAAGTGCGCCGACAGCCCACTTGCTGAACGATTACCTTTTGAGTGCGATCGCATATTTGATATGCTATTCGTAAATAACAGACATCAGACGGTAAAGTTTAGTGATTTTTCGCAATGAGCATAATTTGACACTCCCCGCTTCTATTGAGACGGGGATTCTTGGTTCCCTGACTCGCCGTTAGACGACAGGCTTGCGCCAACCGCCCAAGAGGGCAAATCTCCCCAAGCGTAGCTTCCGGTGTGCCCCACCGTAGTTAGTCCTAATTTGAGAATATTGATGCTGGCGTTTACGTCCCTATCTTCTACATAGTTACAGTGAGGACAAACATGGGTTCTTGTAGATAGAGACTTCTTAACCTTTTGACCACAGTTAGAACAATTTTGACTTGTATTGTGGGGAGGCACAGCAACCGTTACCTTCCCATATTTATGCCCAAAATATTCTAACCATTGACGAAAAGTTGACCAACCAGCGTCAGATATTGACTTGGCTAAATGTCGGTTTTTGACCATACCTTTGACATTTAAATCTTCATAGGCGACCAAATCGTTAGATTGGATGACGGAGTAAGCTAATTTTTTGCAATACTCTTTTCGCTGCCTACTTACTCTTAAATGTTTACGCGCATACCTTTCTCGTGCTTTGTGGTAGTTGTTAGATTGTCGAACCTTGGTTTTTTTCTTTATGGCGCTGAACTTCTTGGACTTTTTACGATTAGCTCGGTTTAAAGCTTTCTCGGATTTACGGTAAAACTTAGGTGCAGGCTCAACCGAACCTTTGCTATCGGCAATGAAATACTTCAAACCTAAATCAATACCAACTACCTGGAGAGTTGGCTGTGTTTCAACTTTAATTTGAACATCAATGGCAAATTGAGTATAGTAACCATCAGCACGACGTACTAAACGGACACGCTTAATTTGCTTGATGTCGTAATAATTAAGGTCGTAGGTTCCCTTTAACTTCAAAGTTCCAATGCCTTTCTTATCAGAGAAAGTAATCGCTTTACGATTAGCGGAAAGTTTTAACCCAGTAGTCTTATATTCAACCGAACGACAATGTTTTTTAAACTTAGGAAACCCCTTTTTACCCTTGATTTTCTTTTTACAGTTGTCGTAAAACCGTGATATTGCAGACCATGCGCGTTCAGCAGCAGACTGTCTAGCCATTGAATTAAGTTCATCGGCAAAAGGAAATTCAGAGGCAAGTACAGCGCAATATTTATTTAATGCATACTTGTCAATTTTCTTGTCTTTGTTGTCCATCCAGTGACGTAAACACTTGTTCTGGATGAACTGACTAGTAACAATAGCATCGTCTATCGCTCTATACTGCTTGTCTTTTCCTTTGACTTTGAACTCGTAAATTATCATCGGTTCGACCCAACCAACTACATATTTATACTATCATTCTTGGTATAAACTAACAATCAATGTCAAACAAAACTTCACTTGTGTTGAGCGGAGTCGAAACACGGAGTCCTAAAGGACTCAACTAGCTTTCATCAAGAGCCTAAAGTACGAAAAACGCAACTGCGTTGCTGTTTCTCAGGGGTTGTCAGCATTTTCCTTATAAAGTACAGGCAAAGCGTAGTAAAGTTGAAGTAGTAAAACTTAGGTGTGTTGTAGGTGTGGAAAAGTTTCCACTAGAAATCGAACGGCAGATACAGTGGTAATGTCAATCGCTCCCAAAGCAAGATTGTCGCCATGATCAACTCAACTCCAATGGATGACGATAAAAATCTCCCAAAGAAAAAGGGCAGCACACTGCCTCCCAAGCTGATCATCTGGCTGGGAAAGTTTGTCTGGACGAGTATGTGGCACATAATGATGTCAAAGCTTGCTCCTAGCAATCAGTCGGGAGCGTATACTCGTCCTAATAGCCAGTTTCGGAAGTTCATCGGCACAGAGTCAGGAAATCCACACCCACCTGCAACGGGGCGCTACAAACTGTATGTTGGGCTGGGCTGTCCTTGGGCACACCGTACTTTGGTGGTGCGATCGCTTAAAAAACTTGAAGCGGTAATATCAGTATGTATCGTCTCTCCTTCTCCCATTGAAGGCGGTTGGATATTCAACCAAGCAGAACAGGGTTGCCGTACACTATTTGAATTTTATCAGCTGGCAGAACCAGGCTACAACGGACGTGTTACAGTTCCAATTTTATGGGACGACCAAACAAAAACTATTGTCAATAATGAAAGTTCAGAGATTATTGTAATGCTGAACTCTCAGTTTAACGAGTTCGCCAACAATCCCACACTTAATCTCTACCCAGAAGAACTCAAAGAGAAAATTGACTGGTGGAATGAGAAGATTTATCACGCGGTAAATAACGGTGTGTATCGCTGCGGCTTTGCCCAGAGTCAGGAAGCATACAATCAAGCCTGTAATGAACTATTCGCAACTCTCGATGAGATTGACACTGCATTGCAGACTAATCGATATCTGTGTGGGGACAATCTCACACTGGCTGATGTGCGTTTATTCACGACGTTATTTCGTTTTGATAGTGCCTACTATGGGTTGTTTAAGTGCAATAGGCGGCGAATTCGAGACTATCAGAATTTGGGAGGCTACCTAAGTGATCTATATCAGCTTCCAGGTGTTGCTGATACCTGCGATGTAGATACTGTGAAGCGGGACTACTACGGGAACCTATTCCCACTTAATCCCGGTGGAATCATTCCCGATGGCCCTGATATGTCGGCTCTTAATCAACCACATGGGCGCGATCGCATCGGCAAAGTGAATGCTTCATAAGGTACATTGAGAACTGATACCCGATGGCTATATTCTGGAGTTGGTGTAATCGTGAACCAGATTAATCGAGTTGCAATTGTCGGGGGAACTCATGGCAATGAGTTTACGGGAGCTTACCTGATCCAAAAATTCGACCAGTTTCCAGACTTGATTACTAGACCAAGTTTTGAGACAGTCACTCTGTTAGCAAATCCTAACGCTTTTGCAACAGCAAGGCGATATGTAGAGAAGGATTTAAACCGATGTTTTCTCAAGCAAGATTTACAAGATTCTACTCTGGGTAGTTATGAAGAATTGCGAGCCAAATCAATCCAGGATACTCTAGCATCAAACAGGGATAAACAAGTAGACTTCATCATAGATTTACATAGCAGTACAGCGAATATGGGTCTGACAATTATTTTGGTAAACAGTCATCCCTTAAATTTGAAGTTAGCTGCTTATCTGAGCCAGATTAATCCTTTGGTGAGGATTTATCGCTGTTCTTTTAAGTCAATTGAAGAAAACCCATTTCTAAATTCTCTGTGCGAATTAGGCTTTGCGATCGAGGTTGGCCCCATTGCTCAAGGTGTCTTAAAAGCGACGCTGTTCCAACAAACGGAGGAACTTGTTCACGCGGTTTTGGACTATCTGGAAGGGTTTAACCGGGGTGAAATTCCATTAATTAACGAGACGTTGATTCTCTATGATCACTTATCAATTGTAGACTATCCCAAAAAACAGGATGGTACAATCTTTGGGATGGTTCATCCAGAGCTTCAAGACAAAGATTATCAACCCTTGCTCCCAGGAGATCCAATGTTTTGGACTTTTGATAATAAAACAATTCTTTATGAGGGAGAATCTACTGTTTGGCCTATATTTATTAATGAAGCAGCTTACTACGGTCAGGGAATTGCAATGTGTTTGACTCAGAAACAGCAAATCAATATCTAGGATGTTGAGAAAATTTTGCTTGACCCGTAAAGCTCTAATACGTTTCGGTTAAGGCAAGAGACGCGATAAATCGCCGTCTCTACAATAATCAATCTTTCGTCGTGACGACGATTTATCGCGTCTTATCGATCTAGAATTTTCATCCAAAAACCTTAACCGAACCGTATTGCGTAAAGCCCAAACTTAACACTTAATTTACGCTTCAAATTGTCCAAATACTTGAATTTATAATGAAAAGCAAACGACAAGGGAACAAACCAATAGCCAGTCTCTCTTTAGATTTGGATAATATTTGGTCTTATTTAAAAAATCAGGGCGCTCCGGGTTGGGAGACTTTTCCCTCTTATCTGGATATTGCAGTACCTCGGTTCTTAGATATTCTCCAGCAATGGAATTTGACAATCACAGTGTTCATTGTGGGTCAAGATGCGGCGCTGGAAAAGAACTTTAAGGCATTACAAGCGATCGCTAATGCCGGACACGAAATTGGCAATCATTCATTCTATCATGATCCTTGGCTACATCTATATTCAGAGGATGAAATTGAAGAAGAAGTAGTGCTGGCAGAAAAACATATCAAGCGCGTCACTCATCAACACCCTGTCGGCTTCCGGGGGCCTGGATACAGTTTTTCTCCGGCGGTATTGAAAGTTTTAGCACGGCGGGGATACGAATATGATGCTTCGACTTTTCCCACATTTTTGGGGCCCATAGCACGAGCTTATTATTTGATGACTTGTAAACTGAGCAAGGAAGAACGCAAGAAACGGGAAGCTCTGTTTGGCGGTTTCAAAGACGGTTTGCAGCCTTTAAAACCTTACCAGTGGCACATGGGTAAGGATAAACTTACTGAGATTCCCGTTACCACCATGCCAATTTTCAAAATACCAATTCACTTCAGTTACATAATGTATCTGAGTACATTTTCTTCTGAACTGGCATTACTCTACCTGCGAATTGCCCTGTGGTTGTGCAAACTTACACGCGTCCAGCCTTCTTTACTACTCCATCCTACAGACTTTTTAAGTCAAGAGGATGTGCCAGAACTGTCATTTTTTCCTGGTATGAGCGTCCCCACCTATAAAAAGCTCGCAATAGTGAACAAAAGTTTGGAACTTATATCTAGTCAGTTCAATGTTTTAACTGTTGGACAACACGCCAAATTTGTAGCTGGTGTTCGTCAACTACCAGTATTAGTGCCTCAAAAGAGGTAAAAATATCCTCTATTACCAATTACAAGAAGCAAACAAATTAGCGACAATCTCAACTAGTTCTTCTGGATCAACTGGTTTAGATACATGAGTCTGAAAGCCAGCTTTCAAAGCGCGAATACGACTCTCGCTATCGCCATAGGCGGTTAAGGCAATAGCTGGGACTTTTCCCCCCATATCTGGCTTGAGCGCACGTATTTTGCGGATCAAAGTGTACCCATCTTCGTTAGGCATACCTATATCAGAAATTAATATATCAGGTTGCAATTGGGGTAATATTTCCCGTGCTGTGGCTGCTGATGGAACTGCTACGATTGTGGCTCCATCTGCTTCTAATACTGTAGTGACAAAAAAGCGAATATCATCATCATCTTCAACTACGAGAATATTTAAGCCAGCAAGAGCCAGAGAAGATTGCATAAAAAATGAAATTTTAATTTTGTCTAATAATAATGCTGATCTAAAATATAGAATGGTTAAAGATTTTGTTCTACTCTATCCATAAGGGTAACAATGTCGTAGATAACAATAGCTTTCAACTATTTTCTATTGTATCTCTGTAGAACTTTGTATGATGTTACTAATGCCAATGCACACCTTTATTAACTATTGTACCATTGAGAGCAATAACTCTAAATCTCCCGATAAATTGGGAGACTTTGATTCCGGTTCCCCCCTTAAAAAGCATACCGTGTACACACAAGTCTTTCCAAAACCTCAAGAAAGGTTATGCTACGCAAAACCTGTCCCTCTCCTTGCTAAGGAGAGGGATGTCCGCCAGGACAGGGTGAGGTTTTCCAAGGATTTCGGGTAATTCGATGACTTGTGTGTACACCATAGCTTTTTAAGGGGGGTTAGGGGGGATCTAAAAGTGCCTAAAGTCACAGCAAAACACTTTTCAAACAACCTCTTAAAGCGTCATGGGATTTTAATCTAATAACAAAAACTTTTATTAGTCGTTTAGATAATATTCAGCAACTAAATAGCATTACAATTATCAGGAATTTTACTGAGCCATCAAGACAATAAATATTACTAATATATACATAAATATTGTCAGGATGTTGAATATGTCAAATCTACCGCTTCAGTACAAAAATTTGAAAGAGCAAGTTGAGTCAATATTACAACTTTTACAGCAAGAACCAACGCTACGTTCTCAAGATATTACATCTGTACAAACTTCTTTAAGTAAGGCGATTTCTCCAAAGTTTGAGATTGTATTTGCAGGTGCTTTTAGTGCTGGTAAATCAATGCTAATCAACGCACTATTAGAGAGAGAATTACTATACAGTGCAGAGGGACATGCTACAGGTACAGAATGCAAAATCGAGTATGCAGAAGTAGATAAAGAACGTGTTATTTTGACCTTTTTAAGTGAAGCAGAGATTCGAGAACAAGTAGTTTCTTTGTGTCAGCAACTAGGATTTAAGACAGTACCTAATATCAACCAACCTGATTTAATTAACTTGCTACGTCAATATTCTGAAACTATTATTGAGCAGGAGGGTGGTGAGAATAAATCAGAACGTGCAAAACAGGCGAAGGCGTTAATGTTGCTGGTAGAGGGATATATAGCAAACCGCGATCGCATCAACACAGTTAATAATGCTACATATTCAATGGAGCAATTTAACTTTTCTAATCTCAAGGAAGCGGCTGGATATGCGCGTCGTGGTAGCAATAGTGCAGTATTGAAGCGGATAGAATATTACTGTAATCATCCTCTACTACAAGATGGTAATGTAATTGTTGACACGCCGGGTATCGATGCACCGATTGAAAAAGATGCAGAACTAACTTATGCCAAAATTCAACATCCTGATACTTCGGCGGTAGTGTGTGTGTTAAAAGCTGCTGCGGCGGGTGACATGACAAAAGAAGAAACAAAACTTTTGGAATTAATGCGGGAGAATAGTGGAGTACGCGATCGCGTTTTTTATATCTTTAACCGGATCGATGAAACTTGGTACAACACCCAGCTACGACAACGATTAGATGATTTAATTAGTGGACAATTTCGCAATCCAAGCAAGGTTTATAAAACCAGTGGATTACTAGGATTTTATGGAAGTCAGATTAAACAAACAAGCCAACAAGATAGATTTGGTTTAGATTCTGTTTTCGCAGAAAGTATCAAAGGTTTGGATGGGAAAGAGGAAACACCACAATTTATTAATGAGTTTAATCGTTACTGTGCTAACTCAGGTAAATTGTCAGCTAGTAAGTTCCGCATTTCTGTAAACAGTTTTGAAACTCCTAATCAAAATTATGTGCGGATTTTGAAAGATTCGGGAAACGAACTTATAGAACAGCTAATTCAAGATAGTGGTATTGAGGAATTTCGCACAGCTATTACTCGCTATCTGACTGAAGAAAAGCGTCCGCAATTGTTTAAAAATCTTGCTAATGACTTGGAAGACGTTTGTATTAAACTGAAGAAACATTATCAGAATGTACAAAGGGATTTAGATAGTCAGCCACAAGAAATTGAAACTATGAAGGCGCAAGAGTTGCAACGCCTAAATCAGCAACTCCAGCAAATTGGGAGAGACTTTAGTGAGCATATCAAAGCAGAAGTTAACCAAATAATTAATAATTCCTGCGATGCTTTTGAAGCAGATTTTAAACAATTGCAATCACGAATGATTCGCCGTCTAGATGAATTACTAGATACTTTTTCTGTAGCTTATGCTTATCGACGTGCAACCATCAGTCATCCTCGCAATGCTACGGCACCTTTACTTGCTATTTTAGTAGAAGCATTCTATTACTTAGCAAATCAATTAGAAGATATTTTGGTTAACTCCTCTCAGCAAGTAGTTGGGAATTATTTCCAACGGTTAATTGAAAAGATTCGCAAGTCAGAATATTATCGCCAATTGTATCGTTTATTAGATAATGATGGCGGAATTGAACAAGAGATCAGAATTTTAGAAAAACTAGTTACTCAAGCATTAGTGAGTGCAGCTAGTGTAGAGTGCGATCGCTATGTGCGAGAAAGTCCGAGATTTTACGATGAAGGCACTTTTTCTATATATCAATTTCGCCAGACTTTATTACAAACTTCTCAAGGTTACGACGCTGAAAGTATCGTGGAAGCAGAGCCAGCAATTAGGCAGTTATTGAAATTAGATTTTGAGCCAAAAGTTTCCCACACTATTCGTAAATCTTTCCGTCAAACTATTAACCAAATTCTCAAAACTCAGTTGTTACCAATGGCCGAAAACCAAGCAGATGAAATTTTACAGCAGTACCCACAGGCGCGTGCTTATGTAGAAAAAACACTGCAACAAGAAGCTGAGGAAAAAATTGCGGCTAATCGGCGATTATGGAATGCTACTGGAGAAGATATTGAAGCATATAATTCAGCAGCTTCTAGTATCAATACTTGTTTACAGGCGATGCAATTATATGACCATTTATTGCCTGTAATTAGTAATGCAGATGTATGTGTTACTCCTGATTTATTAGATGCTGATGGCAAATTTACTAGTAATGGATTTGTGATTTCAGATGGGTTACTTGATGAAGTAGCAGAGGTTTAGTATTAATATCAGATAAACACAACTAGTTTTGGATCTGTGTAGCTTCTAGTTAGTGACTTTAGCGCTCATAAACTACAGCTTTGCGTAAAGTAGAAAAATTTCAAAAAATTGAGGTTGATATTGAAGATGGATTAAAGCTAATCGAGTATAATGAAGGTGATGTTTTGGACTTCGGAGGCAACACATATAAAGTTGCTAACTTAGACAAAATAATCTCATCAAAATCCTATAAAGCACGTTTCATAAACTGTTGCACATTTCCGTAGATTTCACCAACCAATCCATCAAGTTCGTGCTTTATATCTTCATATCTTCCAAGTTTGCTAGTCCACATACCATCATCTAACTGTTTAGCTACGTGCTGTGGCTCACCGTTTTCTTTTAGATATATAGCAATCTTTTCAAATCCAGCTTCAATTTCCGCATTAGTGGATATTTCGTAACCGCAAATTTGGAATGCAATAGTAAATGCTTGTAGTGTTTGCTCTCTAGGGGCACTCTCAGGCCAGTAATAATCCTCTCCGGGAGTAGGAGACCACCAACGGTCATCTTCATTATTAATTGCCCAAGCAATGCAATTGTATTCAGATGTGAATTTGCTTGTGATTTCGTATGTAGTCATGGCTAAGTTAGGCCAATCAGCTTCAAGTTCAGCATTTGTATCCATGCTGTCTACCCCAATCCAACCAAGCCTCTGCCATTTTTTTTAGCCTCCCTCTATCTTCTGGCTTAATAGGATTAGCTCCAGTGATGGATCTTAATGCCCAAAACCAGTGTTCCGGCTCTCTGCTTAGTTCTTCAAGAATTAAAGGCACTGCATCTGTCCCCATGCCTATTATTTGTTGATATGCAGTGTGTAAAATGATATCACTCATTAATGACATATGCTTGGTTTCGCTACGCCATTGTAAGCCAAGTTTAATGAAAGTGTCTTTTAGCTCTGCTTGCCTTAATAGATAACTTGACGGACGGTTTCTTGTTTGCTTTGCTTTCTGAGGTTTACTTTTTTGCAGTAAAGATTGTTCAGAATAAACATACAACACTTTTTCTTCTCTCCCAAGAAAAGGCTCTTGCCTCCAGCTTTTAGTTCTCAATAACGCTGATTTGCTTGTTTCAGTTTTAAGTTGATTACTCAAATAAATATCGTAGTTATTATCTTTGAGTAAATTGAAACTACTGTAATTTTCCTGAATTGACACAGGAGAGACACAAAGTCTGCGAAATTTAGGAAAATGCGAATATTTGCTTAATTTTTTAGTATTTACTTTTTGAGTCCAAAAGTTTATTTTATCTTTCGCTTTTTCTAATATCACCATATTCCTACCCTAATTGTTGATTGGAAATTTTTGATATTTATACGGTTAAATCAATCTTGTTATTCATCGTCATCTTCTATATTTTCTAACACTTCACTTTCTAGTGCAGGGTTTATACACTCTATTTCTGCTTTTTTTAAAACAGATCCAAGAGCCTCTCTATTGTCTATTGCAATAACTATTTGCTCATGCAAATTTTCTAAATCATCTGAGTCAAGAGCTACATAAAATTCTTTAGTTCCCTCTGCATCTTTATATTGGATTCTAAGTGTATAAGTTAAAACAACAGCTTCTAATTTTCTCTCAGTTTCTGAGTCAAATACAGGTCTGATATCAGTAACAATCCTTGAGTCTGAAAATATTCGCTCATGTTCAATCAGTAAATCAGAAGCTTTATCCAAAATATCTAAAGAAAAAGCAATACTTTCTAAAGCTTTTAGTAGGCTGGATAACCTCTGTTTAAAAGGTTCTATTTGCTCTGATTTGAAAAATTCAGCAAATTCAGCATCTTGTTCTATAGAACTACTGACCAAAGCCACAATAGCTTCATTAGACAAGTTTTGTTCTTTGTATAATTGCCTTAAAGATACTAGAGTAACAACAACATTTACAGCAGTACGCCTATCAAGTTTTTGTGTCTGAACTATTTTTTCAGAAATTTTATATACAACGTTTTCGAGAGTCGGAGGAAAATCCCGTAAAACTGATATAATTACATCAATAACATCATCATCAGTGTTTAAAAGAAATTCAATCCCAGATTTATACTGATCAGGAATTTTTAAATCCATAAATTATCCCACTCTTACTAAAAATACTTGAAGCACAAATACTATGCAGCAATTGTAGTGTACTTTGCAGTACTGAAATGTATACACATTACATTTTTACTATAAAGGATGAGCAGTCTTGTTTAAGCCTCGAAAGGAAATAGGCGATGCCTACGGTGAGCTACGCGATCGCGCCACAGTAATTTTGATTAATATTTTAAAAGACAGCATGAATTTCTCCTCGCTATGTTACGACTAACAGAAGTAAAGCTCCCGCTTGATCATCCTGAAGATGAGATCAAGACTGCCATCCTCAAAAAGCTGCAAATCACGGACGAAGAATTGATCAGCTATTCCATCTTCAAGCGTAGCTACGATGCCCGTAAGAAAGGAGAGATCACCCTTGTTTATATTCTGGATGTAGAAACGACTCAGGAGACTCATCTACTCAAGCGCCTGAAAAAAGATCCTCATGTAATGGTTACGCCAGACATGAGTTATCGCCCAGTGGCACGAGCTATCAGCAATTTGGCGATTCGCCCCATCATCATTGGTACAGGGCCTTGCGGCTTGTTTGCGGGTTTAATGCTCGCGCAAATGGGCTTTTGCCCAATCATTTTAGAACGTGGCAAAAAAGTCCGCGATCGCACCGTTGATACTTTTGGCTTTTGGAAGAAAAAATCAGACTTCAACCCCGAATCCAATGCCCAGTTTGGCGAAGGTGGTGCAGGTACATTCTCTGATGGCAAACTTTATAGTCAGGTCAAAGATCCTCAGCATTACGGACGCAAGGTACTAACCGAACTCGTCAATGCGGGAGCCTCACCGGAAATTCTCTATATTAATAAACCGCACATCGGCACATTCAAACTAGTCGGAATCGTCCAAAGTATCCGCGCCCAAATCGAATCCCTCGGTGGCGAAATTCGCTTTGAAAGTCGGGTTGAAGATATCAACATCGAAAATGGACAGGTGCGGGGAATCACCCTCGCCAGTGGGGAATATATCGCCAGCGATCATGTGGTTCTGGCGGTGGGTCACAGCGCCCGCGATACTTTTCAAATGCTATTTGATCGCGGGGTTTACATTGAGGCTAAACCATTTTCTATCGGCTTTCGAGTTGAACATCCTCAGTCTCTCATCGACCAATGTCGTTTCGGCGCTCAAGCTGGTCATAAGATTTTAGGCGCTGCCGATTACAAACTGGTTCACCACTGTGAAAATAATCGTTCCGTCTATAGTTTTTGTATGTGTCCAGGGGGTTTGGTGGTTGCAGCCGCATCAGAGCCGGGGCGACTTGTCACCAATGGGATGAGCCAATACTCTCGTAATGAGCGCAATGCCAACAGTGCGATCGTTGTGGGCATCACCCCCGATGATTATCCGGGCAACGCTTTGGCGGGAATTGACTTTCAACGGCGCTTGGAAGAACAGGCATTTGAGTTAGGCGGCGGGACTTATGAAGCTCCAGGGCAGTTGGTGGGAGACTTTCTCAACCATCGCCCCTCTACGGCATTGGGCACAGTTAAGCCGTCTTATACACCTGGGGTACATTTAGGTGATTTGAGCCAGAGTTTACCAGATTATGCGATCGCCGCCATCCGTGAAGCACTTCCCGCTTTTGATAAACAAATTAAAGGATTTGCGATGGATGATGCCGTGTTGACTGGGGTGGAAACCCGCACATCGTCACCGATTCGGATTAAACGTAATGAGAATTATCAGAGTTTGAATACAGTCGGTCTTTATCCGGCTGGTGAAGGAGCGGGATACGCAGGGGGGATTCTCTCGGCTGGTATCGATGGTATTAAGGTGGCGGAGGCGGTGGCTTTAAGTATTTTACGGAATTGCAATCGTAAAATCTGAAATAGTGAATGCGATTTTGGGTTAAGAGCGGAATGGCACTAAGTTAAGATACAGCACTTGCCCTGACTGGTTCCCAGCCTCTAGGCTGGGAATCCTATTGGGAGGCTCCGCCTCCTCTTTCTTGACGAGAGGCAGAGCCTCTCAGAATACATTCCCAGTCTTAGACTGGGAACGAGGTGACACAAGCCTTTGGGCTTTTCTTAGTACCATTCGGTTAAGAGCGATCGGCTGTTAAAAAGCTACGATTGTGGGAGACGCGATGATAAATTCCGATGCTAATATTCAACCAAGATGGATGGATAACTACTTAACTTTTACATTTTGTCCCCTGAGGAGTAGCATCAGGATAATAGGTAATGATCGCTTTTTCTTTCCTCACAAAAACTGTAGGAAAGGATATACCCGTTTCTTGGTCACGCACATTATAAATACACGCTCCCTCACTGTTCCCTTGGAGTTTAAATATTTTGGTGGCATCTAAAAGCATTTCTTCGGCGTTGCTGAGGTAGCCATAGCCTTTGATGACATCTGTTACTGTACGATTTTCCTGCTTAATTACTATACCCATTGTATAAATTACATTAGAAACAACTTCCTCTCGTCCCTGATTATTTGCCAGGCGTCCGCCTATTTTTTCATTTTGTAACTGTAAATATCTGCCGTAAAAATGTAAGCCACCAATATCATTGGCGTTATATATTTCGCCACAAAATATATGTTCAAACCCGCGACGTTTGAACCAAATATTAGTTAAATCTTCAATAAAGTTTGCTTTGTTACGCCGTCCCGGACGAAGTTCACCGCCGCTAGCTTGCTGAAGTTTCTGCACTACATCTGGATAATAAGATAACAATTTTTTAAAATTATTGGAACTAACTTTAGTACCAATAGGGCCACAGAGTTTTAGTACAGCTTGGTCAAAAGAATTTAACTGCGGTGGTGGTGGTGTGATATCTACCTGTTGTCCTGGAGGGAAACGAACAGGAACGGGGTTATCTACATTATCAAAAAACGGCAGAAGTTGCGGATCTGGCTGAGGCTGCGCGTTCACTGAATTTTGCCAGCAAAAAGGGGAAACCAGTAGCAAAACAGCAAACATCCTTACCATTTGCTTTGACTTATTGATTACAGAACTTGGCTGCATAAATTTTAAATTAATTACTTAGATGATAGTACTACATCAAGTTTAATTTGATGTATAGCCTACTTTCTTAAAAACCCGGTTTTTTTAATAAACCGGGTTGATGAAGTCCTCTAAAAGTCTGTTGACTTGGAATAGCTAATAAAATGATTAAGTTGCCCGATCAATTTTTTGCACTTCTTCATTAGATAGTTTCACATTGATAGCTTGTGCTGAGTCTTCAATGCTGGAAATTTTGCTAGCACCAGGAATTGGCAAAATAGCGGGCGACTTGGAACACAACCACGCCAAAACGATATTATACACTGACACGCCTTTTTCTTTAGCTAACTGAGCGATCGCAGGGATATCTTGCAAGTCCTCATGGCGACGCCTACCACCAAAGGGACTCCAAGGCAAAAATGTCAATCCTTGCTGTTCGCAATACTTCAACACGCCGTCATTTTCTGGCTGTCGTTGCCAAGGGCTGTATTGATTCTGCACCGAGACAATATCCACCACATCCCGCGCCTGCTTAATTTGTTCAACGGAAAAGTTAGAAACTCCCACAAACCGAATTAAACCAGCCTCTACTGCTTCTTTAACTGGTGTAAGGGATTCTTCAATGGTGTAATTAGTATCGGGAGAATGGTATTGCCAAACATCGATGGGTTTAGCACCACCCAAAGCCTCAAAACTGACTCGAATTGTTTGGCGTAAATGTTCGGGGTTGCCGTTGCTTGTCCAGTTGCCATTGGGACGCATCAAACCGCCCTTAGTTGCTACAATCACTTGGCTAACATCGCCTTTGTAACTAGTAAGTGCCTTGTGAATTAATTGCTCGTTGTGGTGCTTATCTGACTCGTCTTTGCAGTAGGAGTCGGCGGTGTCAATAAATGTAATACCGAGATCCAAGGCCCGATGAATAACTTGGATTGATTGCGATTCGGGAGGACGATTAGAAATTGACATGGGCATACCACCCAAACCAATCGCACTCACAAAGATACCAGTTTTTCCTAGTTGTTTGGTTTCCATGCTTCTAGCTATAGCTTTCTGCCCCAATTATCTATCAGTTAGCCAAAGCTTTTTTAGCGATTTATCAGAAATCTTCCCTAGTACTTAGACTTGGCGATAATTAAATAGGCTACGAAGGGAATACTCTACTCAAGGAGTTAAGTATTCTATACACAGATGAAAATTGTAGAGGAAACCCGTACCAGATTGCAGCTAAAGCATCGACCACTCAGTTATTGGTTTAGCGGGTGGTGCATTTTTACTATCTGTTTAAGCTTTTTGATTTACTGCTTAGTTTTTGATTCTGCTTCAGTTAAAATAAGTTGCGATCGCATCTTACCAAGCCAAGTTAACTGTGAATTGAAGCGGTTTAATTTGCTAGGAAGTATGGATAAACTTAAAATGTTTGATCCCCAGGAAGTATACATCATGACCAAGAGTGGTAGTAAAGGGGGAAAAACCTATCAAGTTATAATTGTGACTCCATTTCGAGACTTTGCGCTGCTATCACATATTAGCTATCAAGAGAATCAAGAAGTTGCCTTGAAAATCAACGATTTTATCAACTCTGGGCAAACTTCCCTATTAGTGCAGCAAAATCAGCGAAATTATCTATTTTTCTTAAGTTTATTTATATTGATTATTATGGCGATCACAGTTTATTTTGCAACATCACCTGTAACTACTTGCACTTTCTATAAGAGTCTTAATCAGGTATTTATAGAACGTAAAAGTTTGCGTGGTAACAAAATTATCGAACATCCACTAGAAAACATTCTGCGTTTTGATATTCAAGAAAAGCAATTTAAATATTCTAAGCTTTATCGGGTTGTAATTGTCCTGAAATCTGGCCAAGAAATTCCAATTAACCCACAATATACTGGTGAAAAGAGGATTAGAGATGCAGTTTCTCGGATACACTTATTCCTAAAATATTAACAGAAATTACCCGCACTACGCGCCGCTACGCCCTGAGACTGAAATTATCGGCTTACAAACAAAGCCTATCGAACCAGGCTTTTCGGTATTAAGTTCGCGCAGGTTATAGCCTAATATGGTTCAATTAAGCGTTATTGGTGTGTAAATAATTGGTCTTTGAAGACGCGATAAATCGCGTCTCTACATGAGGGCTTTGGGCTTATCTGAACTGTATTGGGTTATAGCAGCGACTTTAGAATACTGAAGTTGTCCGGCTAACACAACCCAATCAACTAGAAATACCCACTTTGTCAGTTTGTCTAATTAAGTTATGTTTGGTAAATAAAATAAGTAGCCTACACGATCGGCTGTTATTCCACACTTGACATAAAGCATTGTGAGTGCAAAACGTCTGCCAGAAACCATTGCCCATGTCAGAATTACCCGCCAATCCTGGCAACACGGCTTCCTTGAGGGCGAAGTGAGCGCGGGTGAGTTTGAGTGGCATTTCCAGTGGCATTTTCGCCGGGGAGAACTTGCCGTCAAGCCTTCCCAAGGCCGCGCCTTAATTAAAGAACCCCTCGGTCGATTTTTGGAGCAACAAGATTACCAGCTAGAGCCTGGAGGAGATTATGCTTTTATTATTCGGGCGGAACTTTAAAAGTTAGGAGCCATTCAATTTTGGATTTTAGATTTTGGATTTTGGATTGAAGAAAAAATCTAAAATCTAAAATTGGTTGACTGCTGAATCAGCAGTGAGGCGATTTAAGTATCTTTCGATTAAGAGGATGGCAACAATGTCATCTATCGGTCTTGGAGGCTGTCGCATACCCTTTGGCAATAGCTTTGTTAGCCCTTTGGGTGGGTACATTTGCCAATAGCGATCGCGGGCTTCTAAGGTTGTGTAGCGCTCATCTACTAAAATGATATTTAGGGCTGTTGTTAATTCCTGATATAATTGCTGTTTCCACTGCTTGGCTGTAGTTTGGTCGCCCATCACCATCAAAGAGATAGGAAACTTTTGTCGCAGTGTCTCAATGGTAGCGATCGCCTCTTTTGCTAATACGACCTGATGATAATACAGTTGCCGATCCAGTCCCATCACCGCTAAACCACACTTATCCCGACCTGGATCAAATCCCAAGATGACTGGTTGCGTTGGTGAAAATTCACGGAAATTCATAAGAAATATAAATTAAAAATTAAAAATAAACAAATACAATCATAGTCCTACGTCTTTAAGTATGGGTTCCTCCTGCCTCTTGCCTCTTGCCTCTTGCCTCTTGCCTCCTGCCTCCTGAATAATAACAGTGTGCAAATATTTTTTAAGTGCTAAAAATAATTTGTCCGTTGACTATTGCCACTAATTTTACTCTCAATGGCCCGGCTGTATAGGTGTCCTGTGCTGCGATCGCTTTAATCTCCAATGATTGATTAGACTGTCTTAGTTGGGCGACAAAGCGCAGAAAAGCCCCCTCTACTTGGACATTTTCGATAATTCCGGCATTACGCGCCCGAAATTGGGAAGCAGAAATCAATAGTTCCAGCCGTTGCTGTAATTGATAAGATGTCATAGTTTGGGGATCGGCAGTAGTTGTGGCTAGCTGTGCGCCTCCCAAAAAAACCAATTGATTCCGCGCTGTATCGGCGAAAAATTCGATCTGCTTTTCTCCCCTGACGTAATTACCAGCCGAGAAAATTCGCACCACGTATTCTTGACCATCGCCAATCTGTTTGCTCAATTGCTCAACTCTCTCCTGAGTCACGCGCACTAGCTCTACATTTGCCGGATTTGCACCAGGCTCACTTAATTCCAGGTTGGCGTTCCGATTGGCTTCTTGTAAAATTTGTCCCACCGCCTGGCGAGCAGCAAAAGGTTGGGTAACACGAACTACACCAGCGGCCAGAACTTGACCGCGAACTAAGGCAAGCTTACCCAGACGCAGGTCGCGGTACGACTGATAATATTTTTCTAGTCTTGCAACTTCCTGCTCTAGAGATTGCTGTTGTCCTTCCAATTCTTTGAGGCGAAATTCCCGTTTGATAATTACTTCCTCTCGTGCCGCAACTTCGAGGTTACGCTTTTGAATCAGTTGATCTAGTTGGGCAATTTTTTGATCGCGCGCTTCTATGGCTTCTTGACGGTTAGCAAGTTCGCGATCGCGTCTTCCAATGGCTGCTTTGGCTTCGTCAATCGCTTTTTTAGCTTCGGCATACAGTCGTTGACGTTCTGTTTTGAGTAGTTCAACTGCCGCCTGTAGCTCTTTTCTCTGGTTATAAACGCTTTGCAATTCAGCTATGGCTCTTTGGTACTGAGTTACAACTTTATCTAGTTTACCTTGAGTGCGTTGAAGTTGAGTTTGAGTTTGGGCTTGTTGATTAATGGTGCTGTTCAACTGAGCTTGTGTTTGGCGTTGTTTAGCATTGGCCGCCTGCAAGGATTGATTGATTACCTGCAAGTCTTGTTGGGCTTTTGTTTGGGCAATTCTTGCCTGGTTTAGCTCACTCTCTGCCTGACTTTTCTGAGTTTCTGCGGTTTTTAGCTGTTCCCGCTTCTGCCTGAGGTCTGTTTGAATATCTTCTAACTCAAAAACTCCTTTTCGCAAGCCTTCATCGGCAGCGAATAAAATCCCTAAGGTTGATGCTGAAATCAAACCACCCGTAAAAATAGTTACTACTACAGCAGTGTTTTTCGGACGAAGGTTAAAAAGTGAGAGGCGAGCTTTGCCAACTCGTGTGCCGATGCGATCGCCCACGGTGGCAATTACGCCTCCCAGAATTAAAATTGCTGCGATGAGGATGTATCCGGTGGTCATCTTTAGCTACCGAAATCCTTCCAGATACAGCCTACTACTTTTAACCATTGCCTATAGAGAAGTGGAGATTGGCAATAGCTGAAATTACTCACTTTTAGATTTACCTCTAGCTATTAGTGTCATCTTTAAAAACACAACACACGCCGATTCCCCTGACTCCAATTGCATTTATGTGAACTGCCTACTTAAGGTAACAGGTTTATGCACAGTAATCTTCTTTTTGTGAATAGAAATCATCTTTTTTTCACGCAAATCTCCCAGTAGCCTAGTAACGGTAACACGAGTTGAACCAATTGCCTCAGCGATCGCTTGATGAGATAACTTCAAATCAATTGTGATTCCATCTGCACAAGGAACCCCAAAATCCCGACAAAGAATTAACAAAAAACTCACCAACCTGGAACCCATATCTCGGTGAGCGAGAGTTTCAATCATCATCTCTGTTTGTAAAATGCGCGAAGACAAACCGCGCAGCATTAACATTGATAATTCTGGATTTTCCTTGAGTGCTTGCTCCACTTGTTCAATTGGCGCTGACAGTAATTCCACAGGCGTAAATGCAACCGCATGGTAAAACCGATCCGACTTATTTCCTGTCAGCAATGACAATACACCAAAAACACTATTTTCCCGCAGCAACGCTACCGTTATTTCCTCTCCTGCCTCGTACACCCTGGAAAGTTTAACAGCACCTTTCAAAAGAAAATAAACTCGTTCGGCAGGATCGCCAGGAAAAAAGATCGTTTTATTGCGTTCAAACGTTTCTACAACTGGCGGAAACGCCCCAGTCGCCATCTGACGAAAAACATTTGCTAGGGCTTTATCTTGTGTCACGATCATCTCCCTTCCCCTACCCAATGCCGGAAAAACAAAAACTAATTACCTAAGAATACACCTGAAAAATGAATAAAGCACCGTCAACCTTTCTGTACTTTCCTATACTCAAACTAATCTCTTCATAACTCTTTGTTTATAATGATACATAATTGTTGATCCTTTCAGCTATTAGTTGTTGATAAGTACTTCCAATAGGTGTATTAACAAGGTTTTTTAAAGAACAAATAAAGATATTTTTAGAATATCTTTATGAAGAATCAAGAATTTTGTCACAACAAACACCCCTGCTAATATTCATTTTTGCAAATCCTGTGTAAAACAAAGACAAAACGTGCCTCAGATTCTAGTATGCTCCTAATGATCGATCGCATTAACAATTTATATGCTAAATCTGACTGGAAAAAATGCCCTTGTTACAGGTATTGCCAATAACCGCTCGATCGCTTGGGGCATTGCCCAACAGCTGCACAAAGCCGGAGCAAACCTGGGTATTACCTACCTGCCGGATGAACGCGGCAAAATGGAGACAAAAGTTGCGGAATTGGTAGAACCCCTTAACCCCAGCTTATTTCTTCCCTGTAATGTCCAAAACGACGAACAAATTCAATCTACCTTTGAAACAGTACGCGAGAAGTGGGGAAAGCTAGATATCCTTATTCACTGTCTTGCCTTTGCCAACAAAGACGATTTGACTGGAGATTTTAGCCAAACTTCTCGTTCTGGCTTCAACACTGCCTTAGAAATCAGCACCTATTCACTGATGCAGTTAAGTGGTGCGGCTAAACCTTTGATGACAGAGGGAGGTAGTATCGTCACCCTCACATATTTAGGCGGCGTCAAAGCAATTCCCAACTATAACGTTATGGGAGTTGCCAAAGCGGGGTTAGAAATGAGTGTGCGTTACTTGGCCGCTGAACTGGGGCCGCAAAATATCCGCGTCAATGCCATCTCCGCAGGCCCCATCCGCACTTTGGCATCTTCAGCAGTGGGCGGTATTTTGGATATGATTCATCATGTAGAGAAAGTAGCTCCCCTAAAACGCACCGTTACTCAGCTAGAAGTTGGCAACGCTGCGGCTTTCTTGTGTAGTGATTTGTCCAGTGGCATTACCGGACAAGTTCTCTATGTAGATGCAGGATATGAAATTATGGGAATGTAAGATAATTTTGGGAGTGGGGAGTAGGGAGTAGGGAGTAGGGAGAGCAAGCGAACAATTATTCTTGCCCATTCCACATTTCCCATTCCACATTCCCCACTCCCCACTCCCC
>NZ_WBKM01000279.1 GCF_015714725.1 Nostoc sp. WHI
ATTGCCATTTACTGTAGTCAACTTTGATAATGTCATCGGCACAAATGCAAATGACAGCATTATTGGCGATACCCAAAATAACCAATTATCCGGTAATAATGGCAATGACACAATTAATGGGGGCGCAGGAAACGACACTCTAAACGGTGGTGCAGGCACAGACACCTTCATAGGCAGTCAGGGTAACGACAGCATTGATGGTGGAGATGGCATTGATACCGCAGACTACAGTCAACTAGGTCAAACCATTACCTTGTCAGGTGTTGGAACCGTTACAAAAGCTGGGGGATTGGGGCAAGATCAACTCTTTAAAGTAGAAAGGATTGTTGCCAATGCTAGTGTTGCCAACAACACCATAGATGCATCCCAATCTTTGCCAGGAGTATCTATCACCGTTAACCTGCAAACCCAAAGCTTGGCTGCCAATAACGTTCCTGGTTTAGGAAGATTGCCATTTACTGTAGTCAACTTTGATAATGTCATCGGCACAAATGCAAATGACACCATTGTTGGCGATAACCAAAATAACCGATTATCCGGTAACAGTGGCAATGACACACTTAATGGCGGCTTTGGTACTGACACCCTAATTGGGGGACTAGGCAACGACACTTACATAATTGATAGTACTCTTGATACGATTACGGAAACTGCAAATTCAGGCACGGATACCGTCCAGTCTTCTGTCACCTACACACTCGGTGTCAATCTGGAGAATCTGACCCTGACGGGAACTAGCGCCATCAATGCTACAGGTAACAGTCTTAATAACGTCATCTTCGCTAATAATTCGAGCGGCAACGACACTCTGAATGGAAGAGCAGGCGATGACACACTAAGCGGTGGCACCGGCAATGATATCCTCAACGGTGAGGACGGCGATGATAGCCTACGAAGCGGACTCGACAATGACAGACTCAATGGCGGGGCTGGAGATGACATCCTCATCAGTGTTTTTCCTGGTGGTAGTCTGCTTCCATCTGGATTAGGAGAAATTGATACCTTGACTGGTGGGACTGGAGCAGATAGATTTATCCTGGGTGACTTCATAAATGATTTCTACGACGATAACAACAGTGTGAATCCTGGTTTTGAGGACTTAGGTATTATTACTGACTTCGACTCTAGCCAAGATCGAATTCAACTCAAAGGAACTCTACTGGACTACCGTTTGGAAGTTGTTGGAAGCAACACACGAATATTCTTAGACAAACTGGGAGCAGAGCCAGATGAGATCATAAGTATTGTGCAAGGGAGAAACAATCTCACACTTAATAGTGATGACTTCCTTTTCAATTCTGAGCGTGAAATTGCTGGAAAAGGTACAAACAACTCATTATCAACCGCTGAAGTGTTAGGTTCCTTTTCATCAGGTTCAAACCTTAATTTTTCAGCCGAGTTAGCAACAGTTCAACCGGGCGGCAATCCCGATTTCGACTTTTTTACATTTTCTTTAGCAAATGCAGGAACTGTCACTGTCAGCACAGCGGTATCGGGAGATACAGTTCTCGGTCTGTTTAACAGTTCTGGAACTTTACTGGAAAGTGACAACGATGGTGGCGTTCCACCTTCGTCATTAATTAGCCGTTTCTTGGGTGCAGGTACGTACTCTATTTCAGTGAGTAAATTTGATTTCTTCCCTGAAAATGGCGGAACTTTCACTGCTGGTAGCACTTCTAATCCTGATTTTTCTTATACGCTAGGAGTCAGTGTTGCATAAGAACGTTATCAACTTAAGAAACTACTAGTAATTTGATAGGGGTACAGTATACCGTACCCCTACTAAATTTGCGATTAATTAACTGATGTTGACAATAGGTTAAGAGCTAACTTTATTACGCTTCATCTAAAGCCGCAATTCCAGGCAACACCTTGCCTTCAAGTAACTCCAAGCTAGCGCCGCCGCCGGTAGAGATGTGGCTCATTTGATCGGCTAAACCAACCTTTTCCACAGCTGCTACCGAGTCGCCGCCGCCGATGATAGTGGTTGTGCCAGTTTTGCTAATTTCAGCCAGAGTATGAGCGATCGCTTCCGTACCCACCGCAAACTTATCAAACTCAAACACACCCATCGGCCCGTTCCAAATTACTGTTTTAGTATCTGCAAGGGCGTCTTGGAAAACTTTTACTGAGTCTGGGCCAATATCCAAACCCATCCAACCATCTGGAATATTTTCAATATTAACGGTTTGAGAATTAGCATCTGGGGCAAAGTTATCTGCTACTATCACATCTGTAGGAAGCAATAAAGCAACGCCCCGTTCTTTAGCCTTAGCTTCCAAAGACTTCGCTAGTTCTAGCTTGTCATCTTCCACCAGAGACTTACCGACATTCAAACCACGGGCTTTGTAGAATGTGAAAATCATCCCACCGCCGATGATTAGCTTGTCGCACTTTTCCAGCAGCGTTTCAATCACACCAATTTTACTGGAAACTTTGGAGCCACCGATAATTGCTGCCAAAGGACGTTGGGGATTTTCAATGGCATTTTGCAGATATTGCAATTCCTTCTCAACCAAATATCCAGCCACAGAAGGACTCAGGAATTTAGTCACGCCTTCAGTAGAAGCATGAGCGCGGTGTGCAGTCCCAAAAGCATCATTTACATAAAAATCAGCATTGGCTGCCAATTTTTTCGCAAATTCTGGGTCGTTTTTCTCTTCTTCTTTGTAAAAACGAACATTTTCTAGCAACAGCACTTGACCATTTTGCAATGCGTCAACTTTAGCTGTAACTTCATCGCCAATAGAATCATCAGTCTTTACGACTTCTTGCCCCAGTAACTCAGAGAGACGCTTGGCAACGGGAGTTAGGCGTAATTTCTCATCTACACCCTTTGGACGCCCAAAATGGCTTGCTAGAATGACCTTAGCTCCCTTCTGCGTCAAATCTTTGATGGTTGGTAGAGCTGCGCGAATGCGAGTATCGTCGGTAATGTTGCCTTGATCATCCACAGGCACATTAAAATCAACCCGTACTAAGGCACGTTTACCAGATATATCAGCCGCAGATAAACTTGCTAAACTTTTTTTGGACACACCAAACTCTCCTGATTGCCTTTTTGTTATTGTTTTGAAAGTAGAACCATCCAGATTTTACCGGAGTCAGGGGTGCCCAGGTGAGTGAGATGTTTAAGACAGTACTATTTCCAATTGATCAAAGCCGGGAAACGCGGGAAGCTGCTGACGTAGTTACCAATGTCGTCCAAAAGTACGGCAGTCGCTTGGTGCTGCTGTCTGTGGTAGAAGAACCACCGCCAGATGCACCTAGTGCAGATCCGATGGTGTCGCCAGAGATAGTTGCCAAATTGCTGGAAAATGCTCAATCTTTATTTTCTGGGCAAGGAATTAAAGCTGAAGTCTTAGAAAAACAAGGCAAACCAGCTTTTACCATCTGCGATGTCGCTGATGAAATCGGGGCAGATTTAATCATTATGGGCTGCCGAGGGTTAGGCTTGACTGAAGAGGGAGCGGATGATAGTGTTACCACTCGCGTGATTAACCTTTCCCCTTGCCCAGTTCTGATTGTGCCTTAACAGTGCTAAAGTGCTGAGAAATTTTAGGTGGTGTGTTACTGCGTTGAGACACTACCTAAAATTATTTTGATCATTCTTGTTTATTCAGCAGTACTAAAGTCATTGAGCATTAAAACTTGTAACTCTGTAACGCGCCTGAATGTGACATCATTGGTTAAAAAAGCATCACAGCCTGCTGCTAAAGCTACGGTTATCTGAAAAGCATCAGGTAATTGTATGTTATGCCTAGCACGTATCTGAGCAGCTTCCAGTGCTATGTTTAAATCATCAATTGGCACAAACTCAATGTCATCATTATTAGTAATCAACTCAATAAAATCCTTCTGTAACTCTGTTTGTTCTAAACTATAGGGACGAACTAAACACTCAGCTAAAGTAACAGGTGAAGCTACGCCTATAAGTGACGTGTTCTGAAGCAGATCAAACACGACTCTGGTAAGTGCAAAGTATTGTGGGTGTCGCTCAACGAAGTAAATAACTGGCACGGTATCCAGAAACAAGCGCCTCACATCTTGTAAACTTTCTGTAATATTCACTCCTCTTTCCTTGATTGCACTTGTTCACTCTCTAGCTCTAAAGGCTCTCCACTCCGTATGCGTCTAACATATTCCTGAGCATCCATTCCTCCCATGAGATTAGGTGCTATACCGGCAAATTCCATAATATTGCGGCTTGGTTTACGTTTGATTTCGCAACGTTGCAGCCTTTGCGTTAAGTAGGCAATTAGATCCAATTGCTCTTCAGGTGTGAGTTTACGAGCAAGTCCTTTAACTTCGTTTAGTTCTTGAGACATTTTCTATATTTTGGTTACGCTTACTTTATTTAATGTTAACAATAGCTCAAGTCACAGCTTAGAATCTAAGGTTGTGCGTTAGCGTAGCTCGCCGTTGGCGAAGCCTCTCGTAGAGAAGGCATCGCTGATGATTTAATTAAATTTGCTCACTCATCTGCTTCGGGCTATGGACACGGCTACTCTACCCACAGTAGAACTAGATTATTAAGAGTTCCGTAAATAATCATGAGCAAAACTCCCCGCATTCGTATTCCACCGGAAGTAAAAAAATATGTCTTGCAACGTGACAAATATCAATGCCAAAGTTGTGGTAAAACCACTGTAGAAACTAACCTAACTATTGACCATATCATTCCTCTTGCCCGTGGCGGTCAAAACGATATCAGCAATCTACAAACCCTCTGCTTTGCCTGCAATCAGCAGAAAACAGACAACATCGATCCCCGCTTCAGACGCCATTTTGATTTATAGTGATTTTCCTATAGATGCAATACGTGGTAGAAGCACACGCTGTATATTTGTGTCAGCTTAGGGAACACCAGAAAATAAATTATTCCATCTTGTGGGATGGGCAGCGTTCGATGGTTCCTGAGCCTTATTATGATCATTGATGCCGCTTAGAATCTTCTCATAGTCTTAAAATTGAGACCATAATTCTGGATTCGCTAATCTGTAATTACTTTCAGATGGTGTCAGATATTTTACCGTTTCTGTAATTGCTTCACTGATTACACCACCAACATTGAAATTATTCAAACTAGACATGGTTTCTGGTGTCAGATATTTTACCGTTTCTGTAATTGCTTGACTGATTACAAAACCAACATTGGAATTATTCAAACTAGCGATGGTTTCTGGTGTTAGATAATTTGTCGCCTGTGCGTAGATGCGTAGCAGCTTATCGTTAGATATCGCTTGACTTGTCAGAGAACTGACATTAGAAATATTCAAACTAGAGATTGTAGTTTGTGTACTATTTCCTGCCGTTTCTGTGACAATCTGACGTACTTGGGCATCACTCAGGTTAGAGTTAGCACTTAACATCAGAGCAACTACACCAGCGACGTGGGGAGCAGCCATAGAAGTGCCGCTATAAGTGGCATATTGATTATTTGGAATTGAGGAGTAAACCTTGACTCCAGGAGCTGTGACATAAGCGATTTCCTTCGTTCCCGAGCGGTTAGAGAAGTCAGGCATATTATTATTCCTATCTACTGCCCCAACGGCAATTCCCGACTTGTATGCATAGCGGGCGGGATAGTCTGGTAATAAGTCACCATCATTACCTGCTGCCATGACGACAATCGCTCCTTTACTGCTGGCATAATTAATAGCTGACTCTAGAGTTCGATTGGAAGATGCACCTCCTAAACTGAGGTTAATCACATTAGCTCCATTATCCACAGCGTAGCGAATACCCTTAGATATGGAATTATAGGAACCAGAGCCAGAGTCATTCAAAACTTTGACGGGCATAATTTTGGCATTATAAGCAATACCAGTGACACCGTAGTTATTATTTTCTCCTGCGATCGCGCCAGAAACATGAGTACCATGACCATGTTTATCTAAGGTGTTGTTGTTTTTCTCAGCAAAGTTCCAGCCATAATTATCATCAACATAGCCATTGCCATCATCATCTATGCCGTTACTTACAATTTCGTTGGCATTCGTCCAGATATTATTTCTTAAATCCTCGTGGTTGTAGTCAACTCCAGTATCTACAACGGCGACAACAACACCGTTACCTGTGTATCCCTGTGTCCAAACTTCCGGTGCTTTAACAAGGTCTGCCCCCCAATTATTGCCACCCAAATCAGTAACATCAGCAAAGGTATTTTGATTAGTAGCTCTAGCCACTGCTGCTGCTGCATTAATCAAGCCATAGCCATTGGTAGAGTTATAATTACTGCTGCTAGCAGTCGTGTCACTGGTAATTTCTGAGTCATTTTTATTTAGCAATTCTACATCAGCATCAGTTGAGTTATAGCTACTATGTCTGCTGAAGTTGATGCTATAGTCATTCTCTGTATTAAAGCTATCTAATGAGGAGATTGAAGAGACGTTTATCTGTTTCTCTGACAACAGATTTTTATCAACATCATTACGGAGCATAAGTATTTTTTCTCAAAGATAGCAATCGTTTTTTTGACAGCTTGAAGCGTTAAAACCTTTACAAGAAGAAGATTTTAAGGTGTGAATAAGCTCCATTGTTAATAATTACTATGGAATTTTATAATAAAATGCTAATTTTAATACCAAAAAATATAATCAAAAGTGGGATTTTTGTTAATATCTTAATTGATAAAATAAATCTTAAAAGAGCAGTACAATGTAGTGCTATGGATTAATTTAACTTTCAAATTACGAATTATTTTAATAAGTCCAGTTTTGCTTGGTCTGCAAGCTATAGGTTCCATCTTTCACATTCACCCGCTCAGGAATCAGATTTAAATCTCTAAATATATTTGCCTGATGCTGTAGAGCATTGAGCGATTGGTCGTCAATCGGAATGATGGCGCGTTCGCCACTATGTTTCTGTAAAATTTCTAGAATGGATGGATCGATTTCATGGTGTTCTGCCAATCTTTGAACAGCTTGTAATTCCTGTTTCTTAGCCCAAGTTCCAGCTTCGTTTACCTCTTCTAAAATTACCTTGAGTAGGTCGGGATAGTCGCGTACCAGTTCTGGAATCGCGTAGTAATAGGTGGGAACTTCCACGGAGGCTTTATCACCAAATATACTCTCTAGGTCTGCAATCGATCGCCCTGGATAAGCGCTTCGGGTTTGGGTTGCTGTGTAGGGAACCCAAATCACCCAAGCATCGATTTCACCCCGGCGGAATCGGGGCAGTGCCTCCGGTTGTGTCAGATAAACTGGCTCGATGTCACTAAAATCTAGCCCGACTTTTGCCAGCGATCGCACAAGTATATAATGTGCGCTTGAGCCTTTGTCAAAAGCGATCTTTTTACCCTTCAAATCTGCTAGTGTCTGAATCGGCGAATCTTCCGATACCAGAATCGCTTGACCTTTGGGAGCGGTATATTTTTCTTTAGCCACCCGCACAAATACATGATCCGCCGCTTGAGAGAAGATGCTAGCCGTACCACCGCCGCCGCAAAAGTCAATTGTTCCGTTGCTGAGTGCTTCTATCAGAGAAGAGGCTGATAAGAAGCTTGTCCAGGTGACAGTCAGCCCATAAGGTCGCAAACGCGTTTCCAGCAAGCCTTGAGTACGGAGAACTTCCAGATTTGTCATCCCCTCTGGATATCCAATTTTGAGTTGCTTTAGCCGCCGCGCTTGGTCTGCTAAGGGCGTGCTGCCAGATTGATGAGAACGCTGAGAAAACCAGCGATCCAAAACTACACAGAAAATTACCCCCCCCATAAAAAGTCCCACAGTTTCCAGTAACTGGATTATGGATCTTTTGGATAGTTGGAATTGATTACCAGATTCAGAAGCAGCAACAGCATAACTGTCAAAAACTAGAGGCAAGACCAAAATCGAGACAAGTCCAATGGAAAATCGAATTGCAAACCTGTAGGTAGCCGATCTACGAGTGGCTGATCTGAGCGACCGTAAGATATTTTGACCTGTGCATTTAGGCAGAAGGTCAATCAAACGGCTAATCATAATGACTCCTTTGATAAATTACGTGATGGAAATTGCCGGATGAATTGGAGATGGGGGATAAAGTCAAAGCACCACTTGATATATAAACTACCAAACTTGCCGCTCGTTACACCCAATATGCGATACTCACATTATCATATCGATATTGTGTGGATTTTCTACAAACGTTGAGCGATCGCTAGTTTTGGTCATCAGATAGGTGTTGAGTGAGGAATGGTGATGGATTGGTTAATTGCAACAATTAAGATTGGGCTAGCTGCGGCTGTGGCAACAACATTTGATGACAATATTTATCTAACGGCCTTCTTCAGTGAGGTCAATCGGACTTTTCGTCCTCAACATGTTGTAGCTGGTGAGATTCTAGGGTTTACGGTATTAGTAATAGTAAGTTTACTTGGTTTCTTACTGGGTCTAGTAATTCCATCAACTTGGACTGGTTTACTGGGGATTCTGCCGATACTTATTGGCTTGAACAATTTGCTCAAGCTGAATAAGGATGGCTCAGATGAAGATAAGTCAGCCAATCTGAAAAGAAACTCTAAATTTCACGGATTTGATTCTAGAAAGCGATCGCTTTGGCACATAATCCGCGATCCGCAGACCTATCGCGTCTCCTCGGTAACAATTGCCAACGGTGGCAACAATCTTGGCATCTATATCCCCCTGTTTGCCACTAGCTCAATCCAAAATCTGTCTGTAATCATACCAGTTTGCTATTTAATTGTTTTCTGCTGGCTATTTATGTCCTTTAATCTGACTCGTCTACCTGGTATCGCTTTGATACTCAGTCGTTATGCTAGCAAGATTTTCCCCTTCGTTCTGATGTGGCTGGGTTTCAGAATTCTGGTAGACAGCGAATCTTATCGTATTTTTCTCCCGAACACTTGACAGATAAACGTTATCAGTTATCAGTTTGGGTTTATCTTTTATGTACTACACTGTGACGGAAGTTTGCCTACCTTTAACAAGTTGCTCACAGCAACTTGTCTGATTAATTGAGATGGTAGCTGGATTTCCACTGTGCTGTACTAGCCACAAGCTAAAAGCTAGTTAAATCCACTAAATGTTTGCTTGCTGCCGTTGATATAGCGAATAGTACAAACCTTTTTGTTGCAATAACTCTGAGTGAGTACCACGTTCGGCAATTACGCCTTGCTCCAACACCAAAATCAAATCAGCACGTTTGAGGGGAGCAAAGCGGTGAGCAATGAGGAACACGGTACGGTTAGCAGAAATTTTTTGCAGGTTTTGCAATACTTGTTGTTCAGTTTCACTATCCAAAGCGCTGGTAGCTTCATCCAAAACTAAAATCGGCGATTGGGAAAGAAATAACCTTGCTAGAGCAATACGTTGTCTCTGTCCGCCAGATAAAGCGGTACCGCGTTCACCAACATTGCTTTCGTAACCGTAGGGTAATTGACTGATGAAGTCGTGGGCTACTGCTAGTCTTGCCGCTTCTACTACTTGTTCTGCGGTAATGTCGGGATTACCGAGAGTGATATTTTCCAAAATAGAACCGTTAAATAAAAAGTCTTCTTGAAGAACTACACTAACTTGTTGCCGCAGTGAGGCTAAATCGGCACTTTTAATATCAAAACCATCAATGAGGATGCGTCCTGATTCAATTTGATAGAGGCGTTGCAATAGTTTAGATAGGGTACTTTTACCAGAACCGCTACGTCCAACAATGCCAACAAATTGCCCTGGTTCGGCATTGAAAGATATTCCGCGCAAAATTGCTTCAAAGTTCGGCCGGTAGCGAAAAAATACTTGTTCAAAGGTGACTTGTCCTTTCAGGGGTGGTAAAACTAAGCCAGTTCCCAGTTCCGCCTCTGGGGAGACATTAAGAATATCACCAATGCGGTCTACAGAAAGTAGAACTTGTTGCAGGGTTTGCCACAATTGTACCAAGCGCAAAAGTGGGCCTGTGACTCTGCCAGACAGCATTTGAAACGCAACAAGCTGTCCGATTGTGAGCTTTTGTTCGATGACTAATTTGGCGCCAAACCAAAGAATTAGTATTGTAGACAAATTGGTGAGAAAGTCACCCAGATTGCTGCTGATATTAGATGTGGTAGAGGCTTTAAAACCTGTGCGGATGAAGCGAGCAAATAAGCCTTCCCAGCGATCGCGTGCTACTGGTTCTGCTGCATGGGCTTTAACGGAGTGAATCCCTGTGATTGTCTCCACTAAAAACGATTGACTATCGGCACTCCGGTTAAAGGTTTCGTTGAGCCAGTTACGCAGAATTGGTGTTGCAACTATCGTCAAAGTGGCAAATAGCGGCAGTACTGCTAAGGCCACAAAGGTAAGTGGAACATTATAGTAAAACATCAATGCCAGGTACACCACAGCAAAGATGCTATCTAGAATCACAGTTATTGCTGTACCTGTGAGAAACTGACGAATTTGTTCGAGTTCCTGGACTCGCGCTACTGTGTCTCCGACGCGCCGCGACTCAAAATAAGCCAAGGGCAGACGCATCAAATGGCGAAATAGCTGTGCTGATAAACTCAAATCTAGGCGGCGAGCTGTATGGGTAAAGATGAATAGGCGCAGAATACCAAGTATGGACTCAAATATGGCTACGAAAAGTAGTGCGATCGCCATGACATCAAGAGTGGGCAAACTCTCCTGCACCATCACTTTATCAATGACGACTTGGGTAATTAGCGGTGTTGTTAATCCCAAAAGCTGCAAGGTAAAAGATGCTAACAATACTTCTGTTAGCAATCCTTTATATTTCCAAACTGCTGGGGTGAACCAACTGAGGTTAAATTTTTCTTGCTGGGATATGAGTTCTACTTGCCACAATTGTCCATCCCAGCCCGCCTCAACTACCGACTGCGGCAAGCTTTCGCAAATCTGATCGGGATTTAGAGGGTTAGCAATAATTAGGCGATCGCCCTTAACTCCATACGCTACCACCCAAGAGCGACTTTGGGCTGAGTCAGAATTCCACAGTAATAAAGCTGGAAATGATGTCTGCCGCAACTCACCCCAACTCACTTGTAACCGCCGCAACACTAACCCTAATTTTTCTGCTGCTTCTACAACCTGTTTTGGCCGTTGTCCTCTCAGTTGGCGTTGCACCCATTCCAGTTGCACAGAATTTTCTAATTGCTGCGCCACCATTGTTAGACAAGCCGCAGCAGTGTTCCAGCTAGCAACAAAAGGATAATTTGAGACGATCAGATTGGCGGCTGGGAGTCCTCTTTGGGGTTGGAGGCTGTGGGGGCTAGAAGTTCCTTCTGAGGCTGGGGGTAGTGAAGAAGTTGAAAAGTAAGAGAATGTCTCTTTCTCCCCCTCGCTTTCCATTGGTAAGACTTGCCAGAATTCCTGAAGCTGTGGATTAGAAAATTCTGCCCACAGTGCTGTATCCCAACGCACTACTACCACTTCTTTACTAGCAGCTACAGCTTTAAAATTTGTCGATAGCTTCTGTAAGTCGCCAAACCAATCCCCCGCATCTAAGGCGGCTATTGGTTTGCCAATGCCCTCTTCTCGCAAGCGAACTTTCCCAGCCACAATCAAGAATTGGTAACTGCCAATATCGTTTGACCAGATTTTTTCTCCAAGACGATACTGACGGGTTTCCGACTCATTTTCCAATTGGGATTGTTGTTCGGGAGTCAGCCAGCATAGGGGTGGCTGATTCCAAGGCAAAGAAGCTAGCACTTTTAATCGTAAAGATTCATTATCCAGAATTTTTAACTCACCTGTAATTTGACTGTCAGTTTTTGAATTTTCTCTGCTAGCCATTTCTCAAATAACTCATTTTGTAGTGCTTGCTTGAGTTGAGTATCTTCTAAAGACGCTGGCAGAAATTGTTCTACTCGAAACAAACCATAAGGTACTTCTCTTTGGGGAGAGTCTTTGCCAACGATTTCTATTGGTCCGATCAATTGTCCAGGACTCGCCACATCAATAGCTGCCCGTAATATATCCGGCATACTTCCTCGGCTGATGATTCCCATCATGCCGTTCATAATTCGGTCTTCTGCAAGTGAATAATCTTTAGCTAGTTGCTCAAAGCTACCTCCTTCTTCAATTTGGGTTTGGAGTTCGTCTGCCAGTTCCCGATTGTCAACAACAATCCGAGAAAGCACCACCCGATCTAAAAAAATTTTGCGCTCAATAAAATATTCTTGGAGTTTTGCTTCTGTCACTACAGTTTTCAGCTTTTCTAACTTGTAGCCAAAAGTAACCGATGTGTGAAAGGTAGCGTAATCTGTGTTATTAGTTTTTAACCAGTCTTGAAAACTTTGGGGGTCAGTCAGTTGATTAGTGAGCCTAAAGTCAATAATTGCCTGTTCAGTTAATGCTGAACCAATTTCGATATCGTCTCGTGTTCGGATTTCTTGCTCAATTACGTGCTGGCGGAGAATATCCCCAATGAAATGTCCCAATTTTCCAGAGGCTTGTAGGTACTTTACTGCTTCCTCAATAGAAATTATTTGGTCATTGATTGTTAGAAATGATAAAGATTCCATGAACTAATTATGTGAAAATGGTTAAACACGTATAGGACTTTTAAGTTAAATCATATAGAAATAATCTGGTCATGGATAAATAAATATGATAAAGATTCCATTAAGTAATTACATCTAAATGGTCAAAAAATTATATAAAGCAGAATTCAGGAGTAAAACAGGCTTTGAGACTCAGCTTGTGTACTTCACTTTCCTGGAAATCTACTGCAACTAGGAAATAAAATAATTTGCCATGATCACATTTACAGTCTAGCGGGGACAAAACAGGATTTAAAATATCAGCGTTAGCATAGTAGTAAGACAGATTGCTTGTTTTCTACCAATGCTCCTAATGAGTGCTGTTAGCGGATAGCTAGGGTTTAGCCCCTGTTGAGTAGCGAGTAGCAAATCTCACTTTTTTACTTGGAATTCAGAACTGTTTTGCCCAATTCCTACCTAAATGAGTAATTGTTTATTCTCACCGATCTAGTTAATGATATTGATCCATGTCCAGGCAATTAGCACAGATGCGATCGCACCGATTAAAGTATTAAAAATATTTACTACTTCATTAGTCAGCCAAGTATACTTAGATTGCAGCGTTGCCCCAATCACACTTTCTAAGTTGGTGGCAATAAATGCTGCCAGTACACACCAAGCTACTCCTAATAAATCAATTAAACCAACTCCCCAACCAACAAATGCGATCGCTACAGAAGCCACAATACCAGCTAAAGTTCCCTCTAAACTTACTGCCCCTTCTGTACCGCGAGGCACTGGTTGAAATGTGGTAATTAGAAAGGTGCTTTTACCATAAGCTTTACCCACTTCGCTAGCAGTGGTGTCAGCAAGCTTGGTACTGAAACTTGCTACATAGGCTAATAATAGTAGGGGTTGGGGAATAGGTACAAAAAATCCCGAATTGATCAGTCCTACTCCCAAAGCACACAGCGCCCCAATCAAAGCCGAACCCCAAACATTTTCTGGACCTCTTGCCCCAGAACGCTTTTCGGCAATTCCTTCTGCCTCTTTCTGTGCCATACCGATGCGAGTAACGCCAGAACCAACTATAAAATAGAACATTACCACTGCATATCCTTGCCAGCCAAGAGTTACCCAAATTAGGATGGCCAGTAACCAGGCGTGGAATAATCCAGCAGGGGTCAGCAGTTTTTTTGGAGCGATCGCAGCTAAACCCAATAAAATTGTGTTTAATCCCACTGCCACCAACCAGGGATTTATAGAATAAATTAAGGATGACATCAGCTAATCATGAGTAATTTTGTCTGAACATCAACAGAATAACGAATTTATCACGCTTAGTGCTTAATTTCTGACCAAGAGGCAGGGGAGCGGGGGAGCAGGGAGCCGGGGGGAAAGATACGCTCATTTCCCCTGCACTCATGGTTTCAGAGCCAATAAATTTATTTATGGGGTTTTCCCCCTGCAAGAACTGCCCCTTTTCCTCTTCGCTGACACCTTTCCAGCTAAATTAACTAAATTGCGTCGGCATTTCCCTTATAAATTGTAGATAGCATCAACTACTAGTCTTCTGCACACAAATTATGAGCCAAACTTTATTCCATCTTGCTTTCCCTGTCACTGATATTGCCCAAACAAAAGCATATTATGTAGATGGTTTGGGCTGCATTCCTGGTCGTGAGAACCACCACGCCCTGATTCTTAATCTTTACGGTCATCAGCTAGTGGCTCACATCACAAAAGAACCTTTGACACCCCAACCCACTATCTATCCCAGACACTTTGGGCTAATTTTTACTCAAGAACGTGACTGGCAAGACTTACTAGAAAGGGCACAACAACAACAGCTACTTTTTCGCGAAGAAACTAAAAACCGCTTTGTTGATTCTACTCTTGAGCATCGCACTTTCTTTTTAGAAGATCCTTTTTATAACCTGATGGAATTCAAGTATTATCGTCACCCAGATGCGATTTTTGGAAGTTACGAACATACACAAATTGGGGATAGGACTTAAGAAATTCGTAATTCGTAATTCGTAATTTAAAGATAAATAAATCAGGCGTGGTAAGCATTCAGGCTACTGACTGGATGCTTTCTGAAGGAAAGGCAGCTTAATAGGCTCTGCTAAAGCTGCTTTCACTACTGCTAAACTCCTGGAGTCTGTCAGCATCCAAGGGTGTAGAGTAACTGGTACTATTACTTCGCTTCCTACGGACATTTGTGAACTATTCGCTGGGACAATCATCAAATCATAAGGTGTCCAGATAGACGTAAAATCTAGCTGTCCCAATATTACAGCATCAGAATTTAAATCCTTGAGAAAAATGCTGTCGGGGCGCATTTGTACGCAACCAGGGCGTCGGGAACCATAAGCAACCACAGTTCCGTGATGGGGTGAAGAGATGGTGATAAACCGTTGAACGCGGTTAATTCCTCCAAGTCGCTGGACATAGTAACGGCTGACAATTCCTCCCATGCTGAAGCCTACTAAATCTAGATGTTGTTCTGGGGCAAAGGTGGCTGTAACATAATCTGCTACTTGGTTTGCCAATTCACCAAGACCCACATCACCATTATTAGGTACGAGATTGAGGGAATATACAGACCAACCCTGTAGTCTTAACTGAGCCGCCATTTTATGGAAAACTGCCTCTGTGTCGTCAATTCCGTGTATCAATAACACGGGATTGCGCTTCGGATTCTTTAAAAGATGTTTTTGCAAAACTGAAATGCTTCCAAAGATAAGTTGTATAAAATTTAACTAATTTATCTCACCATCTGCTAATAAGCTATGACACTCCTCTCACTGGTTGAGAATAAACTGCTTGCTTCACTCAAATAAATATTTACTAAGCAAAGAAATATTAATTTTTGTAAAGCATATCTTTCAGAATCTTGCTCTTAGTTACAGTAAAATTTAATAATTAGTTCTCGGTGTATATAGGTTGCAAATGCGTGCAATAGAACATTTGCCCTGTAGTTTTACTACAATGTTGATTAAAGACAAACCTATAAGGGTTGTCACCAGAATGGGGTGACTCAAAGCAGAAAATGTAACATTTTGTCGTAATTTTTAACAATTACGGTCGAGTTCCAAATATAAAAGGCAGGAGTAATCTAATGGATTTTATCAAAAAGTTAATTTCAGGTATTCTGGGTTTTCTGAACGGTATTTTGGGTTTCGTTACTAAGCTGTTACCTGTGAAGAAAAGTAACGGCTACTTCTTAGAATTGGACGAAGCCAAGGATACAGTTCAAGAGGCAGCATCAAACGCGAAGAAAGTAGTGGAGACAGTTGGATCAAATGCTCAAAAAGCAATTTCATTAGATGCACCAGCCTCATCCAAGCCAGATTCATTGAACGGAACAAAAACCGCCGCAGTTAAGGATAAAGCAAAATCAGCTAAAAATCCAAAACCAGCCGATGTTCAGCTAATCCAGACTGCTGAGGGTCTGAAAATTCAACCCGGTAATAATACAAAAGCTTTAGCAGCCAAAGTTCTCAAAGAGGAGCCAAAGGAAACCACCTTTGCGCCAAAATATCTTGCTCCTTCGGCTACTAGCTCTAACGGTCGTCGGCGTCCAGGGGCAAATATGAGTGCTTACTTAGATATGGCACGTCAGATTAAAACTCCTAAGAATTAATTTGTAGAGACCGTAAATTTACGGTCTCTAGAAGTTAAACGTGAAGATGCAAGGTTAAGATAACTTTGCCAGTTGTAGATGGGGGAACTCTCCAAAGTAGGAGCGATCGCTTAATTTTTTCCACTACAACTGCATCTTTTAGGGTTGAGGTTTCCTTATCCAAAACTACCCGTTCTACCCGACCTTTGTTGACGGTGAACTCAAAGACGATTTCACCATTGAAGCCGGAAGGAAAGTTTAGTTGTTGAAGGTGTTGGGTTAAGTCAGCAATTTCTGTTTCATCCAAGCCAGTAGCGCTTATGACCTCTAACTGATGGTTGATGGCTGCGTCTAATATTTCACCTTGTTCCATCTCCTCGGAATCAGAGCTCAAAGATATCTCGACTTTTTTGGCTACTGGAGATTGTGGCGATCGCCTTTGCCGGAGAAAATCTGGAGCTTCTGCCTTTAAGCTTAAGCTTTGACTCCCAAAAATACCAGCAGGAACACTAGCAAAGTAACTAAATAGTTCAGGCATTTCCACTGGCATTTGCATAGACACGTATTCGCTTCCTCGTTCAACCCGCACATCATCGCTGACAGCCACAAAAGCAGTGTATTGAGAAAGCAGTTGATAAGTTAAGGCTGTTTCCGTAACCGCTTCTACACCAGCTTTAGTTTCAAAACTTACCATTTGATTCATCAAATCTTTGATGCAAGCGCGTCCCCATAACTGCGCTACAGCAAAATTTCCCGTTTCCTCAAATATGAGGTGAAACGTTTTTTCATAGGGCTTACCGCCCGCAGCAACGCCGGAGATTTGCAGATTGCCGCTAGTTCCATCTTGTTTGCGACCAAACAAAACTAATGGTTGTTCGCTAAATAAATCAGGCGCTATGGCTGGGTAAATAACAGGCGATTCTGTCTCACCTTGCCAAGAGATTTGAATATTCGTGAGTACAGGATTGTTAATTTGCCTGTAGAACTTTTCGGCAACTTCTTCTGTGGGTTCATCATGACGAATAATTCGGGATATTCCCCGGCCAATTTCAGCGATGCGATTCAGTAAAAAACGGTTAACTGAACTACCAGCACCGAAACTGTAAAGGCGATTTCCTGGTTGTAGGTGCTGTTGTACTTCTGCTAAAATCTCGTTTTCGTTGCCGATGTAGCCATCGGTTAGAAGTACAACACTGCGTAATCTTCCGACTGGTGTAGGGAAATTTATAGCTGTACGAATGCCACTGAGCATTTCTGTACTGCCATCAGCTTGTAAATTGTTAATGTAAGCGATCGCTTGGGCACGATTTTCTGATGTATTCGGCAGAGGTGTTGGCGATAACTGTCTGACTCTATCGGAAAAATCGATAATTGTAAAAGTATCATTGGGATTCAACCCATTGATAAATCGCCGCATCAATTCCTGACACTTTTGCAACGGATCGCCAGATTGGGAACCGGAAGTATCCACCAAAAATACGACATCTTTAGGGACAATCTCATCAGTAGAATATTCCAAAGCTGGAATCAGATATATTGCAAAATGTCCGCCGCGCTCGTCGGCTTGGGTTAATACTGTGGATTGAGTTTCTTTACCAGAAACTTGATAGCGGAGAATTAAATCTTTGTTGGGAATTGTATCTTCTCCAGCTAATTCAATCCGCACAATTTGACCTGAATGTTCAATTTTTAATTGATGGGAAGGAGAACGCACTTCAGAAATTAGTAAACCAGCATCAATTTCTATTGTGACATTAATATTGTGACGCGATCGCGAGGTTCGCATTTCTTCTAAGACTATAGGCGGTGTAATGCGCGAAGCATCAGGAACTCTATCTGTGTCACCGCTACCATCTATCGGCGTTCCTGGAATATATCTTGGCCCCACCACCATCGGGAAAACAAATTCGTAGTTTCCCGCCTCAAATTTTAAACTTTCGGTGTAACGAATTGTGACATCAATTTGTTCGCCAGGTTTAATGTTAGCCAGAGATTGGGTAAAGATGTTGTCTCGTTCCTGTTCTAGAAGTCCGGCGGTACGTCCTTCTTGTTTGGCTTTTTCATAGATTTGTTGTGCTTCTTCACGTTTTTTAATATTACCTTTGATGATGCGATCGCCTATTTTGATTTCCATGTCATCCACCGCCGCCTCATCAGGTAATGGAAAGACATAGACTGCTTCTAAAGGCTGCGTGAAGGGATTTTCAAAACTTTGGATTACCTCAACTCGTGACAAGTTACCTGCAATTTTCGCTATAACTTCCGTTTGCTTGAGCGGAAAAACTAGTTGTTCTCCTTGAGGGGATTGGACGTACAAACCCCCTAGCTGTTGGTTTTTAGGACTTAGTGTATTCATAAATTTGATAGCTTCCTTTATGTGGAATATAAAGCTAGACTAACCATCTTAAATTTTTTCAAAAATCCAATCGGATTGCTATAAATTAATCTACTGATGATCATTTATTTTATTGTTGGTTTAACCAAGCTTCTAAATCAGCAACATTAGAAAAGTCTAGTAATGCTTCTCCTAGATTCTCTAATTGTTCAATCGATAATCCTTTAATTCTCTCGATTAATAATGCATTAATTTCCCCAATACGACGATTGAGTTGACGTATAATCAAACGTTGTTCTCCTAACTGTACAGCTTGTTCTCTGTCTCTTTGATAAAGTGGTTCTAGTCGCATAATTAACTCCCTATCATCTTCTTCTAATTCTTGATTTACTCTCAAGTTTTCGCGCAAGTTGTAAACTAATTCGAGTGTTGCTTTTTGGTATGGATAGTTTAATGGTAACACTTGCAATTCGACAATCGCTTGTGATTGCACACTTCCTCTACCCAAAAGCCTCAACCACAAAGTCTCCTGTGTTTGCGGTAGTTGATGTATCGCTACAATTGCTGTCCGCAAGGCATCTGGCAGAAAATATACTCCCGATAACCAACCTTCTTTTTGAATAGTTCCAAAACTAGACAATCTAGCTTCAGATACGGTAGGTGTAAGAACCCACAATTTGGGAATTTCTGAGTCCTGAAGTTTGGTTTTATTTGCTTTAGCTTCTCGTCGCACGAGAGCCTTTATTTCTAATAATTTTAGAATACAGTCGCATATTTCATCGGTAGAAGCTGGATTGCGGAAGGGTTCTATGAGCGCTGGATGTTCAGCAAATCTTCCTAGCAATCCTAGCACTTGTAAATTAGAGCTTTGCTGTTTAGAAGGAATAAACAAAACATCTATTTCTTTAATCTCTCCTGAAACTTTTTCTGATGGCTTGACTTCTCCGTAATCTTTTAGTAATTCTTCCAGATAGTCCTTGGCAATTTGTCATGTATAAAGCGCGTCATTTTATACTTGTCTACTAATTATTTAACAAACACTAATCCACTATATAAATGAAAAGCTGAATCCCAATTAGTCTCTTCCCTACGAAACAGATCAATGTGAGACTTGATATGACTTAGCATTTCTGTTTGATCTAATGTTGTATCTGCAAAAGACGTGAAATCTGACCAAATTTTGACTTGAGGTAATTGCTGGTCAATCCAACTCGATAAACTATTCCAATTAATTCTGATGGTATTTTGGCTAGCTTGAGGAATGATTTCTAAACCTTGCTGGAATTCATAGCCGTAATCATAAAGTCGCAGAATACAACGTCTACCAGGTAGGTGTAAATCACAAAACTGGGTATAGTCTTGTGTTTGAGTTTTTCGTTCCAATTTACCACGGATGTCGCGATCTACGACTTCCTCAAAAATAGGCAATAGTCCAACGACTCGCGCTGTGACTTCTGACCAGTCAAAAGTTAAAGAACCGAGTTGATTTGCCTCATTGCGGCAAACAATAGCAGCTTGTGGAGCAGATTCTTGGAAATGTTTGACTTGAAAAACTTGAATTTGCTGAATTTGAGCTATTTTTGCCCAAAAGCAGGGAATACCAGCCTGCTGTAGCTGTTCGCCATAAAATTTTAGTTCTCCCACTTGGCCAGTGCGGTACAACCTCCAGCCACGACTTGGCAGTATTAGCCGTGCAGTGTAGGGGTCTAGCTGCATAATCTGGGCGAATTTTTGAGATGCTTCTGTTTTTATCTCGGTACTGAGAGGTTCTAAGATTAGTACACCAAATTCGATGTCGCTGGCTTGGGTTGTAGCTTGAGAAATGGCTCTTTGTCTTTCTTCTTGCTCTATTTCTTGTAACCGTCGCAAACTTTGTCGTGCTAGGGTCACTATTTTGGTATTCGTCGTATCTCGCAGTAGTTGCCGATAAATTTTTTCTGCATCCTGGCGTTTTCCAGATACTTCATGTAGCCGACCGAGATAGTATTGTACCCAAGGATTTTCTGGTGATTCTTTTTGCAGCTGTTTGAGTAATTTAGCAGCTGTTTGATAGTCTTTATGCTCAAAAGCGATCGCAATTTGCTCAATCATTTTCCTCTGCACGGCAGTCGCTACAACGGTGGGAACCCCCGCAACGCGCTGCCTTGCCTCTGCGTGAGTTATAAATCATTTATACTTCATAAGCTGCGGTAATCAAGGATAATGCTACGACTGGGGCTGTAACTGCTCTCAGGATGCGGCGACCAAGGGAAACAGGTTGGAATCCAGATGCGATCGCATTCTCAATTTCTTGTGTTGTCCATCCCCCCTCTGGGCCAGTGGTAATAACAATTTTGTCATTTGTCATTTGTTGTTTGTGCTGTAAGCAATCTTTTAAATGGGGAAACTCGCCACGCGCCACACAGATATATTGCTGGCTGTTTGCAAATGACAAACTAGTGTTAAAAGCAACAGGTTCTAAAATTGTTGGCACAAAAGAGCGCTCTGATTGTTCAGCCGCTTCCGCCGCAATGCGCCGCCAGCGTTCGAGTTTTTGAGGACTGGGATCAAGCAAAGTGCGATCGCTCAATACTGGGGCAATACAAGTTACTCCCAACTCTGTACAACACCGGACAACTTCATCAAATCCATTGCCTTTAGGCAACGCCACCATGAGCGTAATTGAGACAGGTAATTCAGTTTCTCCCACCAAAAGCTGTTCTAAAACCTGCGCTAGCTCCCCTGCTAGCTGCGCTAACCACCATTTTCCTTTGCCATCCATTGCAATAAAGCGATCGCCTTCACGCAAGCGCAACACCCGCCCCAGATAATGCTGCTGCTCTTTTGTGAGCAAAATTTGCCCTTGTTGGAATTGGGAGGGTGCGATCGCAATTCTTTGCAGTTGAGACATTTTTCTTAACAAATTACTGTCCTGCTGTAGACATCTCCTGTCTAACCCAGGTGCGGAAAGCACGAGTTGCTGCTATTTGTCCAACTTTCTTGCTTTCTTGGATAAATTGGGGAATCTCCGTCACCAGCACAAGTGCAAAAGTTGGACTGCGATCGCTCTGGGAGTATTGCCCATCCTTAAGGGTGTAGATTCTTAACACATTTCCGTTATACCGCCAGAATTCTGGAACTCCCATTGAAGCATAAAGAGTCAACTTATCTATTTTGGGTCTGGAGTATTCTATTTCCAGTACTAAATCTGGTGGTGGATCTGTACTCAGGTCAATATTTTCTTTGTTGCGGATTAATAATTCATTTTGGATATAGTAGCTGCTGTCTGGTTCAGCTCCTCGCTCCAAATCATCTCGCGTCATAGTCAACGAGCCAGCACTTTTAACTTCTAAACCAAATTCCTCACACAGCACAAGAACAAAACCTTCAATTAAACGGTTTGAGTTCTCGTGTGGCATCAGGGGGTTCATAATTTCTACTATTCCCTTGTCATACGCCAGCCTTTTATTTCGCTCACATCCCATATCTGCCAGCATGGCTTTGAATGTCTGCCAGCTGATGTTTTGCAGCACATCCCTAGTTTCTGCGAATTTTGCTGTCGTTACCATAGTTCAGTTTTCCTGTGGATGTGTTACCTAACTGTAATTGACAGATAGCCTTTTCAAGGCTTCTAGCTAGATTTTTCAATTACCTTTTTGCGCTCACAATTTACAAAGGATGGCTTGTAAAAGCCTGAAACAAACTATTTACGTTAATACACAAGATGATTCATTTGTACACTGCGTAAGTCCTAAGATTTATATTTAGGATAGATAAATATTTAGTGTATTGTATTAATGCATTAAAATGTTAGGTTTACTTGGTTTTATGACTATATTAAGTCTAGTGAAAAATTTGTCCCTAGCTACTGTAGGAGCGCTGGCTACGAATCTAGTAGCATTTCAGCAAGTTTCTGCAAGTCCTCTTATTAATGGAGATTTTGAAACTGGAGACCTTACTGGGTGGACAACTTTTACTACACCTAATGGTACGTTGGGAGAGGGTTTTCCAAACGTTGTTTCTTTTGATACGGACAATGATGGGATTTCAAGCAACAGCGCTCAGTTTAGAGTAGGTAAAATTAATTTTGTTAATAATGAGTACGAAGGAGGCGGCATTTTTCAAAATGTGAATCTTTCGGCAGGAGATTTAACGATCTCTGCTGACATAGCATCTTTCGGGGGTGAGATATTCAATAATGCAAGTGGGGGTAAGTTTGAGCTACTTTTCGATAATGTTGTTTTAGACACCTATGACTTTCTTGGTATTGATGCTAACGTCGGAGAATTCAGTTTTCTCAGTAGTTTATCTAACATTACTGCTGGACTGCACGAAATTCGCTTCTTGGTTACACGTCCTTTCTTGCAAGGTCCTACACCAACACAATATGATGATACACCAACACAATATATAGATGATATTGTGATTTCAGGAACTGCCACAAAGTCAATTCCTGAACCTACTTTAATCTTAGGTCTGCTAGCAATCGGTGCAGTCAGCGTAAGTTCAGTTAGAAAACGTCAATAGCAGCAAAAAGCCACGGTTAAAGCATAGATTTTTAGCTGTAACTTTATTCACATTCCTCTCAATGGAGAGGCTAAAGAATATTGCCTCTCCATAATTTATAGTAATAACTAACAAGTTGGCGATGAGGATTTTACTTAGGAAAGATTCTGGAAGTAAGCCTCTAGCGCTTCACTCACCAACTGAGTCATCGGCTTGCCTTGGCTTTCGGCTACTTCCTTCAACTTAGTATAAACCTCAACTTTCAGATTTACCCGGTGGCGTGATTTGTTCCCACTATTACCTGTTAGCGGATCGTAAGTGGCAGTAAATTCGCGGATGGAATCAAAACCAATGCGATCGCAAAAATCACCAAAGCTTTCCTTCGATTTCCGAGATTTCTTAAAGTAAACAAAAATCGGCTCTAGGAAGCTGTCTAGATCATTATGGTGGAGTTTCTCTGTGTAAGGTTGCGCCAGTCGAGTCTGATTCGGCGAACCCCCTAACCAAACTTGGTAAGATTCTGGAGCGCTACCGACAAAGCCCAATTCTGCCAAGTAGGGACGAGCGCAACCGTTGGGGCATCCTGTCATTCTTACCACAAAATGTTCATTTTGTAAACCAACTTTATCCAACAGGGCGCGAACTCGTTCCAAAATCCCTGGTATTGCCCGTTCTGATTCAGTAATTGCCAAGCCGCAGGTAGGCAAAGCAGGGCAAGCCATTGCATACCGCACCAAAGGTTCGATTTTATCGGGATCAGAAACAACACCGTGACGGCTGAGAATGTCTCGAATGGCTTCTTTACTATCTGGCTCGATCTCGTAAAATATCAGGTTATGGTTGGGCGTTAAACGGATAGGCAAGTTAAACTGCAGGGCAATTTCCCGTAAGGCAATTTTCAGTTGAAACGAACCTTCATCCTTGATTCGACCATTGTCAATGGAAATTCCTAAGAATAGTTTGCCATCCCCTTGTTCATTCCAGCCGAGGAAGTCGTGATATTTAAACTCTGGTAGTGGTTTGAAGGCTTCAACTGGTTTACCAAAATATTCTTCAACTTGGGCGCGGAATTTATCTACCCCCCAATCGTTGATTAGATATTTTAATCTAGCGTGACGACGATCAGTGCGATCGCCATAATCTCTTTGGGTAGCAACAATTGCTTTCACTACGTCGTAAACATCATCCTTCGCCACATAGCCGATAGGGTCTGCTAACCTAGCGAAAGTTTCTTCTTTACCGTGTGTCCTACCTAAACCACCACCAGCAAAGATGTCAAATCCTTCTAATTGTCCCTTCTTATTGGTAATTACCACCAAAGTCAGGTCTTGGGAATACAAATCAACCGAATTATCCCCTGGCACTGTCACGCAAATTTTAAACTTGCGAGGCATATAATGCGTGCCATAAATCGGTTCTTCGTTGTCATGAATAATTGTGCCATTGCCATTGCGCTGTCGGGCTGCCTTTACCTCTGGATTCTCTTCAGCGCTAATTGCTTTTTCCCCATCTAACCAAATTTCGTAATATGCACCTGTTTGCCCTGACAGCAAATCAGCAATATTCTGGGAATACTCCCAAGCATACTGGTACTCTGGGCGATTCTTGAAGGGGACTGGTGGTGCCATCACATTACGATTGATGTCACCGCAAGCTCCCAAAGTCGAACCCAGGTTGTTGACAATGGTGGCAATTGCTGTCTTAAGATTCTTCTTTAAAATACCGTGCAGTTGGAAACCTTGACGAGTAGTTATTCGTAACGTTTGATTGCCATACTCATCAGCTAGTTTATCTAAAGCTAAATACAGCTGCGGCGGCACCAAACCACCTGGATTTTTTGTCCGCAGCATAAACTGGTAATCTTTCTCCTGTCCCTTGAGGCGGTTGTCGCGGTTATCTTGCTGGTAAGAACCGTGAAACTTCAAAAGCTGTACCGCGTCTTCGCTAAAATGAGTAGTGTCTTGAAGGATCTCAGTTGCTACAGGTTCACGCAAAAAATTACTATTTTCCTTGATTCCTTCTACTTTGGAAGGCTTACGGCTAGCGATCGGGGAAGGAGCAGATTTAACCATTAGAGTTGTATAGTATTCTCAATAAAGCATTACGTAGACGTAGAATCAGCACCCTTCGGCTACTTTATCCCCGGTAATCCGGCCGGAATAATGAGGAATACTTTAATTTTACCACGGCAAAAGCCCGCTTTGTCAGCGAAGAGGAAAAGGGGCAGGGGGCAGAGGGGAAACCCCATAAATAAATTTATTGGCTCTGAAAACTTGGACGCATTATTTCTCTCTACGAGACGCCAAAGGCGAAGGTGCTACGCATTTCAAAATAAATATTTTTGCTTTTGGGCATAAATAAATTTATTTGCTCTGAAACCATGAGTGCAGGGGAAATGAGCGTATCTTTCCCCCTGGCTAACAAAAGATTGAGCCAGGGGTAGTTGATCATTAGGTACTCAAGATATCTATAATTACGTAGCTACCAACTCAGAATCGCTTTCCGATCGCGTACTATCCTGGACTAGCGATCGCGTTTCGCCGTTGCGCTGGAGGATACCGCCAACCATTGCCAACAAAGCGTTTACCTTGCGGGTTCGCCACATATCTACGAGTTTTTGCACTTTAGTAGCAGACATCCGTCGCATCATCGCTTCGTAGAGATAAGCAGCGTGTCCAGTTTCATCTTGGGCAATACTTAGCATTCCTAACTTCAAGTTGCGAGCGGTTGGCTCGTTATCAGGTAATACTTTCGCCATTCGCTCAAAGTCTTTGCTAGCATCTAACTCAAGAATGTATGTGCTAGCCATAAACACATCCCAATCAATGACAGCAGGTTTAAGCTGTTCTTGGGTATAGCCCTCAAAAAATGCTGCGAAAAAGGGACTACGTTGTTGTGATTTGTTTGTGGATGTAGTTTGGGGTTGACGCTTGAAATCTATAACTTGTTTATTCATTTGTTGTAAAGCGTGGGCAAAAATTTGACCATGCTTAGTTTCATCTGATGCGTGTTTTGCTAGTTTTTCGGCTAGCCATGTATCGCCTTCGGTAGCTGCGCGATCGCTAAGTGCAGATAAAAACGGCACAGAGCCAGATTCGGCAAAATAAAACCCTGCAAGGAGGTTTGGGCGGGTTTTAGAATCCCGAATTTGAGCAGCTGAGTAATAGGCAAAAGCACCTGAACCAGCTAGATGCAGAAGGTGAGTCAAAAAGTTCATCAAAAATTGCCACTGACTATTGGAAGGTTACAATTCTTATACTAATCTGCATTTTCTATTCGGTTGCCACCAGAGGGTCTTACCATTTTGAATTTTGAATTACCTGGGGAACTAAGTTAACAAAAATATCTTTGCATTTTGCTAGTATCATGCCACAGAAGTAATGCAGGTAAGTTTGAATGGAGAAATTAACTAAACCAGTGCGATTTTGGCTTTGTGCAACTATCATAATTTTGGGTTTGATGGGCTGCGATCGCTTTATCGGTACTTCTGGGGAAACTGTTGAGCGAGTGAGTGATGGTGATACTTTAGTACTCAAAGATACCAACGGCAAAAATTTTACTGTGCGCTTTGCTTGTGTAGATGCGCCAGAAATAGCTCATTCTAGTAAAGAAAAGCAGAGTAAACGTACTAGCGATCGCAATCAATTTATTTGGGGTGTGAAAGCCCAAGAACGGGTGCAAGAACTTGTGCAACAAGGAGGCGATCGCGTGACTTTGAATATCACTGATAGCGATCGCTATGGGCGCAAAATTGCCGAAGTCCGTTTGAAAGATGGCACTTTTGTACAACAGATATTGTTACAAGAAGGGTTGGCGAAAGTATATCGTCCTTATTTAAATAAGTGTCCTAGTAAGGATTTAGTTCAACAAGCTGAGGTTGAGGCGAAAAATCAACGGCTTGGCGTTTGGAGTGATGCTAAATTTGTTAATCCTTGGGAATATCGCAGCTTATATAAGAAAAAGTAATTAGAACACGAGTTTTCGAGTGAAAAAGGCGATTGCTCCACCTCTGAACTCAAAGCTTGCACCTTTGAACACCAATTGTCGAGTAAAAAGAGCGATCGTTTGACCTCTGAACTCGGAACTTGCACCTTTTAACACCAATTATCGAGCTAAAAGAGCGATCGCTCCACCTCCGAACTCGGAACTTGCACCTTTTAACACCAATTATCGAGCTAAAAGAGCGATCGCTCCACCTCCGAACTCGGAACTTGCACCTTTTAACACCAATTGTCGAGTGAAAAGAGCGATCGCTCCACCTCCGAACTCGGAACTTGCACCTTTTAACACCAATTGTCGAGTGAAAAGAGCGATCGCTCCACCTCCGAACTCGGAAGTTGCACCTTAGAACACAAGTTGTCGAGTCAAAAGAGCGATCGCTCTATCTCTAAGCTCGGAAGTT
>NZ_WBKM01000294.1 GCF_015714725.1 Nostoc sp. WHI
ATATATGGCCATCCGATTTGATTTTTGAACTTATCTGGGTAGGTAGGCAAGAGGCAAGAGGCAACGGGAAAGAATGCTCTTTGATCTGTACGGAGTTTTTTCAGAAATTAAATCATAGTCCTATAGTTTGATTTATTCTTACTACGCTTGGGTTAGTGATATTTAGTGTTCGGAGATCCCCCCAACCCCCCTTAAAAAGTGGGGCTAATATCTCTTTTACCCCCTTTTTAAGGGGGTCGCCGCAGGCGGGGGGATCTTAACCCAAGGGTATTGACTTATACCTAACCTAGCTGCTTAAACTGATTGACGAGTAGTACTCATTAGGATGAATTTTTAGACAAAAAAAGTGGTTCTGTTAATTGTAGAACCACTAAAGCTTTTGCAAACTTGCTATAACTTAACGAACTGTCCCTTCAGCAGAAACAGTATTAATCGGTTTCATCAGGTACAACCGCAATAACAGCCAGCCATTGGAGATGTAAAGCGGTAGTTTCTGGAAGAATTGCAGGAATTTGGGAGTATTAGAGTTAGCGATCGCACTCAGCTTTTCGTTATTTTTTATACAAATATCCAACCGCTCATAAAACTCTGGATTTTCTACATCCAGCATAAGCGGGAATACCCTACCTGCGTTTTCGTTGGTTTTCTTAATTACATGGATGTCGTATTCTCGTGCATCTAATCCCAGGGTGGCATAAAAGTCCTTGCGTTGGATGTCATTGAGATACATTGTTGCAAACACCGACAATAGGAAGAACCGACTCCACAGCCGTGCTTTCCAATCATTCAATATTTGCGGCTGAGATTTCATCAGCGCATCGAAGAAATCACTGTGACGATTTTCATCCTGACACCAGTTTTCAAAGAACCGGAAGATTGGATAAATCCGGTCTTCGGGATGTGCTTCTAAATGGCGATAAATGGTGATATAGCGCCAATAACCAATCTTCTCAGAAATATAAGTGGCGTAAAAGATGAATTTCGGTTTAAAGAAGGTATAATCGCGGCTCTTAGTCAAAAACCCTAAATCTAGGGACAGATCAAAGTCCGACATAGCTTTGTTCAAAAAGCCAGCGTGACGCGCTTCATCCCGTGACATCAGGTTAAAGCACTCTGCCAAGACGGGGCTTTTGCCTTTCAAGCGACGACCGAGTTCTTTATACAGTAAAAAGCCAGAAAACTCTGCCGTACAGGAGCGTTCTAGAAATTCAACGAACAATCGGCGAGTTTCCCCGTCAATATGATCCCAGGATTGTTCAAATTCGGCATCCCGAACAAAGTGATGGCGATTGTAGTCAGTGCGAAACTCTTCGAGAATGGCTCTTAACTCATCTTCGTTGATGGAAATGTCCATCCGCGCCATTTCATCAAAATCGGTGGTATAAAACCGAGGTGTTAACAGGGTTTCTTTCGCCGGGACTTTAATCCCTGGCCGTATTTCTTCAAAGCCTGGTTTTTTGAGGGAATCTACCATGTCTTGATTGCTCTTTCGTCTTTATTATCTTAAGTACATCCTTCGGGTGACGCTACGCACAGTCGCTCATGGCGGAAACCCTCAAGACTGGACTGCCTCACCAAAAAGCCAAGGGTAATGCTCTGGCAAGGCGCAATAGCTGACAATAATCCAATTGTATAAAGTTTAGTCTACCAAGGTGGGGGTTACAAAGCTAGTAAGTGAAAGATTAAGAGTTGCAACAATGATTCAACTTTTGCGGAATCGAGAATCGCGGATTGGTAGTCAATTCAATGTAGTTCAGCATTCAGCACTGTTTTGATCAAGTTGAGTAGCACACGCTTATCCTATTCTCAAAACGCTACCATCTCAGTAATTTTCTGTGGTTGTTATTACAATTAAGTTAGGTAGCTTGATCATAAATTGCTCATCTTAGAATTAACAATCTATGACTGGCATGATTACTGAAAAGTTTTAATTGCGCTATCTATCCATGCTGATATGCAAAAAACAGTATGGAAAACCATCTTAGACAACAAGAGCAAACCCAAAGGGTTGAAAACAAGATGAATCTTGAAAACAATCAGCAGAAAGACCGATTACTTGTCTCTTACATCTTGTGTGCAGTCGGATTTTTCGGGGTGGGAGGGCTGCACCGCCTATACAATGGCAAGATAGGGACAGGTTTATTGTGGCTGTTTACTTTTGGTTTCTTGTATGTAGGACAAATTGTGGATCTGTTGCTCATCCCCGGTATGGTTGATGAATATGAACACAAACTGAGACTAAAAGCAGGTGTATCTCCCTTGGGTGTACCTTTAAATCAAGCAGTGGTTGCTTCCCAAGTCCACCGCCCAACTGGTAATCAACTCATGATTAAACTGATTGAAGCCGCAGAAAGCAAAGGTGGTACTCTAACTGTGACTCAAGGTGTGAAGTTTACGGGAGCTAGCTTTGCTGAAGTAGAAAATACTCTTAAAGAGATGTATAAATCAGGTTATGTAAAAATTGATAACGACCCCAATACTGGAGCCGTTATTTACCATTTCCATGAACTTTAATTGTTATTAGTGATTTGTCATTTGTCCTTTGTTAAAAACCAATGACCAATGACCAATGACTAATTTCTACCTAACCACTTTTGACCGTCCAAGCGCTGAACTAAGCCAAACACCAACAAATCGAGGGTAATTTTACGCTCATCGATTAAAAATGACTCAAGAGTGCTGGGTTTTTTGCCTTCATTACAGGAAAATCCTTTTTTCCCTTGAATATCTTCTTCGGGGAAATACAGGTTAAACTGACGCAGACCAATTTCCGACCAACTGCCAATAACTTGCCAGCATTCTTCGGTGGATTCAAAACCAGTGATTGGCATCTTCTGCTTGGCAAAAGACACTTGTAAATCTTGCACGCCTTGTTGAGCGATCGCTTTTTGTAAGGCTGGCAAGTAATCTTGCTCAATAAACTCTACAAATGGCTTATCTTCAACAGATGGGGCTTTTTCCTTTTTGGCGGCTTTAGCTGCGGCGGGTTTTTCTCCTGGTGCGGCGGCTGCGGTTTTTGGATCTGGCGCGTTGGCAGTAGGAAGGTCTGTAGCTTCGGTTGAATCTGTACTAGGAACCTGCTTGTCAGCAGTGGTGGGAGCTACCTCTCCCGCTTGATTTTGATTGGTTTGGTCTGCCATTGCTCAGGTCAATCCTTTAATCTTGCTTTTGGAGCGATCGCTCACCTTGAGGTATCGGGTATTTTCATTTTGACATACTAATGCAGCAGGGCAAAACTAACTGCTGTACAATTATGAAATAACGCAAAAGCTGAGAAAATAAGCCTTCTTGCTTCCTCCTGCGCCGTACCCCTTCAATTTTGGATTTGCGGTTTTAGATGTTCAATCCAAAATCCAAAATCTAAAATCTAAAATTCTTCCGCCTCTTTCAAATCCCCTTGAATCCCATACCATTTTCTGCTTGTTGTTGTAATTGAGTAGAATTTACCTTGTCAGACGCAACGCTGCCGTTCTTCTTACGCCAAATACCAAATTGGCTCAGGAATAGACCTACTAAAACCAAGCTACCACCAATATATTGAGGTAAGGTAGGGACTTCACCCAAAATTAAATAAGCCGCTAGGATGCCCACAATTGGGCTAAATGAGCCAACTAAGGAAGCCATAGATATAGTGGAAGTTTTCAAGCCTTTAATCCAAAAAGACTGACCTACTACTACAATCAACCCACCATAGAGAAACATCCACTGCCACAGAAATGGTGAGAGTGCATCAGCGAAATGATCGCTGCCATAGAGTACTAAAGCAAAAAAGAAAAAGATTACGGTTCCTAGTGCAGTACGATAGATACTATAGATTCCCAGAGGAATTTGCGAGAGGTATTTCTTGCCGATAATTGTAGAAGCGGCTATGGCTACCGATCCAGCTACTGCCAAAAGTTCTCCTATACCTAACCCGAAACCTCCCATGTTCATCATCGCTTCCCCTGGTGGCTGAAGGATGATAGTTAGGATAACACCGATCAAAGCTGCGATCGCTCCAATAAATTCCCAAATATTTACCCTATCCTTCAATAACCAGACTGATAAAGCCAGAGTTAGAGGCGGTTCCAAGCGTCCAACTAAGATGACATTGTTCACCCCTGTGAGTGCAAGTGCCTGGAAAATTAAGCCAGGGGCCAACGCTCCTGATAAAATAGCTACTGCCGTTAGACTGACCCAATCTTTCTTTGATATCTGCTTCAAGGTAGCTTTGTTCCATTCTCGCCCATAAATTAGGATCAGAAGTATCAAGGCGCAAAGGTTTCCCACGAATAAAACATTACACAAAGAAATCGGATTGCGATTACCCATGAAATGTTGGGCACCAATTTCTGTTAGCTTCCGGGTAACTGCGCTAGATGCTGCAAAAATTAGCATTGCTAGCCAGAGATATGTTTGTCCAGAAATTCTATGGATTAGGCGATGTGGTCTTTTGGGTCTAGTCACAATAACACCACTGCAATGAAAGCATTGCTCATTATACTAAGTTACCTTCATTCTGAACTCAATGAAGTTTTGCTGAGAGAACACTTAAATTCTGCTGTGACTTTGAGTAACCATGAGTACCTGAGAAAGTGATGAGAATTAACTAAATTTTCTCAAGGGATAAATTCATGAAAATAGCGGTTTAGTTTCAATAAGGTCTCACTCCCACCTGAGATAGTTTGGATGTTCAGGATAAAACAGAGAAGAGGAGTCACAAATGAAACTCGCCCCCCTACTTACAAGTGTTGCCTTGGTTGGTTTTTTCACAGTTTGGGACGTACCATTAAAGGTGATAAATCCATTATTAGTACAGGCATCAGCAGCCGAAGAAATGTCTGTAGCTCAGAAACTAGATTTGCTTACTAAGAGTAAGGGTAAGATAGGTAGTGGTGATCAACTGCGTCGTTTCTTTTTTGGTGACTTGGAGCCAATCGGTATCCAGGTAGGTGGTGCAGGTCACGTAGTTAATCTTTACAACAAAGCCAATAATGTTACATTTGCTTACTGTTCACACTACGATGTGATTGTTGCGATTAAGAAAGGTAAGGTAACTAAATTTGAACCCAGTGAAGTGAAGTAATCCTAAATCGACTTGCCGATTAATACTTTGCTAAAACCAAAGGAGCTACTTGATGACATTTAAGTTGCAATTGCCCTAGCAATAGTCAGATTGAGTCTTCCCAAAAAAGCATTAAAGTTCTTGCAGAAGTTGAGAAAGGGGTAAAGAGAAAGAGATAAAATTTTCTTTTTAGCTTTGCCCTTTAACTCTTGTTACAGCCCTATAGCTAAGTCTGATCATTTTGCTCTTTTAACGGAGCAATAAAAAATGCTGGTGTATTGACTACAACAGCAACAAGCAGAATGATCAATTTTAGTTTATTCACCTGATAAATTCTAACATGAATGAGGCATCTTTTATTGACTTGCATTAATGCCAATTACCCCTATGACTATTAAGGCGATCGACATGAGTTTGATGAATGTAGCAGATTCACGAAACCAGATAATACCAATAATAGCAATTAGGACAGTTCCCAATCCAGCCCATACAGAATAAGCTACACTCACTTCAAGTCTTTTGAGAGCAAGCGTCAAAAAAGTAAAACAAAGTCCATAAAAAACAAAGATTAATACGGAAGGGCCTATTTTAGTAAATCCTTGCGATAATTTCATGCAAGTTGTGCCTGAAACTTCAAAGATTATTGCTGCAATCAGGTAAATCCAACTTATTGACATATCTGTTTTCAGCAGTTTGTTAGGAGTCTTTCATTATGTCTGTGAAAATAAAAAAATACAACAGATAATATAACTATTTATTAAACTAAATAAAAAGTACTCCCCTTTTGGAGAGAGCTTTTTAGTGTGAATTACTTAGCCTATACAGATTTATTAGGAAAGTGCAAAGTTTTAAATGTTTTACAGACATTTAAGGTAACTGAAATTTACTCTTCTGGCACGTAATTTTCATTTTCAGCCAATTCTAGCTTTATGTATACGATGTATAAGTAGCTGAGCGAAATTAAATATAATATGTCATTGCGAGCGAAACGCAGTGGAGTGAAGCAATCGCAAAGGCTGAGATTGCTTCACTTCGTACCCTACGGGAACGCCAAGGGCGAACGCAATGACAAACTATCTTATATTTATTTAGAACCATCTACTTACAAGCGAAGCATACTAAGGTTCACAATTCCAAATTCGACTATTCAAAAACATAATTTTGAGCCACTTTCCAATAGCGGGAGAACCGCTTCAGGTCAATATAGCCATCATAGTCAAAAAATGGTTCTACTTCTAGCACTTGGACTGCTAGCGATCGCTCCATTTCTTTGCAGATATCATCGAACCGGGGACTGGGACTGTCGGCTGTTACAACTAGATTTGCGTTATGTTCTTTTGCAAAAGCCAAAATTTCTTGTGCCACATTACCACGACGGATAACAACGGGTAACTCTAACAAGCATTCGTAGATAAAAGCGAGACGTTTGAGACTTAGTTGCCATTCTTCTATCAAAGCCTCGTCCCAAACCCAGATAGCTGGTGCATCGGGGTATTTTTGTAGTACAGGGTTGTATGGACTGAGGCAATCTCCATGCACCCAAACAATTGGTTTACTCATTTTTCACTTTTTACCTTTTTTCCCATGCTGCCAACTTTGGCTGTTAGCTTGTTTACTAAATTCCCCTTTAGGAAAAAGTTGCTGTTCTAATTCTTCATAGCTGCCTTCAAAATCACAATGACCGTAAAGGGGACATTTCTGACAATAAACGCTTTTGGTGTAGCGTTCTAAGTTCTCACGATTGAAAAAATACGGTTTATGACTAAAAGTGCTGGCAACCCACTGCCATGACATATTATTACTAGCAGGATCTCCATCTAAAAGGTGTTCGAGAAACCACTTGGCTCCTGTTTGCCAACGAATCCGCCGCCAATGAACAATATAAGCCGCTAGCCACATTCGTGCGTGGTTATGTAGATAGCCAGTTTCTTTCAAGTCACGGCTAAAACTGTCGATGCAAACTCTGTCTGTGGTTCCTTGTCTGATATCTTGCGGCAATTCGGGTGTATATTCACCCGCAGCGTAACCAGTTTTGTATTCTTCTTGGTCTTTCCAGATTCCATCCCCTAACTTTACATACAACCGTTGCCAGTAGTCGCGCCAGCCTAACTCGTTAATTAGTTTCGTAGCATCGTCTTGGTGCTGTACCTGGTCAAGGACATAATCTCGAATTTCTCGCAAGCTCAAAACGCCATAGCGGATGTAAGGCGAAAGTCGCGTGACTGCACCTGTGAAAAAATTACGTGTTTGCGCGTAGCCTACTGGGTCAATTTTTTGCAGCGCTATCTGTGCCGCTTTGCGTCCCCCCACAGTTTTGCTGATGTGGCTATCGCGTTGTGCCACAGTTGGAAATTGTTCGCGGAGGTAGGCTACCAACTCATCGCGGTTGGTAAATTCGCGTTGCATATCTTTAGTCATGTGAACTTTGAAGGGTGAGAATAGATAAACAAAAATATCTGTAGGTTAAGTCATTATTATGGCGGATAAATATAAGCGTACACCGCAGGGGTTGCCGCAGGCATCGCTCTCAACCTTATAAGAGAAATTTTTTCATGGTAAGTAAGCAAAGATGAATCAGTGTGTAGGCTAGCAAGAACCGCAGGCATTGTTCATTGTCCTAATTTTTACTGGTGACGTGAATATCGCAGTAAGGCTAGACTATCGGGGCAAACTGTGTTGCAAAAAACACCATGACCCTCTGCATCAATCCCCACTGCCCAAGACCCCAAAATTCTGAAAATATCCTGTTTTGTCAAGCCTGTGGCTCAGAATTGCTCTTGGAAGGACGGTATCGAGTGACTCGCCAATTAGGTGCTGGTGGTTTTGCCAAGACATTTGAAGTCAACCACGCTAACACCCTCAAAGTATTAAAAGTTCTGATGCTGGATGATGCCAAGGCAGTATCGCTGTTTCAGCAAGAGGCACAAGTCTTAAGCCATCTGAATCATCCAGGAATTCCAAAAGGAGATGGGTACTTTGCATTTTCTCCCAAAAATAGCCAAGCGCCACTGCATTGCTTGGTAATGGAGAAAATCGAGGGGTTGGACTTGTACCAATATATGGAACAACGAAGTAATCGCCCAATTGATGAAAAGTTAGCACTCTTATGGCTAACTCAGTTGGTAAATATTTTGCATGAAGTGCATCAGCAGAACTTTTTTCATAGAGATATCAAGCCACCAAATATTATGCTCAAAGCCGATGGACATCTGGCTTTGATAGACTTTGGTACAGCAAGAGAAGTTACACCAACCTATCATCAAAAAGCAGCAGGGCAGAATATAACAGGGATTTTTTCACCAGGTTATACACCACTAGAACAAGCCAATGGTAAAGCCGTACCACAATCAGACTTTTTCGCCCTGGGTCGTACATTTGTTTATTTACTTACCGGCAAATCTCCAGATCAATTTTCTGAAGACCCGCGAACTGGTAAGTTAATGTGGCGAGACAGTGCTTTACAAGTTTCTAAACAGGTAGCTGGTTTGATTGATTATCTTATGGAAGCATTTCCTGGCAAGCGTCCTCAAAATGCCCAGATGATTTTGAGGTGTCTATCGGAAATTAATTCAACTGTGCAGTCATATTCCCCTTCTTCTTCAACATCACAATTACCACCTACAGAAATAGAAAAGCCTAAACAAAGTAGGCAAGTTAAAACGTCAGCAGCTACTCAAATTCAATCTTCAAAAACTGAAACTAATATATTTTCCAGCAAAAATGCCCAATTCACAGGTGCAGCAATTGCTTTTGCTATACTTTTTTTAATTAAATTCGGTAGTCGGGGAATTTATAAGTTATTTGATTCTCATGCAAGTCAGCCAGTGGTGACTTCAACACCAACTGAGTTACAAGCAAGTAATTCTGAGCAAGCAAATACTGATTCCACGAGTCAACAACCTTTTATTTCCGAGGAAAATATCCCTTCGGGTGTTCCATCTGATTGGAAGAAGTTTGAGGGTAGTGGCTCAGAATTGTGGTTGCCTCCAAGTTGGGAGAGTGGAGATTATAGATCAATGAAGAAGTCAGGCAGTCACAATCCACAAATTGAGCAGTTTGCTCAACAAGTACAACAAAATCCCTCAGCTTTTCCAATTTTTGCTTTCGACTCAATCAAGGGTAACTCAGGCTTCCTAACTAATGTAATTGTCTCAAAGGAACAAGTAACTCCTACAATTAATTTAGAAACTTACTTACAAGAGGAGAGCAAGCACTTTCCTGCTCAAATTCGTATAGTGGATATGAAAACCGCGTCGGTTGAAGGTTATGAGATAGGACGGATAATCACAGAAACATCACTAGGTAGAAGTGGAAAACAAATACATTATATCATTAAAGATGGTAGGACTATTTGGAGTGTAATTTTTTCTACTGGGGCAGATGAATTTGAACAAAGATTACCAATCTTGGAAGCAAGTCTTCGTACCTTTTCACTTAAGTAGTAGCTTGTAAGTAAAAATTGCTTCTAATTGTTTGGGTTTTGTTATTGTTCAACCAAAACTAATACTATTCGTAATTAGTGGTTACGTACGATCGCTCAATATATGTACAATTCTAAAGCGATCGCAATCTCTCACACCCTCCATCATGAGCAACATTCCCCAAGTCGGACAACCAGCACCAGATTTCTCTACTCTTGACCAAAATGGCAATTCAGTCACTCTCGACGACCTCAGCAGTCAGTGGATTGTCCTCTACTTCTACCCCAAAGATGACACCCCTGGCTGTACCACCGAAGCGAAAGATTTCACCGAGTTGTATCAAGACTTCAGCGCACTGGGAGCGAAAATCTTAGGCGTAAGTCCAGATTCGGGTAAGTCCCATTGTAAATTTATCAGCAAACATAACTTGTCAATCACCCTTTTAAGTGACCCCGAACATATTTTGACAGAAGCCTATGGCGCTTGGCAATTGAAAAAATTTATGGGCAAAGAATATATGGGTGTTGTTCGCTCAACCTTCCTAATTTCACCTGATAAAATAGTTGCCTATGCTTGGCCGAATGTCAAAACTAAAGGTCATGCTCAAGCAGTTTTAACTAAATTACGGGAATTAGCAGCCACGTAAACGCGACTGGATGCGGGTATAGTTACAGCAATGTTACGTGAATCATATTTATAGTAATAAAGCAGATTCAAAAATTGATATCCAATCCTGATTTTAATTCCTTAAAAAGCCTGTTATTTATTCTCTACACGCCTAATTACAAATTAACTCTAGCTCAAGATATAGCGGTTCCCTGGTAAATAAAGTACATATTAAAACCTCACCCTTGCTTTACCCAAAGGTAAATCTTTCCCTCTCCTTAGTAAGGAGAGGGAAAGGTTTTGCGTAGCAGAACCAGGGTGAGGTTAAGCTGTACCTCGCTAGATTAGGAAACGCTATATCATCGCTACTAGAAGTTATATAGTTCGCACTCAACATTAAACGTTCTATGACATATCCACCTTTGATCCTTCGCGCTTCCATGCCATCAATCAGGATGTAAGCATTAAATATTTGCTCACCTATTATCAGTTTTATATAAACATTTATAAGCAGTTTTACGCTTTGCGAATTCTTTACCTTTGCGACCAAACTGCTCACGTAATTGCTGATCTTTACACAACCTATTGAAAGCTTGAAAAACTTCATAACCAGAATTGGGATTAACCAGTATCCCATTTTCTTCATGCTGAACTGTGTCTAGAACACCGCCTAAGCGAGGGGCAATTACAGGCTTACCGAAGTAACTTGCTTCTAAATAAACCATACCAAAACCCTCCATACTATTAGCTTTAGTATCCAATAAAGTCAGCATGGCAAATATGTCGCAAGCTGCATAATAACCTGCTAATTCTCGCTCTGGCACATATCCGGTAAAGTGGACACGCTTATTTACCCGTAAACGATGCACCAGAGATTTAAGTTCCGACTCACAAGAACCTTGTCCGCAAAGTATATAGTGAACATCGACTCCAAAAGTTAGCAATAGTGGGATGTTATCAATCACTCGGTCAAAACCTTGGTGTTTTACTAGCCTTCCTATGGAGAGAATAACTATTGCTGTTTCGGGAATATTGTAGGTTTGACGCACGCGAACACGTAAATCATTGAGGCTATTTGGATTCGCGGCATTACCAAATTTTTCTGGTCTAATTACTGGGTTAATGATGTGAGTAGGAGTATCTAATCGCAAAGCAGTTCTGAGGTAGTCTCTTGTATAAGAACTATTACAAATAATGCCTTCGGCTCGTTTGAGTGTTAATTTAAATAGCGATCGCAGCACGGGATTGTGTAAAGTACAAAGAAGATCATTGCCGTGCAGATAGATAAAAAAGCGAATAGGTAAGAAATAGCTCAATAGTAACAGCGAAGCAAAGTCATAGCCGTGACCCCACTCAATATAACGGTAGTGATAGCGAAAATAGAGTTTAATTGCTAGCACAAATGAGCAGACGATATTGACCAAAGGCTTCAGGATACTCCCCACCCAGCCACTACGCCAATATCTAGGATAAGACCAGCGATATATAGGAAATTGTTGACCTTCGTCAAATACTTTATCTCCTGAGCAACTAGCCGTCAGTACAATAACTCTTTCTGGATCTTGGAGACAGCGATTGTAGATATATTCTCCAATGACAGCTTCTTTCGGCAGAAAGATCCGGGAGATAACTAGAATATCCGGGTATGCAGCTTTGTCTGTAATTTCGGCTGTTAGTTGAGAAATATGTTCCATGATTAAAGTTAATAACTATTATTTCAAATAATTTTTAATTTCTTTACAATTAGGAGGACTTTTAAAAGCAAAATTAATTATTATTGTTTTTTAACTGAATGCGGTAGACAGACCTTAAATCTATTTTAGAACATTAGTCAGTAAGATTAGTTTTTTAATTGTGTTAATTTTATTTTTACAGGCAAATTTATCATTACTTGAGAATTTCTGTGCATGTGAACAATAAATAAAAGCTAGCACTTGTAGCCAAATTGCTTTCACTCGCGGCACAAAAACTTAAGTGGGTATTTGCTCCCATCTCCGGTATCTGGCTGGACTTAGTGATAGGCATCACGCACACTTGCTAGCCTAGCGCGTATACGTAAATCTTAAGCTGCCAGATGTAACAAATGCTGTTGAAAAGTTAAAAATATTCTCCTACCTGGTGACAAAACAAGTAGAGTGAAGTATTAAAAAATTAGTCAAAATAATTACTAAAAATTAAAATCATCTGTATAATTCAAAACTGTACTCTTAAAGTGCTAGTCCAAAAGATAGCAACGATTACTCGTAGGCGTAGCCCGTCGTAGACATCGCAAGCTTCGGCGATTGTAAACATATCTTAAGGTACGGTTCCCCAGTCGAGAAATCCCCCCTGCGATCGCTACCTACCCAACATAAGACGCGGTAAATTGAATATGTAGCCTCTAAAATGTGATTGCTACAAACTCGCTTGATTGTTACAGGCTGTCCTTAGCTACATACCGCAACACTCCTACGAGCATCAAGAAAAATCATAAATAATTCCATTTTTCAAGCGATTGTATTATGCGTAAAAAACTACAACAAACCATCAAACCGCTCTTAAAAACCTTCTTCGCCTTAAGCCTGGTGTTAACTTTGGCTTTTGCTCACGCCGATGGAGCATTAGCTGCTCGCAGTGGCGGTAGAATCGGTGGTGGCTCCTTTAGAGCGCCTTCCAGCAGCCGCACCTATACACCGCGTACCTATGCACCTCCTGGCGGTGGCGGATACTATCCTGGTGGTGGTTTTGGTGGTGGTGGCTTTGGCTTTCCCTTCCTAATTCCCTTCTGGGGTATTGGGGGAGGATTCGGTGGTATATTTACCATCTTAATCTTCTTGGCGATCGCTAACTTCCTATTACAAAGTTTCCGCCGCATCTCTAGCGGTGAAACTGAAGAAACAGATTACAGCAGTAACTCTTCTGTTTCTGTAAGCCGTTTGCAAGTAGGTTTGTTAGCTCAAGCCCGTGAATTGCAAAATGAACTCAACCACATTGCCGAAACTGCTGATACTAACACCCCAGAAGGGAGAGCAGAAATTCTGCAAGAAGCTAGCCTAGCTTTACTCCGCCATCCCGAATACTTTGTATATGCAGGTGGTGGCACTCAACAAGCCAGTTTAAATTCAGCTGAAGGTCAGTTTAACCGCCTGTCACTTGCAGAACGCAGCAAGTTTAGCGAAGAAACTCTTTCTAACGTCAACAACCAGCTTAGAGCAGCCCTTGCCAAAGATGCTTTACCCCCGGCTGGTGAACTCGACAACCCTACCCGTCTAATTACCGAAGGCCCTGGTGAATACATTATCGTCACCTTATTGGCAGCGACATTTGGTAAGTTTGAAATCCCAACAGCTATTAACAGTGCTGATGATTTGCGTCAAGCTTTGCGGCAAATTGGTAGCATCCCCAGTGAGAAACTTCTGGCAATTGAAGTTCTTTGGACTCCGCAAGCTGAAGGCGATACTCTCACATCTGATGATGTATTGGCAAATTATCCTGATTTGAGATTGGTTTAATTACGTCAGGACTCATCCACAGAATACTGACGCATTTCACAAGTACATGGATAGATTGAATGAGTACCCCGGTGTACTTTGCACTACAGATGAAGAGTTTGAGGCTGAAGTCCAAAAGCGAATCAATCAATTGCAAGGTTAAACCAAACAATTAAGTCTGATAAGGCGTTGTGCTACAAACACAACGCTTTTTATTTTACTTCAGCAGAGGCTTTTTTGTGTAACTCCAGTCAGGAAAGGGTTCGTAGGCGATATAGTAGACGAATAAATAGCAAAAAAGATTATGATTACCTTATTCCAAAGTCCAGTAAATTCTGATGCAGAAGTCATGGGCGGGACTTTGGTATTCCGAAATACGAGAGTCCCAGCCCAATCGCTTCTTGAGTATTTAGATGACGGATTTTCTCTAGAGGAGTTTTTGGACAATTTTCCATCTGTCACTCGTGTAGATGCGGTGAATTTTCTGAAACTTGCTCGTCAACAAGTTCAACATGAAAATCATTCTGGATGAGAATTTACCAAAAGCTTTGAAGGGATATTTTTCAGCTTATGAAGTGACAACTGTTCAAGAGCAGGGATGGGCTGGAGTTAAGAATGGCGAACTGATTGCGAGGATTGATGGTGTGTATGATATTTTTCTCACATCAGATAAGAATTTGAAATACCAGCAAAATTTGACTGGAAGAAGTATAGCGATTATTGAGCTTCCTACAAATCGATTAAAGCTATTAACAACTATCACCGATAAAATTTTGGCCGAAGTTGAGAGTATTTCGCTATTGCTTTTAATTCAGAGACTTGTTCTAACCCACCAGCTTATTTTCTCCAAATTAGCACTTATTTCATGCCAAAAACTTGCTGATTCCTCTGCTTCTCTTGTTATTTCAAGCATTTTATAAATGCAGTCGAAGTTTTTTTGAATCAATTGTTTATCTAGTTTAGGAATATCTAATTTAAGATATTTTAGACGGTTAGGTAATTCTACTTTCTCTTTTGTAGGTAAATTGGGAATTTGCTCAACTAGTTCTAAAACTTTATCTATTGATGCAATTACTTCTTTCAGGCTCGGCTTTTTAGCTTGTAATTGTAAATCCTTTTCTTCAAAGGTTTCTTCTTGATTCCCTAACTTTACTATTACTATTTTAACCAAGAAAATATTGTAATCTACCGCACTTACTTCACCCACTTGTTTTTGATATTTTCCACTTTTATTTATAAGTACTATGTCACCTTTCTCAATTTTATCGTTCATAATTTATACAACTTCAACATAAAATTGCTAAATAATATCTTCTACGGAAAATACTACTCTAAAGCCAGAAATTCTCAGTCCACCGTCTGACTCATTCCAACTGCGACTGGCGCTGCGACAAAGTTCTGCACCGAAACTCCAAGAACCACCGCGTAGCACCCGGCGATGTATATCACCGCCAACTTCCCAAGCTGTTCCATCTAAAGGCGCATCGTTGTAATTGTTGTGCCACGAATCAGCACACCATTCCCAAACTAGCCCATGCATATCGTACAATCCAAAGGCATTAGCGACTTCAAAACTACCGACATTTGTTGTTTCTTTACGGAATTTGCTTTTTGGTTCGACAGCGCAACTGACTAACTCAGAAGTAACCGTTTCGCCAAAGTGGAAGGATGTTGTAGTTCCAGCACGACAAGCATATTCCCATTCAGCTTCACTCGGTAAACGATAGTCGCGTCCAGTTTTTTCTGATAGCCTGAGACAGAATTCTACAGCCTCATACCAAGATACATTTTCCACTGGTCTATCTAGACCTTTAAATTTTGATGGATTGGGATTTAAGATTTGTTTGATTTTGGGTAAAGCTGCTACTACTTTCCACTGTGCTTGAGTTACAGGAAATTTTCCCATAAAAAATGGTTCGACGGTAACTTTGTGCCGAGGACGTTCGTCAGCATCTCCTTCAAACTCTGGTGAACCCATCATATACGTACCACCAGGAATCGATACCATTTCTAATGTGACAGACTTACCCAATTCTTCGGCAAAGAAGTTTGCACTACAGTTCATCCGGTTTACTTCTCTACCACCTGTGTCTACTGTCACTACGTCAAATTCAAAAGTTTCTAACGGGGGTAATGGTACTATTATTTTTTGTGGTAATGGCGGTAATAGGGGTTGAGACATTGAGACAATTTTTAAGGCAACAGGTTCAATGTTCAATGTTGTAAACTTTAAATCATTAATAACTTCTACTGCTGTTTGATATCTTTCGCTCGGTAGATGTTTCAGTAATTTATCTAAAATTTTTCCTAAGTCGTCGCTGATAGTAATGCCTCTTTCCTGTAACCGTTCGCGCCACAACCACTTAGCATTCATTGCATCATAAATAGGGTCATTAATCTGTCCCGAAGCATCCTGTAAAGGCAAACATTGAGTTAAAAGACGCACGCAAGTTACACCCAAAGCGTACAAATCACTGGCGTGACAAGCAAATCCAGCCATTTGTTCAGTTGGTGCATAACCAAGAGTATAAATTACTGTAGCTTGTCTTCCTAAACTGGTTTGTGTTACCTGTTTAGCACCGCCAAAGTCAATTAATACGGGTTTTTCATCACTTGCACGGCGAATAATATTTTCTGGTTTGATATCCCGATGAATGACATTATGGGTATGAATAAAATCAAGAACTGGCAATAAATCAGCTAATAGTTTCCAAATTTGTTCTTCACGATATATTTGTTGCTGAACTTCTTGTAAGAGAGTTTTTCCTTGAATAAATTCTTGCACAAGATACAAGCTAGAACCTTGTTCAAAATAAGCGAGTAATCTGGGAATCTGGGTATGATTTTCTCCCAGTTCATACAACCGAAAAGCTTCTTCTTTAAAAAATTCTGCTGCTTTGGTGCGTTGTCCTGTTCCCTGAAATTGTGGGAAAAATTGCTTGATGACGCAAGGCGCATTTAGTCTGTCTACGTCTTCTGTAGCATAAGTTCTGCTGAACCCACCTTCACCTAAGAGTCTTAATACGCGGTAACGGTTTCTGAGAAGTTTGCCAAAGTTGCTTTGTCCGCAACTCACGCAAAATCTATTGCCATCAGAGTTAAATGGATTTGAGCAATTGGGATTTTGGCAGATTTGCATAATGAAGGGGAAATAGCATCTTCTCCAAAGTTAGCCCCAATATTATCTAATTGAAAACAGTGATGTAGAGAAGCGAACACGGAAGTTTTTCCATGTGCTTAAAACTCTCTTTCATAGAAGGATGATTAATAATTCAAAATTAAAAAGAGTTAGATAAAAACAGCAGCGTCTTGCGGGGGTTCCTACCGTTGTGGCGACTGCGGGGGATTTTAAACCCTGACTGAAACTGATGCACCCTACATTTTAATATAGCTGTTGTTCACTATCCAAAAAAGTTTGCAAAGAACTTTATTGCCAATTGCGACTCTTATTTGAAAGTTTTATTCTCTCCAGCGATGCGAATTAATTCAGCTACAAGAGCAACGATCGCAGATACTGAAATCAACATAACACTCAAAGCATTAATATCAGGCTTGACTCCTGTTCTAATCCGGCTAAAAATTTCCATTGGCAGGGTGTTAGAACCGCTACCAGCTGTGAAACTGGCAATGAGAAAATCATCTAAGCTGAGGACAAAAGCCAAAAGACAACCAGCTACAATACCAGGCATTAATTGAGGCAGTAATACTTTGATGAAGGCTTGAATTGGTGTAGCCCCTAAATCTAGTGCTGCTTCTTCTAAGTGAGGATCTAAATTTGTAAGTCGTGAGGCAACTACAAGTCCGACGTAGGCGAGACAAAACACTACATGGGCTGCAACTATCGTCCACAAACTTAAAGGTATTGCAAACGCCGCTAGACACACCAAAGTAGCCACTGCGATCGCAATATCGGGAATAATCAATGGTAGGTAAGCAACACCGCGATACAATTTCTTCCCAGGAAATTCGTAACGCGCTAACCCAACCGCCATCAAAGTTCCCAGCACTGCTGAAATTGCCACTGCACAACCAGCAACGATCATACTGTTTTGCAAAGCCGATAAAATGCGATCGTCACTGAATAATTTGCCATACCAATCAAGAGTGAATCCTTGCCAAGTTGCACTGTAGGGCGATTGATTAAAGCTATAAAAGGCAAGTACCACTATAGGGAGGTACATGAATACAAATATAAGCAGTGAGAAAACCGCCTGCCATGAGACACGCGGTTTTTTAAGGGAGGGAGAAATATTCACGTTTATATATGATTTTTCTTTATAGGACAATAAACTATCATATTTTCTGTAAAAAGTCAATATTTTAACTCTCTTCTCTGTAAATATCCCCTACATTTCAACCTCTTGTCAATTCTTAAATTTAGACTTGCTCCCTGCGGCGGTGGTTAGCAGCTTGCAATAACAGAGATTCGGCAAAAGCGATCGCATCACTTGCAGATTTACCACCAGCTAACTGCGCTAGTTCTTCCCGGCGGGTGGTTAAATTATCCAAGGTAGTAACTCGCACAACGGTACGCTGTTCGGCGTTGTCTTTTTTATTTTTGCCTTGATTAATAATTTGCTTATCTACGCGGAAATGCCGATCGGCCATTGCAGCAACTAAGGGCTGGTGAGTAACACACAATACTTGGTTGCGTTGACTTAACTGGTGTAATTTTTCAGCGATCGCTTGGGCGACTCTTCCCGAAACCCCGACATCAATTTCATCAAATACCATTGTCCCAGCCACATCAACCTGGGAAAAACAAGTTTTCAGCGCCAGTAAAAAGCGGCTCATTTCACCGCCAGAGGCAATTTCTGTTAAAGGTTGCAGTGGTTCTCCAGGGTTGGGACTAAATATAAAGGTAATTTTATCTGCTCCCATAGCAGTTGGGGAAGCAGGCAGTATCTCAACCTGAAATTTCACCTTTTCCATCGCTAGGGGCTTGAGTTCAGTTATCAAACGTGATTCTAAATTAGCAGCCGCCTTACTCCGCAGTTGAGTTAACTGATTACTTCCTTGGATGAGTTTTTCAAAACACACCTTTTCTTGCTGTTCTAGGTTTTCAATAGATTGTTCGCTGTCGTTAAGTATCCCTAACTCCCCTTGGATACGTTGGTAATAAGCGATCGCTTCTGTTAGTGTCGGCCCATACTTGCGGCAAATTTGCTTTAATTCCTGAATCCGTTCTTCCACTTCTTCCAACCGATGGGGATCGGCTTCTAAACCATCCCCATAGGCATTAATTTGCTTTCCCACTTCCATTACCGCAGCTTGCGCGTCTCTTACCAATTCCAACAAAGGTTGCAGTTGGGTATCATATTCCACCATGTGATTTAACGTTGCTTCACTGTCTCCCAATAAATCTGCTGCGGCTGGGGTTTCATTATCGTTTTGATACAAAGCTTGATAAACTTTGTAACTCATCTGTTGCAAATCGACGACATGATTCAGGCGTTCTCGTTCTTGTCCCAACTGTTCCAATTCATTAGATTCGCTAAGATTAACTGCTCCCAATTCTTGCACTTGATAATTGAGCAAGTCGAATTGTTGCAACCGTTCCCGTTCAGATGTCCGGCGTTTTTCTAGTGCTAGATGCGCCTGTTGGTAAGTACTGAAGCTGGTGGCGACTTTATGGCGCTGCTGCATTAAAGAGTCACCGCCATATAAATCCAACCAGTCGCGGACTTGGGCGGATTGTCCCACTTGTACCGCTTGGCCTTGGGCTGTGATTTCCACCAAGCGATCGCGCATTCCTCCCATGATCTGCCGATTTACCAACACGCCATTTACCCGCGATCGGCTGCGGATATTACTAGCAGTAGCCGTAATTTCTCGGCTAATCACTACGGAATTTTCATCAAGCAAATCTATTTCTTGTTCAGTCAACCAAGCAGCTAGGGGGGCGTTTGAGGTGAAAGTTGCTTCTACCATTGCCCGACTTGTCCCTGTGCGAATGACTCGACTAGAGACTTTACCGCCTAAAGCGGCATCAATGGCATCCAAGATAATCGATTTTCCAGCGCCGGTTTCACCCGTCAACACATTTAATCCCGCGCCAAATTCCAATTCCAGTTGGTCAATTAGGGCAAAGTTTTCAATTCGCAGGCAAAGCAACATCAAGCCAAATTCTCCATAAGGGCAGATGCCGGGTAGTTTCAATTTACAGAACAATGTAAGGATGATTTTTCGGCAATTAGCAATACCTACTACTATTAAACTAATATGCCCATTTAAGTTTAGCAGACCTCCTGGTACTGAGAACTTTTAAGAGGCAGAGGAAGGAGTAGGTGAGGGAGAGGGAAAATAATAATACTTATTCCCAATCCTGAACATATTGTTACAATACTTAATGTGATCGTTCTGACTGGTGGCCTTCTTCATGATTGTTAAGACACTTCCCCCTAGTTCCCGACCGATTCAGGAGGACAGTAGCAACGGCACAAGTCGCCGAGGCGAACTGGACGTTATTGATGTAGTGCCAGAAGAAAATGGTACACAAAGCTTAGTTGTTCGCTCGCCAAGCCTCTTAGCCGCCCAAAAGATCAGGACAACAGCTCAACCTGAGACGCTTTACGATCCCGTGAGCATAGCGGCACATTACCAAAATAGACCCCTGGAAGTTGTACGGCGGATTTTCGCCGTGTTGGGGCCGACTCTATCCTTTGTTTTTGGGTTGTGGTCGGATGGTAAACGGGGAATTGTCGTCAAAAATGATCGCCGCCGAGCCACTCAGCTCCGAGTATTGCTGACCCAACTGGGGCCTGCTTACATCAAAATTGGCCAAGCTTTGTCCACCAGACCGGATCTGGTTCCTCCCGTATTCTTAGAAGAATTAACTAAGCTACAAGACCAATTACCGCCTTTTCCCAACGAAATTGCTTACCAGTTTATCACAGAAGAACTAGGTGCACCTCCCCAAGAGGTTTACGCGGAACTCTCAGCCCAGCCAATTGCTGCGGCTTCCTTGGGGCAAGTCTATAAAGGTAAGCTAAAAACTGGTGAAGAAGTCGCTGTTAAAGTCCAACGCGCCGACTTAAGAGAGAGAATCACCATTGACTTGTATATTTTGCGTAACCTCGCCGCCTGGGTGCAGAAAAAGGTCAAACGGGTAAAAAGTGACTTAGTTGGTATTCTCGATGAATTAGGCGATCGCATCTTTGAAGAGATGGACTACATCCACGAAGGTGAAAATGCCGAAAGATTTTTCGAGTTATACGGTCACATGAAAGACGTATACGTACCGAAAATTTACTGGGAATATACTAATCGTCGCGTCTTGACGATGGAGTGGATTAATGGCACCAAATTAACCCAGACAGAAGAAATTAAAGCCCAAGGTATCAATGCTCGTTATCTAATTGAAGTGGGTGTGCAGTGTTCCCTGCGCCAGTTGCTAGAACATGGATTTTTCCACGCCGATCCCCACCCTGGTAATTTGTTAGCCACAACCGATGGCAAATTAGCTTATCTCGACTTTGGGATGATGAGTGAGATTAAGCCACTACAGCGTTATGGTTTAATTGAAGCGATCGTCCACGTCGTCAACCGTGACTTTGAAGGGTTAGCAAAAGATTACGTTAAGTTAGATTTCTTATCACCAGAAACCGATTTAACACCAATAATCCCAGCTTTTGCGAGAGTCTTTGCTGATGCTCAAGGAGCCAGTGTTGCCGAACTCAACATTAAAAGCATCACCGATGAACTATCGGCTTTGATGTATGAGTATCCTTTCCGCGTACCGCCCTACTACGCCTTAATTATTCGCTCCCTCGTGACGCTCGAAGGTATTGCAATCTTTATAGATCCAAACTTTAAAGTTCTCAGCGAAGCTTATCCCTACGTTTCCAAACGTCTGTTAACTGACCCAGCACCGCAATTAAGAGCATCATTGCAAGATTTGCTATTTAAAGATGGCAGATTTCGCTGGAATCGCTTAGAAAACTTGTTAAAAAATGCACGTAATAGTCAAGACTACGACTTTAATTTAGTCCTGAATCAGGGAATAGAATTTCTGTCATCTGAACGCGGAGCTTTTATTCGTGACAAACTGGTAGATGAATCTGTTAACGGACTCGATGCTTTAGGTAAGAATGTTTTACATAACTTCACCTATTTGCTGCGGGAACGGGTAGGGTTGACAGGAGTTAATAAAACTCCGGCGGCGACAGTTGAGCAACAACAAACCTTGGAGCATATCAAACGTATATTAGGTATTCTCAGAGAAACACAAGGCTTTGACCCAGTAAAACTTGCCTCCCAAATTGCCCAGTTACTGGTAAATCCAGGTGTGCAACGTTTAGGTCAACAAATTGCCAACCGCTTTACGCAGAAGGCTGTAGCTAGGTTAATTCGGCAATTGCTGGCATCGTAGTAAAATTTATGAGTTAAAAACTTTCTAGAACTCATAAACCATTACTTTAAATCATCCACGGAGAGAACACTTTATGAATCTGGTTGTACTCCAAAACTGGCTGGACAATGCCTCCTTTGCCATATTATTCCTAACAATGCTCGTGTATTGGGGAGGAGCGGCTTTTCCAAATCTGCCTTATCTAGCCGCTTTAGGGACAGGTGGGATGGCGATCGCTAATTTGTGCATGGCGACTCTACTAGGGGCACGATGGATAGAAGCTGGTTACTTTCCTCTAAGTAATCTGTATGAATCTCTGTTTTTCTTAACTTGGGGAATTACCACTGTCCATCTAATTGCCGAAAATAGTAGCCGTAGCCGCTTAGTAGGAGTTGTTACAGCTCCGGTGGCAATGTTGATCGCTGCTTTTGCTACCATGACACTACCATCCCAGATGCAAGCGTCAGAACCCCTAGTACCTGCCTTGAAGTCAAATTGGCTGATGATGCATGTCAGCGTCATGATGTTAAGTTATTCTGCTTTGATGGTGGGTTCGTTATTAGCGATCGCTTTTCTAATTGTCACTCGCGGTCAAGATATCCAACTGCAAGGCAGTTCAGTAGGTACTGGTGGTTATCGCAGCAACGGTTACCGCTTGCACAAAGCATCTGAGTTAGTTTCTCAACCACCAGCCCCCCCTATCGAAAATAACGGCTTTACTCGTTTTGAAAGCAGTGGCAACGGCAACGGTAACACTGCTGTTCTGGGTTTAGTAGCTGCCCCTGAGTCTCAAACCGTAACATTTGCTGAACCTCTTTCACCCCAGCGCCTTAGCCTTGCCGAAACCCTCGACAACATTAGTTATCGCATCATTGGACTAGGTTTTCCTTTATTGACAATTGGGATCATTGCCGGTGGCGTTTGGGCTAACGAAGCGTGGGGTTCCTACTGGAGTTGGGACCCCAAAGAAACTTGGGCATTAATCACCTGGTTAGTTTTCGCCGCCTACCTCCACTCACGAATCACTCGCGGTTGGCAAGGGCGTAGTCCCGCAATTTTAGCCGCCACCGGCTTTGTCGTTGTCTGGGTTTGCTATCTCGGTGTGAATCTTTTAGGTAAAGGTTTGCATTCTTACGGTTGGTTCTTCTAAAAACCTCACCTAATTTTGGAAATCGCCCTCACCCAAAAATAATCAGGGCGTTGCTTAATTTGAGTATGAATGATTCTTTTTAATCTCATGTGAAGATAGGCAAATATCTAGATTCAGTTTGCGCGGCAGTCGCTTTCCTCGTTCCCAGGCTCCGCCTGGGAATGCATTCATTGAGTCTCTGGCTCAATGTCTGACTTCCTCTAAGAGGTTGTTTGAAAAGTCCTATTGTAGGTATCAAAAGATAATAGTCATCAGCAGCAACCGAAGAAAAATTAACTTTATATTGGATAGCACTAAATCTACAAAATCATCATTATTTTATTTCGGATCAACTACTAAATCTGTAGAAAGTATAGATTTAGTGATAGGAGATTTTTATGGAAGATGGATTCGACAGACTGAATCACGATGAAGTTGTGTCTATAGAACCAGACACTTTTAATAAGTTAAATATTGCTAAAACTTTTAAAGTCCGTGATTTAATTACAGCAATTAAGGAATATATTGGAGCAGATGAGCCAGATGAAGTAAATTTGTATACCCAAGGATTAAATTGTGAAGTTTTGCAGTTTAGTACTCAGGGATGGAAAAAAGGAAAAGTTAGACTTGCTTTAGAATTTTGTCCTGATGAATCTGAATCACCACTTGATGAAATTTTTCAGAAACTTAAACAAGTAGAAAACTAATATCTAGTGAAATCGTACTAAGTTTAATAAATTTAGCCCTTCTCTACTCGCACAGGAGGGCTAAAGAGTAGATGTAAGATTAACCACTATACTTTAGGAATTTTAAGTCCTTTTTTAGCAGGTTAACAATATGGTTCAGACTCCAGTTAAAAAACTAACTTTTGAAGAGTTTCTAGAACAATACCCTGATGGCTCTGGCATTTACGAACTAAGCAACGGAGAGATTATATCAGTGGAGGCAACTAGAGCGCATAAGAATGTGGCAAGGTTTTTAATGCTTGCCTTCAATGATGAAATTAGACGCTTGGGATTAGACTATATTGCTGACAAAGATGTGATCATTAGAACGTTTACTGATACTGGGCAAGAACAAGGCAGAAATCCAGATGTGAGCGTAGTTAGTGAATCACAGTGGAATAGTAATGTTCTAGCCTATGGGGCGCTGATTGAGCCAATTCAACTTGCTGTGGAAGTCACCTCAACAAACTGGGATGATGATTACATTGACAAACTAGATGAGTATCATCGGCTCGGTATCCTTGAGTATTGGATTGTTGACTATCTGGCGATCGCTTCTCGCGCTTATCTCGGTAATCCCAAACTCCCCACGATTTTTGTTTACCAGTTAGTTTACGGACAGTATCAAATCCAAAAGTTTACGGGCAATGACCGCATTCTTTCTACTACTTTTCCCGAACTAGTGTTAACTGTTAAAGAAGTTGTGGCTGCAAGTCAAATCAAAAAACTATGAGGAGTTCCAAAAATGGTATGGACTTCTCTACATGCAAAAATACATCGCACTATCAAATCGCGTCACTTATTTGAGCATAACCAGCGTCTATTAATCGCTGTCTCTGGCGGACAAGATTCTTTATGTTTAATAAAATTACTTTTAGATTTACAATCCAAATGGGGATGGTATTTAGGTATTGCTCACTGTGATCATCGCTGGCGTTCTGATTCTCAAGCTAATGCTAATCACGTCGAAAACTTAGCTAAAACTTGGGATATATCTTTTTATTTAGAAACAGCGATCGCTCCGGTAAATAGTGAAGCTGCTGCACGCGATTGGCGCTATCAAGCTTTAAGTGCGATCGCTCAGGCAAACAATTATCAATATATAGTTACAGGACACACCGCAAGCGATCGCGCCGAAACTCTCCTCTACAATTTAATTCGCGGTACTGGTGCTGATGGCTTACAAGCCCTAACTTGGCAACGCTCTCTAACTACAGACATTATGCTAGTGCGTCCACTTTTAGAAATCACTCGCACACAAACAGAGCAATTTTGTCAAGAGTTTAAATTGCCAATTTGGGAAGATTCTACCAATCAAGATTTGAAATACGCCCGCAACCGTATCCGCAAAGAGTTATTACCATATTTACAAAAAAATTTCAATCTTCAAGTAGAATCAGCCTTAGCCCAAACAGCAGAACTGCTGCAAGCGGAAGTGGAATATTTAGAAAAAGCTGCCCAGCAGTTGCGGGAAGAGGCGATGTCATGGGACATAGGGCATGGGGCATGGGGCATGGGGCATGAAAAAGATTCTCTTACTCCTCTTTTTCCCTTAAGGTTAAATCGCCGAGTATTGCAGAAAGCACCACTGGCACTGCAACGTCGTGTGATGCGTCAGATATTGCAGCAAATACTGACTGATGCCCCTACTTTTGAACACATTGAAAAATTAACGGTTTTAATTATAGCGCCCAACCGATCGCAAACTGATCCATTTCCCGGTGGTGCGATCGCTCAAGTAGAAGGTGACTGGATCTGTTTGAAATAGTTATTCATGAATTATTTGCCATTTTACTTCCTCAAAAAATACCGGCGCGCTCTAATTTGACATCAAACCTTAGTAAGTAATTCTTGCACTATTGTCTCCACCAAGGTCTAGCAGTCTAACGGTTCGGTTGAGCGGCTGTCAGAAACCTTCGCAACCACAGCAAAATCTCTTATCAGTCCGCTCCAACCGGGTTGTTAGGCTGCTGGCGCTGAGCAATTTGAATTAATAATCGCAGTGCCTCATTAACAGATGCAGCCGTCGGAAAAGCTTGGGCAACGTCAGGTTCCAAGAGGACTAAATTTGTTCCAGCACGGTATCGCTCAACATACTTGCCTCTTACGCCTCCTGTCATCTTGGAAAAGTCGTATTCAGGGCGTAGTTCATCTTCCAGTTCGTCAACTTCCTTCTTCATAAAACCTCTTTTCCTGGCGAGTAGCGCTTCGGGCACTGATAATCCGAGTGCGGTTTTCGCGGTCAGTATGGGAGACAACCAATAATTGCCCTGACCTTGACATTCCAATGATAACGTAGCGATTTTCCCCAATCGAATGATCAGAGTCAGGAAATGTTACAGATAAAGAGTCATCAAATACGGTCGCGGCTTCTTGGAAAGAGATGTTGTGCTTTTTCAGATTGATAGCAGCTTTCTCTGGGTTCCACTCAAATTCCATGCACAGGCTCTAGTTGCCGACAACTTCAAAGATAGCGTAGATGTATCAATACTCACTTTTTTGTCTTCATTTCTTAAGCAGCGTTACGGCAATGTTTACAATGCTTAGGATTATGACAGACCAAAGTTGCCATCTTTTAACTACTTCTTCACGGGCTTCCAAATTGGCTTTTCTCCGCCTCTCGATATGTTGTAAGCCCCAGTCAAGAATTTCAAGGGTAGAAGGAGGAGCATCTTTTTCTGTACGAAATTGACTACGAAAAACATCATCAACTGACAGCGCCTCAATTGCATTTAACTGTGATGCTTCATCCTCCAAATCACGAATCCAAGCAGGACGCTTACTCACCTGTAATTGCATTGCAATTTTCCATTCTTCCAAGCGGCGTGAAGGTACTCCTGGTCGAAATAACTCACCTCGTTCTTCTACAAGACTTTCTATGTCACAGTCAGCAGGTAATTTCAGTCTGTATCTAATTCCGTTGTAACTCATGATGGAAATAGGGTCGTTACAAGCTAGAACCCATAATGCTGAGAGGACATCAAACTTATCCCGATTACTCTTTGCTCGATGTCTCTTCTTCATTTTGAAAAACTGATGCTACTGGTCACGGTGTAATAAAGTCACAACAATATTTAGTCAAATATCAAGGTGGTTCGAGTCTAAAACTTGACCGACCATTTTGGCGTACTGCCCTAACCCAAAAACGAAGCAGCCTAACGCCTGAATTGAGCGGCAATCGATCGCCTTTCAACTCAACACGAAATCTCTCAATATTGATTGTCCGCTCCAATGGTGTGTTATGCCCAGATCGCTTAATTATTATTTATCTTTGCGATCGCCGATAATTTCTCGGAACTTTATCTTACCGCTCAGGGATGGTGTAGAACAGATTCCTCAACAACTCAATGTTGATATAGAAGCTGTCCGGCTTGCTGTACAGCAGAGTGGGTAGTCACCCGCCTTGAACTAAAGATTTTTGCGGATATTTAGTCATCTTGAGATGACTTTTGTTATTGGCAAGGAAGTTCAATTCCTCCGGGACATAACTTTTACGTTAAGTTGACACGTATGACAGATGTGCCACTCTGCTGTAGTCTATTGAATTGCAAATTGCTATATCTACAAGTCTCAGCTACTACATTTACCACTGGGCACTTTTTAAGATGCTATTAATTCGGGCTGAGGCATTAAACCTTGGAGAGTATGGCGCATCAGAGCGATCGCTTGGAGTTGAGAGTCACCAGTTTCCTGGAATTGATCCAAAGATTCTCCAATTCCTTGCAGCTTTTGCCGTAAGCCATCCAGAGAATCCTGAATTGGTTGTAGCGCTTCTTCATAGAGATTCACTCGACCACAGCATTCAGCAGTTGCTTTTTGCAGGGATAGCAAGTTTTCCTCGATCGCTTTCAGTTCTTGGCGCTTCTCTTCCAAATCGTGAGTTTGATTATCAATCATTCCCTGATTTAGCTCAACGCCAGCGCGGATCTGCTCAATCTCACGTTCCAGCTTTTGTATTTCCTGTGAATGTTGTTGTCGCTGGGTTTCAATTTGTAACAGAATCGGTTCTAAATTAATTTTGTTACCATTTTCTTCATCAGTAACAGTATGTCCTTGCCGCCGTAGCAGTACAGCTTGGTGTTGTTTGAGAAACTTCTGATGTTGTAGCATATTGCGGCGTTGTCCCACCAAACTGGAGTTTAGCATCTGATAGAGGTCTGTTTCATCCGTTAGTTCCAGTTCTAAATTGATGTGGTCATGGTCGGATGCATGATTTATTTTATTTTGTAGTTCTTCTATAGTTTCTTGTTTATATTTCAGTTCTTGTTCTTGATCGTGAACAAAGCTAGCGTCTATTTCCAACTTATACTGCAAGTCTTGAACTATCTTTTGTAGTTCTTCTAAAGGCTTTTTCTCCAAAGCTTCCACATCAGCTTGCTGTCCGAGAACCACATCACCAGATGTTGCAGCCAAAGAGTGAATCTGTTGATATAACTCTTCCTGATTTCGTAACTGCTCTTTGATTATCTGAGCATACTCTTGCTTGCCGGTAAGAACTGCTGTGTTCACCTGCAATTGGGCTGTGTGTTGAGCTAGAGAATTTTGTGCTTGTTGCCATGCGTTTTGGCGATCGCTAAAGGTTTGTGACAAGCGTTCAACTTCTGCTTGCTGTTGAGCGATCGCAGTTTTTTGCTCCTCCAATTTTTGCCAATGCGGGATCAGAGTAGCTTGCTGTTTTTCGATAAACTCAAAAGCCAGGTGCAGGTGTTCTTTGACCGTTTCCGTGGGAGGAATGCAAGTAGACAAGCGATCGAGTAATTCACTCATCACCCGACTTTGTTCCTCATCTAAAACCGTCCCCTGTTGGAAGTCCGCTTGACGTTCATCTAAGCGACGCTGCTCACCTCGCAAATGCTCCCAAGCGCCTTCCAATTCCTGGCGGTTGCGCTCAATTTCTGCTTGTAACCGTTCAATCTCTCCACGGGATGTTTCAACTTCCTGTTTTTGCTCCTCCAGTCGTTGCAACTCATCCTCCATTTGTTGCAACTGTTCCAGGCGTGCTTCCATGTCCATTTCACGGCGATTCAACTCTTGCGCCTGAAACGTTAGCGACTGTTTCCACTGATCAATTTCATCTTCCTTGAGCTTAAATTTCTCCAATTGGCGGGAAAAATTCTGCAAAATGTTGACTAACGGACGCCCTGCCTCCTGAATCCGCTGCACTTGACGATTCGGATTCAGTTCAACCAGTACCAAAGCACCATCATTTAATTTGCTTGCGTCCTCAGCGGCAATCACTTCTTCCGACACAGTACTCCAATTCTGGTCAGTTCGCTGACAAGCTAGCAATTTCAGTTCGGTTTTGGCACCGCCACTGAGTAAACCACCTTTCTGTTTTTGTACTTCTGCTAAATACAGCACACCGTTAGTCCTTATTGATGCACTTAAAGTTCGTGTTTTGGGATCTACCTTAGATAATTCTGTTAACTTGTCTTACTGAACCGAAGTTTAGGAGAACAAGACAGACAAAAGTATTTGTAGACGCGAGATGTTACGTCTTGATACTTAATAGAAGCAACTTGGTCGCGCCTTTATATTTTGTACTGATGATAGTCATGATGACTTCCGTGTTAACACTAGCTTTGTCAAAGCGTATTACGGAATATTAAGGTTTATAGCTTAATGTATTGCTTACATAGAAAGAAGGAACAAGGTAAAAATCTTTCTAATACTCATAATCAATACTTAAACTACCTGCTCGAAAAATTCCGGGATACCATTAATACACAATATCAACGCCATTGCAAGGAGCACCTTTTACGTAAATGCAGGGAAATTTAAATGAAATTGATATTTGCAGCATCCTGCAATTAATTGAGTTGGGACAGCGAACTGGACAACTATGGGTGGAAGCTCATAACTCTTACCATAGCAACAAACTAGATGGAGATGGAGCGATCAGATATCACTCCAAACAAAAATCTTGGTTCGTCTTTTTCCTCAACGGTGAAATTATCTATTGCCAAGAAGGCGAAAGTAGTTTATCCCGGATTAATGATTATTTACGTTATTACCGAGTCGAGACGCGACTCGCCGACCAACAAGTTGCCGAGTTATCATCAACCGACGCGTCAGAGTATGCCTATCTTTGGGCGCTCTTGGAGCAAAATATCATCACCCCAAAGATAGCTGGTAATATCATCCACGGCTTAGTGCATGAAACCCTCTTTGACCTGCTGAGTTTACACCAAGGTAACTTTATTTTCTATCAGGATGCGCCACTTGCCCCACAATTAAATACTTTGGAGATTGCTCCCTTCGTCACAAAAATTAGGAAGCAGGTACAAGAGTGGAAACAACTCTATCCACATATTCAGTCTCCCGAACAGTTGCCAGTGCTATCTGACAAAGCTCAGTTACACTCCTCGCTACCAGCAGCAACCGTGAGTAAGCTACAACATTGGGCTGATGGTAAAACATCCTTGCGTCAATTGGCTCGCTATCTCAACCGAGACATTTTGACAGTGGCTAAGGCAATATATCCATATGTGCAACAGAGTTGGCTACAACTAGTATATTCAGTCACAACTAACCCGGATACTCACACAGAAAATTGGGACTTGGAGGGAAAATACAAAGGACGGATAGTATGTATTGACGATGCGATCGCCATCGGTGAGACTATAAATTCCATCTTAAAAGCACAAGGTTATGAAGCGATCGCTCTCACCAATCCCTTAGAAGCACTTAATCTGGTTTTTCAACTCAAACCGGATTTAATTTTATGCGACATTGCTATGCCGGAATTGGAGGGGTACGAGGTTTGCGCCATGCTGCGACATTCAACAGCATTTCGCCTCTTACCGATTATTATGCTTACTGGTAAAGATGGATTTCTTGATCGAGTCAAAGCTAGGATGGTCGGGGCAACAGATTATTTAACAAAACCATTTACAGATACTGAGTTACTCATGCTCGTAGGGAAATATATAAACAAAGACTTTCATGAAAATAGGGCATAGGGCATTGGGTAGATAAAGAAAGCCAAGACTTGTTGATTTGCTAAAAGATCAGGTAAAAGATGTTATCACAGAGTCAGCCAATGCAGTGAAACGTCAATATCCAGGAAAATAGTCAAAAACTAGAATTAATTTATACAGTTAATACTTGCGGAGGAATCAGGGAATGTTCCAATTAGGAACGTCTACATCAGGAGGTAGATAAGCATTTATGAGTACAGTTCTGATTGTGGAAGACAGTATCGCGCAAAGGGAGATGATTACAGACCTCCTGAAAGCAACTGGACTAACAGTTACCCATGCCAGTGACGGGTTAGAAGCGCTGGAGGCAATTCAAATAGCACCCCCCGATTTAGTGGTATTGGATATTGTCATGCCTCGGATGAACGGCTACGAAGTTTGTCGTCGCTTAAAATCCGATCCAAAAACCCAAAATGTCCCTGTGGTTATGTGTTCTTCAAAGGGCGAAGAATTTGATCGCTACTGGGGAATGAAACAGGGTGCAGACGCTTATATAGCCAAACCGTTTCAACCAACCGAGTTGGTGGGAACAGTCAAACAACTGCTGCGAGGATAAGGATAAAAACAATATGGTCAGCAAACCGGACTTTTTAAGTGGCGGCGGTCAAGACCACTTTCGACCAGAATTACAAGTAGAAAGTCCTGAAGGTGAGTTACATTTGAGGTTTTACATTCCCTCGCATCAGGAGTTTGCCCTACAAGCAACTGGCATTCGGGAGGTAATTGAACTAAGTCCTGATCGAATCACTCCGATTCCTAATGCTTCTCCTTTACTTTTGGGTACTCTAAATTTACGAGGTCGAGTTATTTGGGTGGCCGATTTGGGTCAATTTCTTGGAGAAGCAAGTGCATTAAACACGGATAGAGCTGAGATTCCGGTGATTGCCATTGAAGAGCAAGACACAATAGTGGGTTTAGCAGTAGAGGAAATTGGTGGTATGGACTGGCTGGATGTACAGAATCTCATGCCACCAACTAGTATTCCAGATACTATGGCTCCTTTCTTGCGCGGAGAGTGGTTATTAGATGCTAAAAAAAATCAGTGCCTACGACTACTCGATCAAATGGCAATTTTACGGAGTGCTAGATGGGCAGGATGAAATTGGAGGAGGAAATGGCAGCAAGTATTGAGAATTACGAGCCAACGTATCAACAGGCGATGACCGCCTATGTCCAAAGGAATTATGAGGTTGCCGCCACTTTAGTTGACCAAGTGGTGCAAAATTTACCAAATGACCCGAACTCCCATTTGTTAAGGGGTCACATCTACTATGTTTTGCAGCAGTACGATGTAGCAAAAGAAGAATATCAAAAGGTATTACGCTTGACTGATGATCAAGAAATTGTTGGTTTTGCCAATAATGGAATTGAGAATATTAATCAATACCTACAATCGTTCGGTAGCCAGATTGATTCATCAGCAAATGAAGAACAAATAAAGTCCTCAGACCTGTCTGATGTATTGGCATATAACGAACAAGAATTAGAAGATTTGGGTGCTAGTGAGGAGTTTGACAGCAAGAACCTTGATTTGAACTTTTTTGGAGAGAATCAAGAAACTGTGAATGGCATTGAAGAACTATCTTCAAATAGTCCATTTGACATCCCCACAGAAGACAGTAATGGAACGGGAAAAATATCAGATTCTTCTACAGCTTTTGGTAACGACCCTTTTGCCTTAAATGAAGAATCAGAGGAACAAGAATTCAATAGCAGCAGTTGGGAGGAAAAAACAGAATTAGAGTTGCCTGCTTTCTGGCAGGAAGGTCTATCAGAAGATAGTCTTGAAGAATCATTAGTAAATAGTCAGTTTTCAGATAATGAAATAAACTCTGATCACGGAAATTCAACTCTTGACAAGAATAAATCTTCATCTTCTAATTCACAAAATGGTAATAGCAACAATAATCTGCCTAATCTATTAAGTGAACCGGAGTTTCAAGAGCCTAGTATTGCAAATTTAGAATATAAAAAATCTAGTTTTGGAGATGAAACTTTATTGATTGCTGAACCAGAATTTAAAAATAGTTCGGCAACAATAAATAACTGGGAATACAACAGTGAAGATAATTTACCTGAAACCGAAGCACATGAATGGTTGGAACCAGGAACTTTTGTAAAAGAGGAAGCTTTTCAGGCGAATTTATCTGATGATTCTTCATCTTTTAGCAGCAATCTACCTCTGAAAGAAAAACAGATCAATTCAGGTGAACTTATCGGTCAAAATAGCTTTGATGATGAAAATTTTGATCTAGAAGCATTTGAATCTGCCTTTGGCTCAGAGGGGTTAGGCTCTCACGAAGACTCAAACAATATACTGAATGGAGAAAATTCTAAAAGCAATATAGAATTTTTAGATGACTTTGAGGAATTTGATGATTTAGGAAATATTCCAGGGTTTGATCTGAGCGAAAGAGATTCTAATTTCGGTGATGTAGCAGTGCATTCTGCTCCATCAGAAACTAGCGGTAGTGGACGCTCTCAAAGCGCGCAGGCTTTTTTAAGTGATGCAGCTAGCGATCGCGAAGAAGAACTATTCTCGCTCACTGGTTCACATGAATCAGTTCCAGTCTTTAGCCAGACAGATGTCTCAAAACTAGAACCAAACGTTAACGTCGAACAAGGTTGGTTAGCACCATTAGAAAATGCCTCCATTGAAAGGAAACAATGGTTAGTTGCTGGGACTGTGGGCATTGTCTCGGCGCTGGTTGTAGCCACAGTCAGCTTTGTCGCCACGACGTTTTCGCCAGCCGGGCAACGAGAATCAGTGCGGAACACTGGTTGGGGAATGTCGCTAGCAGCAGGGCTTACAGGTTTTGCTACCGCCGGCTTTATGGGGAATCTCACACTCAAGCAAATTCGGCGCACAACCAAGGATTTGGAAACTCAATTTGAAGCTGTACGCCAAGGAAATCTCAATGCTCAAGCTACGGTGTATTCCGAAGATGAATTGGGGCATTTAGCTACTGGCTTTAATGAAATGGCGCGGGTAATTTTCACGACTACAAGTGAAGCCCAACGGAAAGCCGATGAGCAAGAGGAAGCCAAAGAAAACCTGCAACGTCAGGTGATTCGCCTGTTGGATGATGTGGAAGGAGCTGCTAGAGGCGATTTAACAGTCCAAGCCGAGGTGACAGCCGACGTACTGGGAGCCGTAGCTGACGCTTTTAACCTGACAATTCAAAACCTGCGGGATATCGTCCAACAGGTAAAAGTGGCTGCCAAGGATGTGACAAAAGGTGCAACCAACTCTGAAACCTTTGCTAGAGCCTTATCTAGTGATGCTTTGCGCCAAGCAGAAGAGTTGGCAGTCACACTGAATTCTGTACAGGTGATGACCGACTCGATTCAACGGGTAGCAGAGGCGGCGCGGGAAGCCGAAACCGTAGCTCGTGATGCTAGTACGATCGCTCTCAAGGGTGGCGAAGCAGTAGAAAATACTGTGGCGGGGATTTTAGAAATTCGAGAAACCGTTGCCGAAACCACTCGGAAAGTGAAGCGTTTGGCGGAATCTTCCCAAGAAATTTCTAAAATTGTGGCATTGATTTCCCAGATTGCTTCGAGAACCAACTTATTAGCACTCAATGCTAGTATTGAGGCGGCAAGAGCGGGAGAAGCTGGACGCGGATTTGCGATCGTGGCAGATGAAGTGCGCCAGCTAGCAGATAAATCTGCCAAATCCCTGAAGGAAATTGAACAAATTGTGATGCAAATCCAAAGCGAAACAGGCTCAGTGATGACCGCGATGGAAGAAGGCACACAACAAGTAATTAAAGGCACAAAATTGGCAGAAGAAGCCAAGCGATCGCTCGAAAACATTATTCAAGTGGCGAATCGCATCGATATTCTTGTGCGCTCAATTACCAGCGACACTGTGGAACAAACTGAAACCTCCCGCGCTGTCGCTCATGTAATGCAATCAGTAGAACTTACCGCGCAAGAAACTTCGCAGGAAGCACAGCGAGTTTCGGGTGCCCTACAACACTTAGTAGGTGTATCCCGTGACTTGATCGCCTCCGTTGAACGTTTCCGAGTGGAAACTATGGAAAGTAGGTAAAAAAGTTAGGAGTTAGGAGTGAGGAGTTAGGAATAAAAATCATAACTCACAACTCACAACTCATAACTTGCAAAAAAGTTAGGAGTTAGCAGTAAGGAGTTAGAAATAAAAATTACAACTCATAACTCATAACTCATAACTCACAACTCATAACTCATAACTCATAACTCATAACTTTTGCTATGCTGCCGGAACAACAACAGCGGATTTTGGGTTACTTTATCGAAGAAGCCAGGGATCACCTGAATACCATTGAGCAGGGATTGCTGAATTTAGAAGGTACCTTGAACGACCCGGAAATGATCAGTGAAGTCTTCCGGGCGGCTCACTCCATCAAAGGAGGAGCGGCGATGCTTGGATTGACTAGCATCCAGCATACCTCCCACCGTCTGGAGGATTCTTTCAAAGTTCTCAAAGATCATCCGGTTCAGGTTGATCAAAAGTTAGAGTCTTTATTTCTCGGTGTATCTGATACCCTGAAAGTGCTGTTAGAGCATTTGAGCGGGCCTTATGGTCTTTCCGAAGATGCAGCTAATACTTTGATGTCAGAAACTGAGCCGGTTTTTCAATGGCTGAATCAACATCTGGAACTACTTGTAGAACAAGGTAATAGTGGATCTGCAACAGAACTACACACAACCTCTGTAGAGAATGTCTCCACACTTACAGAAATTTTCCTGCGGCGAGATATTCCCCGTTTGGCAGAAGACACCCATCAGGAATCTATTGCCGCAGCATCCCAGGAAGTGCGTGGCGATCGCGGAAACGGTTTAGCTGCGCTAGACGCTCCGCTATCGCCAGTCACCGCCAGAGACAATAATTGGGGCGAGTTTCAAGCCCAGGTGCTGCAAAGACTACGGGAAATGTTGCAACTGTTTAAGCAAACAACAACACCCTCAGATCGGCAAAACCTTCAGCAATGCTGTTACCAGTTAGTTAGACTTGGTGAAACTTGGAATTTGCCCAAGTGGTGCGGTTTGTGTCAAGCAGCAGCCAGTGCGATCGGCAATCCCGAAAATACTTATCTTACTTTAGCTAAAATTGTAATTACTGAAATCAAGCAAGCTCAAGAATTAGTCCTACAAGATAGGGAAGCCGAAATTGCAATTAGTCAGCAACTCGAAGCACTTTTGAGCTTTGCAGAAATTGAGTTATTAATTACTCCTAATTTGTTTGACGAACAGCCTACGGCTTTGACAGAACCATCAACTGCGTCAGAGCAGTTAGTTATAACCAATCTAGCCCAGGCAACCGAAAAACTTGATCTAGACGAGAATACTAGCGATCGCGCAGCGTTAGCAAGTTCACAAGCGTCTGGCTACGCCAATGTCGCCAACGATCGCCCCTTTCTTGAGTTACAAGAAACATCAATAAACGCTACAACTCAGACTAACTTTACAGTTAGTGCCCATGACGAAGTACATCCAATTAGTAGCAATCTTGACCACAATGGCCCAGAGGTAGGAATATCTGAGCTAAATACCCTTGCTGATTTATTTGCAGGTGAGAGTCCCGAATTAGATGAAAGCTGGCATCAAGAAGAAACTTTAGATATTGTTGCCACCGATGATTTTGGAATTTATTTCGGCAGCAGTGATACTGAAGATGCTGATGGCGATTTATCTGATTTACTCTCATTTGATGACGACATAAGTAACGATCTGCACACAACAACCACAGCCACGAAAGAAGATTTATCTCTGTTATTTGGCGACAACTTCCTAGAAAAGGAAAATTCAGAACCGCAAAATCAACAAATATCTGCTAAGACTCTAGAGTTAAGCGATATCAACATATTTAATATAAATTTAGACTCTTCTCCTGCCGAAATTTTACAAGAATTTACGGAAAGTTCTAGTGACATGAAGCAGCCTGTTGAGGAGAGTGTCAACAAAAACGATGTAGTTGAAGATTTATTGGCACTGGCATTAGATGACAATCAACTATTGCCTACAGGCGAAGTGACTCAACCAGAAACAGAAGCGATCGCCGTTCGCGCAGCGTCTCGAAGAGAAGACGTTGGCGCAGCGATCGCTAATGTAGAACTATCTCCCAAGCAAGAAAATAGTTTTGATAAGTTATTCTTAGAAACAGAAAATAAAAATTGGGTAGAAGAAATTACCCCAAGTGACTACATAGAATTACCTCAGCAAACAGGCTCATCTTTCGACAGTCTGTTCGCTGAAGCTGAAATAGAAGAACAGAAACTACTGCCTACAAGCGAGTCAGAAATCGGTGATTTATTTGATACATCCCTGGCAACTGCACCTGAGTTTTCTGAATCAGAAGATGATCTGAGCAACTTCTGGAATCAGGAAGCCACAGGGGAACAACAGGAGGAATTCGATTCCTTAATTGAGCAGAATCTGGAAAGGGCATTAGAGGAAAGTTTATTTACTGCGACTGCTGATGACATTTTTGCTGACAGTCAGCAGCCCATACCTGCTCCTATAACCAGTTTTGATATAGAAGAAGATTTTGATCTTAATTTCCAGCCTCAAGAGCAACTAGATTTGATGTTTTCATCAGATTCTAGAGATGATTTATTTGAGGAGTTAGCACCGAGCAACTCAATTATTTCTCCAGCAATCAACGATAACGTACAGCCTTCCACATCTGAAACGTCGTTGTTCGCGCAGCATCCAGGGGAGGAAATTCACAGCCGATCGCAACAACCAGAAGCTTTAGATTTTATTCCAGAATTTACCAATCAGCCGCCAGAGATATTTGCTGTTGATTCTCCAAAAACATTCGTGGAGCCGGAACTTAATCCCTTTGGCTCTTTCGATGAAAACACCGATGAGGATTCGCAACTGCTGTTTGAAGATGTAGCCACAGATATTTATCTGGATACCACGGATAATCTATCGGCTACAGAAACTACTCTAGATATCAGTTTTAAGGAAACTTCAGCATCACCTCCAACAAGCTCAGAAGTTTTAGATATTGAGGAGAATAATAACTTAGAAACTGACTTTGATTTCACAGAAAACACAGTTTTTGAAAGTACAGAACTGGATTTTGTGAATGATTTATTGTTTACAGAAACTTCTCTAATAGAAGCAGCAAACCAGGAAGAATCAGGAGAAGAACCGACAACAATCGACTCCCAAGTCGTCCATGAGTTTACACAAACTGTTATTCAGGAAGATGTAGAAACTGATTTGTGGGATATAGGAGAAATATCTGAATCTGCCCCAGTATCAGAGGAAGAAAATGCTATTGTTGCCCAGACTGAAGAATTAGCAATGATAGAAACTATTGAAATAGTTGCTCCAGAAGATGAATTTGCCGACTTGGAAGCATTACTAAAAGAAGAAGTAGCATCAATTCCCAAAGCCTCAATACCAGAAGTAGATTTTGCTGCCTTGGAGGAATTGCTAGGCACAGATAACGACGAGGCGGCTACTATATCTAGCGATGTCTACGACGGGCTACGCCAACGCCAGCCCTTCAATACTCAACCAGCCTTAGCTAAAAATTCCATTCCATCACCAGTTATCGAAGATGAATTTGGTGATTTGGAGAAGTTGCTAGCAGAAGCAGATCAAACAATATCCCATTCACCAGTAGTAAAATCGAACACTAGCAAAACTCAACGCCCCTCTACTCGTAGGGTTACGAGATTTGAAGAAACGATGAAGGTTCCAGTTAAGCAACTGGACGATATGAGTAATTTAATTGGGGAGTTGGTGGTAAATCGCAATACATTAGAGCAGGATAATGAACGACTGCGCCAGTCACTAGATAACTTGCTGATTCAAGTGCAACAACTCTCAGATGTAGGGGCGAGGATGCAGGAGTTGTATGAGCGATCGCTATTGGAAGCTTCTCTGTTAGCTGGACGCAAAAAGAAAGACTCCGGCTTTCAAGTGCCTGATTTTAATGCCGACAGGGGTTTTAGTGAGCTAGAAATGGATCGCTTTACTCCCTTCCATACACTGTCCCAGCAGATGATTGAGCGGATTGTCAGGATACGGGAATCGGCTAGTGACATTGACTTTGTTACTGAAGAAACCGAGCGAGTCGCAAGGCAGTTCCGCCAAGTAACTACCCAGCTCCAAGAGGGACTAACAAGAGCTAGAATGGTGCATTTTGCCCAAACTATTGATCGCTGGCGGCGAGGAGTGCGCGACAACGCCATCAAGTGTGGCAAACAAGTGGAGTTGGTGATCGAAGGTGGTGATACCTTAATTGACAAGATGATTTTGGATCATCTTACCGATCCGTTGACTCACATGCTGAATAATGCGATCGCTCACGGTATTGAAACGCCAGAAGAGAGACAAGCTGCTGGTAAACCCCCTGTGGGAATCATTACCATCCGTGCCTTCCACCAAGGGAACCAAACTATCATTTCCGTAGGTGATGATGGCGCAGGTATCGATTCAGCAAGAGTTAAGGCTAAGGCGGTGAAGGTTGGCATGATTACAGAAGCGCAAGCAAAAGCTATGTCTCGTCTGGAAGTCTACGATCTGCTGTTCCAGTCTGGTTTTACGATCAAAGACCAGGCAGATGAAATTTCTGGTCGTGGTGTGGGTATGGACGTAGTGCGCTCCGAAATTAGCGAAATTCGGGGAACAGTTAACACCGATTCTACCCTCGGCAAGGGAACCACCTTCACTATTCGTTTGCCACTGACTCTGAGTATTTGTAAAGCTCTCTGCTGTGTCTCTGATCGAGCTAGAATTGCCTTCCCGATGGACGGTGTAGAAGATACGCTAGATATACCAGTCAAAAATATCCAGCACGATGCCAATGGGCAGTCATTTATTTCCTGGCGCGATACAGTGCTGCCATTCCGACCTTTGAAGGAACTTTTAACCTTCAATCGCCAGATCAGTCGTGGTAATGTCTATGGCGGCACTAGAGATGATGATATGGTTTCTGTGGTTGTGGTGCGATCGGCAAATACAATGATTGCTCTACAGATTGACCTGGTGTTGAGCGAACAAGAAATTGTAATTAAGCAATTTGAAGGGCCAGCGCCTAAACCCATTGGTGTAGCTGGTGCTACAGTTCTGGGTGATGGTCGGATTATGCCTATTGCTGACGTGTTAGAAATAATTGACATCTTCCAGGGACGGATTTCTACACAACTTGGTGGCAATTCTTGGCAACAGAAAGCTACTCCCCCAGATACCTCGCCTGCGAAGATTGACCCGACTGTGTTGATTGTCGATGACTCAATTACAGTTAGAGAATTGCTCTCCCTAACGTTCAATAAGGCAGGTTATCGTGTAGAACAAGCGCGTGACGGCCAGGAAGCTTGGGATAAACTTCGTTCCGGTCTACCTTGTGATATCGTATTCTGCGACATCGAAATGCCCCGGTGCGATGGTCTGGAGTTACTCTCTCGCATCCAGAAAGACTCTAACCTCAACCACCTACCGATCGCTATGCTCACCTCGCGGGGTGCAGATAAGCACAGACAAATTGCAGCTCAACTCGGTGCTAGTGGCTACTTTACCAAGCCTTATCTCGAAGAAGCTTTACTCGAAGCTGCGGCGCGAATGCTAAAAGGGGAAAAACTACTTAGCTAAACCAACCAAGACTTTACCGATCTTATGTTTTGTTTTTAGCACAATTTTAGTAGTACAATTGTTCTATAAATGAAAATAGCACGTATTCGCCCCGTCACAAGCCGGGGCTTTTTTTTGAGAATTGGTAGAAATAATTAATAATTTAGAATTGAAACGGCAAAATCTTATGAGTATTTATTTCTATTAGTAAAATAAATTTTATTTTTAGAAGTAAATAAAATTTACAAAACTATAAATTCCTTAATATAATGTAATTAAAAGTGAAAAAGCAAATTGATTGTCAGCAATGATAAATGCTATTGAATTTCCCTGGCTAACAGCCATAATCCTCTTACCCTTGGTGGCTGCCTTAGCCATTCCTTTAATCCCAGACAAAGAAGGCAAAACTGTCCGCTGGTATGGTCTGGGAGTTGCGATCGCCGATTTTGCACTGATGATTTATGCCTTTTGGTATAAATACGACTTCCAGAGTTCAACACTCCAACTTGTAGAAAACTATCCTTGGATACCTCAGTTGGGTTTGCATTGGGCTGTGGGGGTTGATGGATTATCGATGCCCTTACTGCTTCTGACAGGCTTAATAAATACCCTCGCAATATTCGCGGCTTGGAAAGTTACCACCAAGCCGCGATTATTTTATGGTCTGATGTTAGCGATGTACAGCGCTCAACTTGGCGTATTCGTCGCCCAGGATTTGCTGTTGTTCTTCCTAATGTGGGAAATCGAGTTAGTGCCGGTTTACCTGCTGATTTCCATCTGGGGAGGACAAAACCGCCGTTATGCAGCTACCAAGTTCATTCTTTACACTGCTGCTGCATCAATATTTATCTTGATTGCCGGTTTTGCAATGGCATTCTCTGGAGATACTGTCACCTTCGATATGGCATCTCTGGGAATGAAAGAATACCCCAAAACCTTGGAATTGTTGGTTTATGCAGGTTTCTTGATTGCCTTCGGTGTGAAGTTACCGATTTTCCCTTTACACACTTGGCTACCTGATGCTCATGGTGAAGCATCAGCACCCGGTTCGATGATTTTGGCTGGTGTGTTGTTAAAAATGGGTGGTTATGCTCTCATCCGCTTCAATGTGGAAATGTTGCCCAATGCCCATGTGACTTTTGCCCCAGTATTGGCGATTTTGGGTGTGGTTAACATTGTCTACGGTGCTTGCTGTGCCTTCGCTCAAACCAATCTCAAGCGGCGCTTGGCTTACTCTTCAATTGCCCACATGGGGTTTGTGCTGATTGGAATTGCCTCTTATACAGAACTGGGCATTAGCGGTGCAGTGCTACAGATGGTTTCCCACGGCTTGATTGCTGCTACCTTGTTCTTCCTCTCTGGCGTGACTTACGATCGCACCCACACTTTGATGATGGATAAAATGGGCGGCATGGCGAAAGTAATGCCCAAAACCTTTGCTCTATTTACCGTTGGCTCAATGGCTTCTCTCGCCTTACCAGGAATGAGTGGCTTTGTGGGTGAGTTGATGGTGTTTCTCGGTATCGCCACCAGTGATGTTTATAGTTCCAGCTTTAAAGTTGTAGTCGTGCTACTGTCAGCCGTTGGCGTGATTTTGACACCGATTTATTTACTGTCGATGCTGCGTCAAGTGTTCTACGGTGAGCAAAGTCAAGGGTTGCACTTGGATGCTGTAGTATCTGATGTCAAACCCCGCGAAATATTTATTACCGCTTGTTTGCTGCTTCCTATCATCGGAATCGGGTTTTATCCCAAGCTGGCAACGCAGACTTATGATGTGAAAGCAGTGGAATTAGCCGCCCATGCTCGCCAAGTTCTACCAATTGTTGCTCATCATCAACCATCAAGTCTGTACTCGCGTATTTTCTCTGCACCAACATTGGCTAATTCTCAAGTTGAAAATTCGATTAATATTTCTGAGTAAATTAACTTCCCATTAAGGGATCTGCAACTAAATTCTAAATATGAGGGGAAAAAGGGGTGGTTACGAAACCACCCCTAAAATTTTGGCATTACTGAATTCAATATATTTCTAGATCGTTCACTTCAAACTCGAAGCCTGCCGTCCACCTAAGCGTTGTCCTGGTGCTGTAGTCTCACGGTACAACTGCATCTTAGCTTAGTTGGTTGTTCTGGGTAGCACGATCCCTCTCAGCAGGTGTATGCATCATCGGAATTATCAGTATTTTATAAGTATATATCCGTAGCGACAATGTAATATACATCGTTTATTATCGTTATTCTAAGAACTAGCTAGAAACCAGCGTTACAGCGCTTCCGGCTATTATGCAATACAGTTTTTCTCCTTGCCCTCTCCTATCAAAGCTTTCAGATTTGAGGATGTACCTCATAGCTGCCGGAAGTGCTGTAATATTATATCCAAAATTTATAAATAGTATTGAAGTTATGAACAAAACAAGTTGGTTTCCTGTTTGGCTACCTAATCCACAATCGTGGATAATGGCTATGATATTAGCAATACCAGCGTACTTTGGCGCAACTGTAATTTTTGCATTTGAATTTTGGCGTTATTCCTTAGTAGGGGGTCTTCTAGTTATTACAGGTAATGGCGGTGGCGGTCTACTTTTTTTCTTTATTGTTTCTGTCGGTGCATTGTTATTAGCTCTCATTTGGTTTTCAATTTTGGCAGGAGCGTATTCATTTCTACTCAAGTTTTTATGGTCAAATTCACCACAATGGTTAAGATTACCAAAATTTAGTTTATTAGTTATTCGAGATTTCGGAATACTTGTGTTATCAATTTTGCCAATTGTTGGGATTTTTACAATTTATACTTTGTTTATTACTGGTTTGAAACAGAGCTTGACTGATTTCAGAACACCTAAACTAAGCTATGATGTTTTTCTGCTAAGATTTTGGTGGCTTTGGTTCATTTCTGCTGCTTATCTTTACAATTTTTTTATGAGAAAAAGAAGTATTGTCATCAAGTGACACTAATATTTATCAGTATAATAAATATCCTTGACCAAGCTGCCGTAATGATTTTAAAAAACTGGTTAGAAATTCGTTGCTGGTAGTTTCACTCCCCAATACCGTACTCTTTCTCAATCACACTCAACAGTTTCTCTTCCACAGCCGTCAAATACGGTCGCTTCAGTTCCCCCAAATGCTTCAGCACAGCACGGGCAGCTTCTTCTAAATTCTCATAATTACGTAGTCTGTTAATGCGATCGCTAATCTGCTGCATCTGCTGACATTCCGACTCTAGGTAATTGAGTGGCTTCAGGTGGTCGATTTTCACGGTGTATTGTCCATTCCACATTGTGACTGTACAACTGAATTCGCCTATATGGTTGACTATGCCCCAGCATCCGCCTTTTCCTCGTAAATCAGGATTATCTTTAGCAATACTGATATTTAAGTTTTTGCGGATTCAAATATTTGAATCCGCAAAAAAGTGTAATCGGCGTGCGTAGGCGCAGCCCGCCTTTTCTTTGTGTTGGTCTTCGGTTTTTGTTTAAGGGACTATTATGTTCCCGGGCGAGAGCGAATACGATCGGGTATATGATGGCGATCGCCTAATATTTCGAGCATTGGACCATTAACGTCAAATTTAACCATACTTACCGACGCGACCAAAATATTCACCCGATAGCGATAGCGACCCAAATCAATCCCCAGTAGACTGCAAAGCATAATCCGAATCGTAGCTTTATGGGAAACTACTAAAACATTACCTTGGCGATGTTTTTCTTGAATTTCAGCAATTACAGGCATAGAACGGTTAGCAATATCTACCGCAGTTTCCCCACCTAGTGGTGCATTCCAAGCGGGTTCTGTCAACCATTTTACATAGTTTTCTGCGTAATTCTCTTGGGCAAACAATTTACTCTTCCTTTCCCATTCGCCGTAACTACCTTCTCTAAGCCCGTCACGCAACTGCATATCCATACCGATAGCATCACAAAATGGCTTGGCAGTTGCAATTGTGCGCTTCATCGGGCTAACATAAACTGCCTCCCACAACAAGCTTTGATAAACATCGGCAAAACCAGATGCCATCTGCATACCCTCTGTTGTCAACTCCGCATCAGTTTCACCGCAGAAATTACCACTTTGACTAAAAGTAGTTTCTCCATGTCGCAGTAAATATAAATTGAGTGTCATAGCTTGTATAGCGATTGGGATAAAGGAGTTTGTGCAAAAATAAAATACCATCAATCTCGCAATCGAGTCTGTGACACCAGGACAAAGTAATCAACAAAAAAAGCCAATCAACCACAAACTTTTGTCAACGAGATCAAAAGTAGCGGTTGCTACTAGAACCCCACGGTGGGCAAGCCAGAAATTTTATACTTAATGCAGTAATTGACTGGTTGACCTTCAAGCGTGACGTATTTGCTGCTTATAAAGCTAGTTTGGGCTTTATTTGGGCTTAATTGTGACCATCATTAGAGCCACTTTGCGGATTGTGATGATGACTATGATCATCACCGTGGGAGCAGCCTTGTAAATTCTCTTTCATCAGATTTTCGCTGATTTCTCGCAAGGACTCATCTACAGGCTTTAAGCCAATCCAAGCATCAATCTTTTCTACATCAAATCCTACCTCGCGGCGGTCGCCTACTTCTAATAAAGGACGGCGAATTAATAGTGGTTCTCTCAACATCAGCACCAAAGCGGTTTCTGCATCAATTTTTTCAGGAACTACCTCACCAGATTTTACCTTGGGGGCGGAACGATTAAACCATTCGGCTACAGAGCGATCGCCAAAAAATGAACGCAACCGCTCAACTGTCCAAGGTTCTGTTAGCAGGTTGTATGGTATCACCTCATGACCGGCAGCCGTGAGCAAAACTTTTTGCTTAGTACCACCTTTACAGCTTGGTTTGCTATAGAAAATTACTCTTGCCATTTAACTCTCTCCTAATTACTTAATTGTTTGTAATTGGTGCTTTAGTGTTAAAGCACCAATTACAAATCGATGAAATTAATCCTGACGATTCCTAATTAAAAATTCCTAGCCTTATGGGTAACTGAGTCAAACTCAAATCTCTCATTTGGATCAGTTTCGCCATAAACGTTAAAAGTTACAGTTGGTTCATCACCTACTGCTTCTACACTGTGAATTGCATCGGGAGCGAAGCTAATAATGTCTCCTGGAAATAGAGTTACTTCTCCCGTCTGTTCAATTTTGTCTTGAAAATCTGGGCTATGGGTGCGTCGCCAAAAAGTATTTTTTTCCTGACCTTTTAACATTGCCACTATTCCCCACGTCCCATGATTATGAATGGTTGATTGGGTTCCCGGTGCAAATGTTACTGTTTGCACAGTCAACGGAAAACCCAATTCATCGTATAGGAGTAAAACAGAGGTTCCCGTTTTGGGTGAATGCTCTAAATATTGACTTTGCACCCAGTAGGAATTTACTATTAAACGCCTTACTAACATTCGCATTTCTGATAGAAGACTGGCTTGATCATCCACACTATTGAGAACATCTTCCACCTCAGTTAAAAATCGATAAAGGCGGTAATTTTCTCTCAATAAATCCCATGCTCTCACAGATTTACAGGCTTGATACTGACCATCCCCCGTTAGCAGCCAATCCCTACCTTTCATAACTTTTAAATTGATAGCCCAGAAGATTGAATGACAATGATCGGAGAGATATTAGGAAGATTCCCTCCAGGAAGTTTCGTAGGTATAGTAATAACAGGAAAGATGGAGTTACTATTACTCGCAGTTCCCAAGAGGGAGTAAGAGGAGTATGACGTAGTAGATAACCAATTGTTCATGATTGTTCACCTTGATGGTTGATTGTTGATTGTTGACTAATTAATCATCTTCTTCGGCTGGACGTGTCAAAATATCCAGAAGAATTCCAGATCCAAAATCATTCTTTTCGTCTATCTCTTTGACTTTGGTGCTGATTTCTTTTGCTTGCTCTATCGCTCCTAACTTTGCTAGCACTAATCCCGAAGCAGCATAAGCATTTAAGTACAATCGAATTTGTGGGTCTTCTTTGCGATTGACTAATATAGGCTTAAGTTGCTCCCAGTCATCGGGCAGTTTTTCTATTTCTTTAATTTTATCTAATAATTTAACTGTTGTTTGTAGTGCAAGAGAATAATTATTTTTATAATAGAAAAATCTATATGCTGCTACTAAGACATCTGTATTTTCACCAGTTTGGGCTAAAGCTTGTTGAATATATTTTTCTGATTCTGATGTGTTTTCCCAGTTTTGTGCAGCTAAAATTAATAGATTTTTGATGTCATTTGGAACCTGGAACCATGAGAATTTGTTTGTATCAAGTTGCATAATTTATTGGAGAGTGGAGGAGATGAGGGAGACAAGGGATGAGCGCAATACGGTTTGGTTAGTCAGACTTTGCCCCCGAAGATCCCCCCAACCCCCCTTAAAAAGGGGGGCTAATATCATCTCTTTTACCCCCTTTTTAAGGGGGTCGCCGCAGGCGGGGGGATCTTAACCGAACTGTGTTGGAAGTGAGCGAGAATAACTAATGCCCAATGCCCAATTTAAAACAAAGTGAGAACGTACACTAGAGTAAATAAAACAATCCAGATAATGTCTACGAAGTGCCAGTAAATTTCTGTCATTTCGATGAAAGTATGATTGGTTGCAGAATATTCACCGGGAAGACGCGATCGCCACAATACACGTAATATCAATAACAGTCCGATAAAAACGTGCAAACCGTGGAACCCAGTCATGATATAAAAGCAGTTGGCGAAGACATTGGTAGTCAGACCGTATCCTAAAGTCGAGTACTCATAAACCTGACCACCTAAGAAAATTGCCCCCATGAGTGCAGTAATTGAATACCACAGTTGCATTCCCTTGACGTTATTCTTTTTAATCGCCGTATCTCCGAAGTGAATCACGAAACTACTAGACACCAGAATAATGGTGTTAATTGTCGGCACCAGTAGTTCTACTTCACTTCCTTCGGGAGGCCAAACGGCTGTAGTACTTCGGAAAAACAAATAAGTGGCAAAAAATCCTCCAAACATCAGGGATTCAGAGGCGAGGAATGTCAAAAGTCCCCAAACTCTTAAGTCTGGATGTTCTTCGTGTCCTGCACTGTGATCTTCGCTCGTGGTTGTAGCTATAGTCATAGATTTCTTAACAATATTTTTGCTGCGTCTGTTGTGGAAGTTTGAATGAAGAATGAAGTGTGAAGCGGTAAAATTTTCATTCTTCATCCAAAATCCTTATTTAACCGAACTCTTCGCCTGTTCAGGAATTCTCAAAGCTCGGCCTTCCGAGTTCAGAGCTTGTCCTTTCGAGTTCAGAGCTTGGCGTTCCGAGTTCAGAGCTTGTCCTTCCGAGTTAAAAGCTTGGCGTTCCGAGTTCAGAGCTTGTCCTTCCGTGTTCAAAGCTTGGCCTTCCGAGTTAAAAGCTCGGCGTTCCGAGTTAAAAGCTCGGCGTTCCGTGTTCAAAGCTCGGTGTTCCGAGTTCTCAAATAAAATGACTAGAAATTTGTGTACACAAGTTATCGAATCACTACCAGTTCTCGAATTACCCCACCCTAACCCTCCCCTTGCAAAGGGGAGGGAACTAGATTTTCTTGTTTCCCCCCTTTGCAAGGGGGGATTAAGGGGGGTAATTTGACTTGTGTATACACCACGCCTTAAAAAGGGGGGCTATTTTCCTCCTTTACCCCCTTTTTAAGGGGGTCGCCACAGGCGGGGGGATCTTATCCGAATGGTATTGAGTGGTACTCACTCTACTAGGCTTTCAAGTTTTATTTGATAGGTTCGTAGTTGGCGCTTTAGCCCTCAAATGCCAACTACAAACAATCTCTACTTCTCAATTATTTCTTGACAGACTAGCAACTAAGCAGCAGCTTCCGGCGTTGCAGATGGCTGTATTTCAGTACTATGACCATGACCGTAGTCATAAGGCCCATGAGTGACAATCGGCAACACTTCCCAGTTTTCAATCGCGGGTGGTGAGCTAGTTGTCCATTCTAAAGTCAAAGCTCGCCAAGGATTATCACCTGCCAAAGGCCCCTTCAGCCAACTGTAAATCATGTTGATGGCAAAGGGAATTACCGATATCCCCAAAACAAATGAACCAAAGGTACAAATCTGATTGAGGTCGATAAATTGAGGGTCATACATTGCCACTCGTCGCGGCATTCCTTTTAAACCCAACTCGTGCATTGGTAAAAAAGTAAGATTTGTGCCGATGAAGGTCAGGGCAAAGTGAACGCGTCCCCAGGTTTCATTCAGCATTCGTCCGGTCATTTTGGGGAACCAGTGATAAATACCGGCGTAAATGCCAAACACGGAACCGCCAAACAGAACGTAGTGGAAATGTCCGACTACATAATATGTGTCGTGGACATGAACATCAAAGGGGGCTGTTCCCATCGTCACACCGCTTAAGCCGCCCATGACAAACATGGATAACAAGCCAATGGCGAAAAGCATCGCAGTGGTAAAGCGGATTTTACCACCCCAGAGGGTCGCAACCCAGGCAAAAATCTTGACGCCAGTGGGAACTGCAACTATAAGAGTGGAGATGGTGAAGAACATCCGCATCCAGCCGGGTGTGCCACTGGTAAACATGTGGTGTACCCAGACGAACAAACCCACAACGCAGATGGCTACACTGGAATAAGCGATCGCTTTATAACCAAAGATTGGCTTCCGAGCATGAACTGGAATGACCTCCGACATGATGCCGAAGATGGGCAGAATCATTAAATATACTGCCGGGTGAGAATAAAACCAAAATAGGTGTTGATAAATTACAACGTTACCGCCTGCATCTGGTTTAAAGAAGGAGGTGCCAAAGTTGAGGTCAAACAACAGTAGAATTAAACCGGCTGCTAATACAGGTGTGGAAAGTAGCGCCAGTAAGGAGGTTGCCAAGATTGCCCAGCAAAACAAGGGTACTTGATCCCATTTCATGCTCGGAACCTTCATCATCAAAATGGTGATCACAAAGTTCAGCGAACCCAAAATTGAAGAAGTTCCCACCAAAACGATCGCAAGTATCCACATAGTTTGAGCGATTGGTGCTGTCACCAAGCTCAATGGTGGGTAAGCTGTCCAACCAGATTGCGAACCGCCAAAAATGAAACTACCTAATATCAGCGCTCCTGCTGGCGGATTTAACCAAAAGGCGATCGCATTCAACTTCGGGAAAGCCATATCCCTAGCACCAACCATCAACGGCACCAAATAGTTACCAAATCCCCCAATGGCACTAGGGACAATCCACAGGAAGATCATAATCGTCCCGTGATTGGTCATGAAAGCGTTATACAGATTGGGGTCGAGTAAGTCTGCATCTGGTGTTGCTAATTCGGCACGGATAGCGATCGCCATCAGTCCACCGATGAGATAAAATACAAAAGCCGTCACCAGGTATTGAATACCAATAACCTTGTGGTCAACATTAAATGTAAAATAATCCTGCCATTTCCACGCCTTCAGATGAGAAGTGTGGCCAACCGCCAGAGTTTCCGATTTATTTTCTTCTGGTGGAGTATTCCGGGGAAATCCTACCTGCGTCATATTTTTTACCACTATGCAAAGTCCAGGGTCAAACAATTTTGGATTTTAGATTTTGGATTAAAAGAATTTTTTGGTTTATGCCGCGTGTGGGCGGAACCAATCTAAAAGACGCTCGTACTTCGCTAACGCAAATCTAAAATCCAAAATCTTTTGACTAATGACCAATGACTACTGACTCTAGAGTTGCTGCACTAATTCCCATATCATGGGTGTGGGGCGCGAGAAACTCTGATGTTGATAAGTCTGCTGGATTAACGGCAACGACTTGATTTAGGTTTTGCTGTTGAGCAATCTGGTTTTCTGTCCGCCAGCTATCATATTCTTCTGGTGTGTGGACAATTACCTGTGTCCGCATTGAACCGTGATAACCACCGCACAACTCAGCACAAACTACGGGATATGTACCTGGTTTGGTGGCAACAAATCGTAGTTCGGTAGGGATACCGGGAAGTGCATCTTGTTTCAGGCGGAAATTTGGCACCCAGAATGAGTGAATTACATCTTGTGCTGAAAGATTTAGTTGCACATCTGCACCGACGGGTATGTGCAATTCTCCAGAAGTAATGCCACTATCAGGGTAATTAAATATCCAGGCGTACTGTATCCCTTTGACATCAACAACTAAATCGGCTAGTTTGTCTAGAGTTTGAGGAGACGCGCCGATACCAATTTTAGGGGCAATTGTTGGAGCAGTAGTTGCTTGGGAAGTATCGCTTAATGTGGCAGCAAGAGCGGTTCCCGGCAGATGAGCAACATGAGCTGCTGAATGAGGATGACCCGCAGGCTCAAAGCCTCCCATTTGGTTAAAAACGTCTACACTGTAGATACCCAAACCGAGAACAATCACCGTTGGGATTGCTGTCCAAAAGATTTCTAAAGGAACGTTCCCTTCAACTGGTAAGCCATCGGTATCATCACCGCGACGGCGACGATACTGAATCAAAAAAAGTACAATGGTTCCTTCTACCACTAAGAAGAGTGCGATCGCAATGGTAAACATGACGTTGAAAAAACCGTCTACCAAAGGCGCTTGTAGCGATGCTTGCTCCGGCATTAAAGTGTGGTTGTGACCAATCCAAATGCTGATTGCTGTAACTACTATCCCAGCAACCAGAGTCCATAGCGAAACAGGAACTTGTTGCATACATGCTACCTGCTTTGTAAACCGTCTTTAAATGTGTGATTTTCTAAGAATTGGGCACTGGGCATTGGGCATTGTTATTTATTCCCCATTCCCTACTCCCTACTCCCTACTCCCTACTCCCCATTCCCTTTTCACTTATTAACTTTCTAACGTGCAGCCATAAAAAATGGGGGAAACTTCCAGATTTTTTCCATATCTTTCCCCCATAAAATTACCAATTATATTTCAACTCATACCACAAAGTTAGCCCTCTGCTTTCAAAAAAGCTAGTTGTTCCAAGAGGGCACTGTTAGTCCTAATATTGATTAGGCTATATTAGCAGCAAGTTTAAATTTGTTGATAGTTAACAATTTGCGATTTACGGATTTGTTTACTGTGAACTTTTCATTAGTTCTGGTAACTATTTAGTATTCCCCTCAAATTACCTTGCCTAGCGCATTGGCGCTTTCTACAAACAGTGCCTCCTTGAATGAACAACAATTTTGACTAACTCCAAAAACCTTAATTGTTTAATGCAACATGAGTGTAGCAATTCTTAGGGCAAATCCGTGAACAAGCTTCACAACCAATACAATTATCAGGATAAGTAACTGCCATTACTTTCCGTTCAATTTCTTCATCATCTTCATCTTCTACAAATTCCCCTTCTTCATTGAGCGCTTTCAAACTTAGCACATTGTAACCGCATACTTTAACGCATCTGCCACAGCCGATACATTTATCCTTGTCGATTTCCTGAGCAAATTTTGGTGTCCAAGTCTTACCGCCAAATGTCAAACCGGTTAGTTGTGCCATGATAAATCCTCGGCAATTTTGCCTATCAATCTGTTTGTGGTTTAATCATCATACTATCCTAATATTTTCTATTTTTGGTATTCAAGAATTACTTTTATCTCATCAAATTTAGATGACTTTGAACACAATGCTAAATTACTTTTTATTTCAAATAATAGATGAAAACTATTGCCAAATAATTAATGCTCCTCGTTCCCATGCGGAGCATAGGAACGCATTCATTGAGTCTCTGACTCACTATCTAACTGGAGGCAGCAGCCCCCAATCAGCCATTCCCATGCAGAAAAATTGGGGATAAAGCCTCGTGTAGATAAGCCAGTGCGTTGGGCGGCTCCGCCGACTTGAAGCAACTGGCGTGCAGTTTTATTATTGCCCGCAAATGCAACTATATCTATAACACTGATGATATTCTTTTTCAAATATATTTAATTTTAGGCAAATAAATCTAGATAAACGGTATACATACAATTTTAGATGTTCACTAGTTACATTTTGATATATGCAGTATGTATTTTAGAAAGCAACAATTTTCAATTTAGCTGTGATTCAACTATTTAGAGAAATCATGACAAAATAAATATTTTTTGTCAAATAAAGAAACATAATGGATTTATGAAGTAACTGTAAAGCTTGTGGCAGAATCTTATCCTGTATTAAATATTAAAATTGTTAACAAATCAGATGAAGTCAAATTGCAACAGGCTTAAATTTCTCCTAAAAACATTTTCTACATGGTTTTATGGTCAAAGCTAAAATGTTTATTAAGTACCTAACAAAATAGATGTTAAGATTTTCTTCTAAGCTCAGTACGAACAAATTAATCATTTTTTTCATGAAATGTATAGTTAATAAGAAGTTTTATTAGGCTCGGTTTGAAAGCCTTAAATAGTTTCCAATTGGATGCAAAGTCAGAATATGGATGTGGGGAGTGAATATGGTGAGAAAAGATTATTCTCGCCACAAAGATGATGTGGTAGCGAGTCATGAATAAACAGGACTCATCCAGGGGAGAACTGAGCCAGACATCTCAACGATTAGAGTAGGAAAAGAGCCAAATGCCTTATACAATTCCTAACAACAGTTGCGTTGGATGTGACAACTGCCGCCCCCAATGTCCTACGGGTGCAATCAAAATAGAGAACAATGAATATTGGATTGATCCTAGTCTTTGTAACAATTGTGAGGGCTACTATTCAGAACCGCAATGTGTGATAGCTTGTCCAACTAATTCTGTGATTCCCTGGCAGGCAAAAAAGGGGAGATGCAAAGTTGAACCGAGAGATGCTACTAGCTTAGATTTGTTTTCTAACGGCAAGAATAACCCATTTGCTTCGGCGATCGCTATCTGGGAAGCTTGTAATGTCCTATCACAACGCACATCCCTACATTGGGAAAATGATGAAGACGGTTACTTATGCTACAGCCGACAAGTGAATCAAGGCCGAGGTGCGATCGCTTTTCACATCCAAGATCCATTCCAAGTGAACGACAAGGCCACAGATTTAGCAGCAATTGAGGGGCTTGACATCAAAGCCGCTTGCATACATCTAATTTTTGCAGCTTATGCCACAGGCTTAGAGCAACCTTGGGAGCAAGAATTTGCGATCGATGAGCGACAAATTGAGAAATATTTGGGGATGGAGAAACGCAAGGACTTGAGCAAAGCTGCCAAGCTAGCTTTAATGAAAAATATTGTCCAGCAAGCTTGCTCACTGATTATCTCAATTGACTGGCCTCAACAAGGTCGAATTAACGGATTCTCTGTTAAAGAAAGCCGCTTATGGCACTTGGTGGACATTCAGCACCATTTTCAAGAAGACAATCTTGGATGCAAACATCTGATTGGGCTAACTTTTAAAGTAAAAGCAGGCGTATGGGCACAGTATTTCTTAAACAAACAAGCGTGTAAAGAGCGAACGGCATTCTATCAATACGGTAGTCTCCCCAAAACGCTGCTAACCACAGTCATGAGCATTTGGCAGCAACATGAAGGCGCAGTCCGACTAATGCTGTGGTTGCTGTTTAAAACCAAAATGGGCAAAGAACAACGCATTACCATTCCTACCTTGCTGCGTATTGCTTACGGTGAGGAAAAAGTCGCCCTTGCATCCAGACAACGGGAAGAACGCAAACGTTTGTTGCGAACTTTTGAAAGCGATTTAGAAATTCTCAATCACTATGGAATGAAACCACTTTTCGATCCAGTTACTTATCCCTTAGAAATTCAACCATTGTGGGCGAAGTTAGTTGATCTTCCCGAAGATCCAGATGAAGCATTGGAATTTTGGACTAATGACGGTGGTTCCGAAACTCGCCTCACAGACACAGGCCCCCGTGGTAAGTGGAATCTGCTAATGAATGCGCGGATTTTGGCTTTTGAACTCCCACCAGAATGGGATCAGCAAATTTCAGAATCAGAAAAAAGGAAAACAAGAACTGCTAAAGCCAAAAGGAAGCTCAAAACTACAAACGATTTGCTGGGTGAACAGATTTTGCAAGCGCGAAAAAACTTGAATCTTTCCCAAAGGGAGTTGGCAAAGCTCACAGGTAAAAGTCAAAGCTGGATTCGAGATATCGAAAATGGCCGTTTAAAAGCTAAATTAGAAGATCAAATACTATTACGGAAAGTCTTAAATATGGCTTAATCTTGAATCGAGATTTGGAATTTAAACGCAAAGGGGCGCAAAGGGAAACGCAGAGGAGCACAAAGATTTTATTACGAGGTTATAAAATCTTGTACTAAATATAGCATTTAATTAATTCATAAACTCCGCGTTCCTTTGCGCTTCCCTTTGCGTTCCTTTGCGTTTAAAAATATTTTACGTACTATAACTCATTACCTTACTAGAGACAAACCAGAGACTAGCTACAGCATATTTAGTAATTACCAACTCTTGTGTAGCATTGCATGAACTCTTCAGTTGTTGAGTCTTGGTTTCATCTTTCACAAGTTTAGCCTGATAAGTGTAGAGAGAACCAGAAGGTTGTTCAAAACTTAGTTCACCTAGAATAGTATTGTTGTCTAAACTTTGCTCCAAAATTTTGCCTACAACTTTGTAGTTAAACCAATCCCATCCGTTACGAAAGATTAGTTCTCTTTCCAAAATCTGAAGTGCAGGAGGTAGAATTCCCCAACCTCGATAGACTTTATTTAAGCATTGAATATCGCCAGTGCGGTTCAGAATCGATCTGAATGAATCTTGATCGAGAACACCGTAATATCTTCCTTCTGGCAAGTCTATAACTGTTGGTGCAAACCGATGTCCACCAAAGTGCGATGATTTCCAAATTCGTACATTATCCAAGCATAAGTCAGCAATAGTCGCTGTTAACTTGAAGTAAAAGGGAGCGCCATATCTGGCACAGCACTTATCATGACTACCGTGGGTACACACTAAAATATCTCTACTTTCATCAGTTTCTACTTCAGAATTAGAACTGATACCCCATAACCATTTTTGGACAACTGCTGCTACTTGCTCAATATTTGCTAACTTAAACTCTTGCTTGCAGAAACCATTACTCAGTCCCTCTTTTCTTTGATAAATCAAAAGCGTAGTGTAATTTATTCTGTGTGATATATCATTAGCAATTAAGAGGAATCTAATTGGTAATTTAGCACGCTTCACTTCTTCTACCAAAATCCTCAAATTCTGGGGCACCCACTTGGAATTAAAGGCTTCTGATGTCCAAGGTAACGGACACTCAACTAAAATATAAGTTTGGTAATTTGTGGCACTACCAATAACATCTTCTCCTGCTTGCCGTGAAGAGTCAGAACAAAAAACAGTATTCATCTAGCTATACTCATTAACGTATTTTATGGACAAAAGGTATTAGAAACTACAATATCCTTAACTCAAGGAGATAAAAAAGAACAATATGTATTTCACAGTTAAAACTAGGTAGCAATTTTATAACATCATTTCTAATTAACCTCTTCCCCATTAATAAATTTTCCACAATAGACATAAACAATGTCAAGAGATATTTTTCCGTAGTAGCGGCGTTAATTTTGTATCTAGTTTTATTGTTATCTGGTATTTCATAAATTTTCACTTGCTGAAACTTGGATTTTCTGAAGTTGGTTTTTTTGGCAAAATCAAATATGGTAGATGCGGAAACACTTGATAAGCAGTTGCTGCTTTGGCAAGCCAATACTGTTTTAATAAATCTTGTACACTATCTGCTTTTAATGTATCTATAAATGCACACATATTGCAAATAATTCTCAATTAGATGAGAAAAAATAAAAATTACTAAATTAGGGGTAAATGCTTTACGCCCCATACTCTATGCACGATAAGTAATAATCAAAACTAGTGACTAATTATTAGCAGCGTCACTCATATCAACATTAACAAACCTGGTATTTAGCTTTTTACCTAATCTAACTTACTGAAACTTATGTCAGGGTTTGATGATAGGCATCTGCCTTGACTTTAGCTGAAGTCAATAATAAATGCAAGTATTTGATAATATTTATAAGTTCTTTATAATTATGTAGCCTCCAAGAGGTTGGTTAAATCAAGGTTAATGGGCATTTTATAGTGGAGATAGCTGACTAGAACAAGCATTGATGCTTTCAATCTAATAGATAAGATTTTGCAATTGTGACAAATTATTGCCAGTAGGATAGCACATCTGTGTACCCTTACTAATCCAAATATCTGTGGCTATGGCGATCGCATATTTCTACTTTCACGCAGAATTGAATCATTTTTTACCACGGCATCACAAGCTGGCGAAAATCTCTCATTTTTTTGAGGAGAAAGCCTCAATTAAGGACATGATTGAGTCCTTGGGTGTCCCTCATCCAGAAGTTTATTTTATCAATGTTAATGGGGAATATGTAAATTTTTCTTACATAGTTTTCGATGGAGACACTATCAATGTTTATCCAATTTCTGTTAAGAGTGTTATTGTACCAAGTGTTTCTGTTCTGCCAAAACCGCTTAATATTATTCGCTTTGTTTTAGATATTCATTTGGGGAAGCTTGCGACATCTCTACGACTTTTAGGTTTTGATACTTTATACCGCAATGACTACGAGGATGATAAATTAGCCCAAATATCCTACAGCGAAGCGCGGGTTCTCTTAACTCGTGATAAAGGTCTATTGATGCGTAGTTTGGTAACGCATGGGTATTATGTTAGAAACACTAACCCTCAACAACAAATCATAGAAGTACTGCAACGCTTCGAGTTGTCTAAATTAATCTTACCATTTAAACGGTGTTTGCGTTGTAATGGATTATTAGAATTTGTAGATAAGCAATCCATTATTGACCAAGTACCAGAAAATGTGCGATGCCTACGGCGGCAAGCTACGCAGATTGATGAATTCCAGCGTTGTCAAGACTGCAATCGCATTTATTGGAAAGGCTCACATTATGAACGATTGCAACAGTTTATTGACAAAGTACTTGACTTAAGCACAGGTGAGTAAGTCAATAATATTTATCAGTCCTATTGCAACTTGCTTGCACCGGGAACGTTAGCAAAATCTCCAACATTTTCTCTGCTTTCCTCTTGGCGATTAAAAGCATTATGAAGAGGGTCATCCTCGATCTGTCCGCTAACTTCTTCCGGTTCAAGGGGAGCCGCTTCCTTAGCCTCATCGAGATTGATAGAACGAGGAGGTTCTTTGGCGTGAGACAAATCAATAAGTGGTTTTGGTTGCTCGGTAGTCATAAGTTGCTAAATAATGTGGTTTTCTCTAGTGTTGAATTTATTTTGACCACAAACATCTTTCTTGAGAATGAAACTACCTATGGTTATGAGGAGCATAAAAAAGTATGACATTAATTTTAGCTCTCGATTTTGGCGGAACTAAACTAGCGGCGGCGACTGTAAATATCGGTTCTAGAAAGTGGTTGCGTTATGAACGCCGACTCTCGCCAGCGAATGCAAATGCTAGTACTGACTTGGAAATTATGCGATCGCTCATTTACTCGCTGCTGCAAGACACAAAACCTGCTGCGATCGGTGTCAGCTTTGGGGGGCCAGTTGATGCTTTTACGGGGACGGTGCGACTATCTCATCATGTTGCCGGATGGGAAAACATTCCCCTCAAAGGCTTGTTAGAAGATGAGTTTGGTGTTCCTGTTGGTGTAGACAACGATGCTAACGTTGCTGCTTTGGGTGAACACCGCTTTGGTGCGGGACAGGGATATGATAGCCTGTTTTACATAACTGTCAGCACTGGCGTGGGTGGTGGTTGGATACTCAACAGTAATCCTTGGCGGGGTGCTGGTGGGATGGCTGGCGAAATTGGACATATCGTTGTAGATCCTGCCGGGCCAGTTTGTTTATGTGGTAAGCGGGGATGTGTGGAACGTTTTGCGTCGGGGCCTTATATGGCGCAGAATGCTAGGGAACTTTTGGAAACCCAACTGCCGAAGCGTCAACGAGGAGAGGTTTTAAGGAGTTTGGTGGGAGATAATTTAAACTTATTTACGGGGCAATTGGTAAGTGAAGCGGCGGTGGCTGGAGATGATTTGGCGAAGGAAGTTCTGCACAAAGCTGCTTGGGCGCTGGGTGTAGGTATTGGCAATGTAGCGAACTTGATGAATCCGCAGCGCTTTGTATTGGGAGGTGGTGTGATGAAGGCGGGGGCGGATTTTTGGCAGGTGATGCAACTGGTGGCGCGGGAAACAGCTTTGCCAGAAGTTGATTTTGAAATTGTGCCTGCGGTGCTGGGGGATGATGCGCCGTTGTGGGGGGCGGTGGCGATCGCTTCTATGTTAGTTTGATATTTGCTTTAAGGAGATTATATCTATTGGACAATTTACAAAGTTGACCGCAAAAAGTCTAATAGTTAAAAGGAGAAAAATGCATGAACATTGAGCAAGCTGTTTTAGAAAAATTGCGGCAATTACCTATAGATAAACAGCAAGAGGTATTAAATTTTGCTGATTTTCTTCACCAAAAAATTACTCCAAAACCTCCACTACGCAGCGTTAAGGGACTATGGGCTGGCTTAGACATTGATATTACAGAAGAAGATATTGCTCAAGCTCGAAAAGAGATGTGGGGAAATTTTGCAGAGGAAGATATTTAATAATGGTAGCAGTTGTAGCGGATACTCATGCAATTGTTTGGTATTTGCGGGAATCAAGCAAATTATCAGAAGCTGCGATTGCGGCTTTCGATAGGGCGATTAGCGCTGGCGATCCAGTTTATGTATCTGCAATTTCTGTAGTGGAAGTAGCTTATCTGGCAGAAAAATATCGCTTACCAAAAGCAGCATTTGAACAGTTAATTGAGGCTTTATCTAATCCTCGGACTGGTTTAGCGATTGCACCTTTAGATATAACAATTGCTCAAATACTATCTCAGATTCCGCGAGATATTGTACCAGATATGCCAGATAGAATTATTGCTGCTACTGCTTTGTATTTGCGCCTTCCTTTAGTTACTCGCGATCTGCGAATTCAGGCATTAACAATTATTCAGACAATTTGGTAAGATAGATAAATTATTTTTTGTCTGATTACTGGATACGGCTTATCAGTAAAAGTGACTTTTTTATTTCGTTGCTTTTCTTTAATTTCAATCTACTATTACTGCTGAATAACTTGGCGAAACTCTCTAATCGCTTCCAAGGGAGACGATAACAAAAGACAACGATTGAGCAGGGATAAATCTAATTCTGTGAATAACTCACTTTTAACAACTTTCTCATATTCTTGTTCTCGTAAGCAGTAAACTTCAATTGTGCCATCTTCCCAAAACCAAACTTCTCTTACTTGCATTAATTTGTACTTCTGTAGCTTGATGGGACTACCGCTAGTAATCACTACTTCAATGCATAAGTCTGGTACAGATTTGTCCGTTCCAAAGCAATAAGATAAATCTGCTTGATATTCTACTATCTTGGGAATAATCTGGCTAAAACTCCCACTAGGGAAAAATTCAATGCCTTTGACTTCAAAATAAGTAATCAATAGTCCAGCAATTAAACACTTAATTACTTCATGAGGCTTACCAATGGTCACAATTTCTAAGACTCCCTCACAATAAAATAGCCGCACCCCTGGCACATTTTCAAAGCTAGCTTGAATCGCTTTGAATTGTTCCCAACTTAACCCATGTCGAAAGAAGCGTTGTTCTTCTGGTAAGCTAACAGCATTTTCTAACGTTTGAGTCATAATATTTCTTACTCTCCCAGTTAGTAGTCACAAAATTTATCTCATTTCCATCTTAAATCAAAACCAAATTATCTCGGTGAATCACGGTTTCCGCACCGGCATAACCTAAAATTGTGGGAATTTCCCGCGAATGACACCCGCAAATTTTTTGCAGTTCATTGCTGTTGTAATTTACAAGTCCTCTAGCAATTTCGTTACCGTTGGTGTCACACAATTGCACAGCGTCCTGTGTGTCAAACTCTCCTTCTACTGCCTTAATTCCAGCAGCTAATAACGATTTTCCTGCTAGAGAAATTGCCGCGATCGCACCTTCATCTAAATACAATTTACCCGCAGGTAAAAGACCGTAAGCTATCCAACGTTTACGCGCAGAAGTTGGTTCAGGTTGCGGTTCAAAATGCGTCCCAATAAGTTCACCTTGAAGAATTTTTTCGATATTCTGGGGAAATCGCCCTTGGGTAATTACGGTACGAACTCCAGCCGCGATCGCAATCCTCGCAGCCGAAATTTTTGTCGCCATACCCCCAGTACCCCACTGAGAGCCTTGGGAACCTGTTTGTATCTGTAATTCTGCTAATTCCTTAATGCTACTAACTAAAGCGATTGGCTGGGCATCTGGTACGGAACGCGGATCAGCTGAATAGAGCCTATCTACATCGGTAAGCAAAAATAACCAATCTGCCTCTACTAAACTGGCAACCAATGCCGAAAGGGTGTCGTTATCACCGAATTTTAGTTCGTCTATTGCTACGGTATCATTTTCATTGACTATAGGAATTACTCCCAGTCCCAATAGTTCCTGAAAAGTATTGTAGGCATTGAGATAGCGGCTGCGCTGTACCAAGTCACTACGAGTCAGCAATACTTGGGCGATCGCTTGTTGCAGAGTACTAAATAAATCATCATATATACGGATTAACCTGCCTTGTCCAACTGCCGCTACAGCCTGTTTCAGTGCGATCGCTTTGGGGCGTTCAGTTAAGCCCAACCGCGCACAACCCACCCCCACAGCGCCAGAGGAGACCAAAATTACTCGATGTCCCTGGTGTCTTAAATGGCAGAGTGTTTCCGCTAAGGTAGCGATGGTAGAAAGTGCTAATTGTCCCGTTTCTGGTTGAGTTAGGCTAGAAGTACCGATTTTGACAACAATTGTTAATGCCATCTTTGAATTTTAGATTTTAGATTTTAGATTCAGATTAGACATTTTGCAATACGGTTTGTTTAAGAAAAAATAACTTATGAGTTCCAGGGCAGCCGAGTTAAAATTTTCTCTAATTTCCCAGCCATTGCCCTTTCTAAAATCAATCGTAATAATATCAGGAGAGTCAATCAAGATGACGACGATCGAGAGATTAGAAGAAAAATTGCGACAAGCAATGCTCGATAGCGATGTGCCGATCTTAGATGAATTAATTGCTGACGATCTGATTTTCACCATGCATACAGGTTTAGTAGTCGATAAACAATACGATTTGGATGCACATCGTAGTGGAATGCATAAGTTTACTAAGGTCGAAATTGACGATCAACAAATTCTTAATTATGATAATTTTGCTGTGGTCGCAGTTAAAACATATCTGGCGGGAATTCACGATCGGCAAGCTTTTTCAGGTACTTATCGCTTTACTCGCGTCTGGGCAATGCGTCAAGATCGATGGCAAATAGTAGCGGGTCATGTTTGTCAATTAGTTTCTCTTTAATCTAGACCCCCTTAAAAACGGAGTAAATAGGAAACAAAGCCCCCCTTTTTAAGGGGGGTTGGGGGGATCTCCGAGAGCCAAATATGTTAACCGAACCGTATTGTGGTCTGCCCAGTTGAGCAAATTCATATCTAGCAACCTTTCTGAGCTTTCCTATCCGTCGATCTCACGTTATTTTAGATTCAATCCAAAATCTAAAATCCAAAATCCAAAATTGTAAAGCGCCAGTCCCTCTATAAGTGAAGGCTGACGCTTTACGGGTTTATATTTACTTAGTATGTACTAGAGTCTTTTTTGGCTGACCCCATGTTATTAATACTTATGATCCCCGATTTTTGGCTTGCATTCAGATTCTTTAATCATTTCTTTAGATTTACTTTCCTGACGATTTATCACCTTTTCTGAATCTTAGTTTTCTTGGGGGTAATAGAGGCTCCTAATATTTCAGATACCCAAACTTCAAAGTTGCGGATGGGATGCGATCGCAGGATCGCGTCTGCATGGACAATTGGTTCAACCAAAATTGTAAACATCCCCAGGCGATTACCAGCTATGACATCGGTAAACAAGCGATCGCCCACCATCCCTACTTGATGCACCGGTAGATCCATTCCCCTAAGTGCTGCCCTAATTTTGCGTCGGGAAGGCTTGGCTGCACCTAAGTAGTAAGGCAAGTTTAGCGATCGGGCAATTCCACCAATTCGCGCTTCACTCAGATTATTACTCACCAAATACAATGCAGTACAAGCACGGATTTCTTCTACCCATTCTCGTAGTTCCGGGGAAGCCATACCCACTGTAAAGGGTACTAAGGTTTCATCTACATCCAACACCAGCCCCTTCAGCCCGTATTGTTGGATAATATTTGGTGTCAGGTTCAATACTGAACCCTCTAAAATCAAGTCAGGCTGTAAAAGATTGTTCCAAGTCATAGTCAACAGGTAAACGTAAGTAGCTCCAGACAAATGAGCATAACCTAATACAGTTTAGTTAGTCGAACTCCATCCTGGAATATCGTCCTGAACACTTTGAGATAAAATTCCTAAAATCTTATCTATTTCTTTGATGTAATAATTATTCAAATCAATAAGTATATTGTTTTCTTCTAACTTCAAAAACTTCCAAATGTCCCCCGTTGTTACTGCACCGTAAATTTTTCTAATTTCGTTTCCTTCTTGTTGATTGAACAATTGTGATGCCAACATTGCCGCCGCACACTGACCTAATCCACCTTTAATATTTTCATTTTTGGCTTCAACAATAATAACCACAACAGGCACATTAATTGTTAGTTGCTCTTTAGAACGACTAATGATAAAGTCACAATAGCCATTCAGGCCTTTTTCTGCATCTACATTAAAATCTGTTCCTGAAAACAAACTAATTGGATAATTAGCTCGGCGTCTTATCTCCAATAATATTGGAGTAATAATCATTTCTGAACGAGCTTTTTCAGTATTAATTGCTAAAGCTAGTTCTATAGTTTCTTCTAAATAATTTGTGAGTTTATCGCTTGCCTGTAAAGGTTTTATGTTTGCAAATAAATCAGTTTCTTCATCAATGTGGATGCTGAATGACTTTTTAAATTTACTTAATGTAAAGTCGCTATAAGTCATTTTCAGCACCTCATACCAATTTTGGATTTTGGATTGAAAATCTCTACCAACTAAAATGCTTTTTCCAGAATTTTAAACAATACTAATTGTCCCAATTGGATGTGAAAGTTTCATTGCTTCCATATTTAATGGGACATGGCAAAAGGTTAAAGTAGATTGTGATTAAAACGAGAAATCCCAATTAAAAAATTCAAAATGTAACATTTTCATTTTGAATTTTTAATCTTATTCCACCTCATTAAAAAGATGTTCCTCTAATAGAGGCTGTACTTTGCGAAACTCCTCTGGAGAGAGTAATTCAGGTTGACCTGTTTTTGCTATCCGTGCAAAAAACAACAGGGGATCGAGGGGCGTATAAATTGCATACTCCTGATCTTCATCATAGAAACTAGCAAGTAGCTGTAATTGCTCCGGCTCTAACTCTGCCTCTTCGTCTTCGATTTCTAAGGTGAAAAGTTCTGATTCTTCAACTGGTGGTAAATCACCTTCAACTGTCAGAGCATAGGCTGTGTTCTTCAATATCAGATTCTGCTCAGATAGTACAGCTTGGGCAGTACCAAAAATTTGCTCAATGGTGGTGTCGTCTTCTACCAGAACCGCTTCTTCTTCCTCACCCTCACCTTCCCAAGAAAAAATTTCTACAGGTGAGTCTACAGGAAGAAGTAAAACGTATTCTTGTCCATCTACCTCCAGGGAATGCTCTACGTAACATTCGAGCGATCGCCCTTTGTCATCGGTTAAAGTGATGGAACCCGCATGAGCGTTATCGTTTTCTTCAGGAAATGGAGAGGGAAACATGGCCAAATGTATAACTTAATAAATAAATACCAGCAAGTTTGAAAATCGCTTTACTATTTAATGACAGTTCATGTCAACCAAATAGCTTTAGACATAGATACAACTGCTGGGTAATCGTTTTCAGAATATCATGTTAAAAGGTATCAATACTCAATAGCTGCCACCGAACTGCGGGAACTAGCGCGCTTAACATCTAGCCATTGTTGCAAAATCAAAGAAGCTGCCTTCCGGTCAATCAAACCTTTATTGCGTGACGGTGAGAGGTTCTGGGCGATCATCAGTTGCTCTGCTTGGAATGAAGTTAATCGCTCATCCACATACTCCACAGGCAGTTTCAGAGCCTTAGCGAGTCTTGTAGTAAATTTCTGAACTTGACGCGCCTGAAATCCCAAGGAGCCATCCATTGAATAAGGTAAGCCCATCACGAGAATTTGCACCTCGCGTTCATTAACTATCTGTCGGATTTGCTCGACATCCTGCTCAAAAGACGCGCGCTCAATTGTGGTAATCCCGGTGGCAATTAAACCCGTGCGATCGCACCCTGCCACACCAATCCGCTTGCGACCAAAATCTAGTCCCAACGCTGAAATAAACGGTTTTGGTGGCTCCTGTGGAATCACACTAATTCTCCTGCTCTGCATCTGCTGATTCAGGAATCGGCAATGCTTCAATGCTAGGGTTTTTTCCCGAAAAGTTAATCGGTTCTGGCTTACTTGGTAGTGGTTTATCTGACGATGGCGACTTTCCTGGCTGTACCCATGACATCCCACCTGGTATGGGTTTGCGTGCTGGTTGTAGACCTTGTAGCATATCAGTCCACTGAATTCCTTCTAAGGAAACGAATTTAGACTCCCGTAGTTTGTGCCACACAGAGCGAGACATGATTAATGTATGTTCTATGCGTTTTGCCCCAATTCGCTCCAAATACTCTTCTCGCTCTGCCTGATAATCTGAGGAAGCTAGTTGTAACCCTTGCTGAGGAAAATCTTGGGCAATACGAGCCAGTTGAGATAGCAATTCTGGATATAGCCAGGTGTAAGCAGGATGAACCGTCAACGTTGCCACGTGGGGTACTTCGCCCTTACGGTCAAGTTGCACCTGAAAATAGCCGATCGCAGCTTTGCGTTGGGGTTCAAATACGTAGCCACTCACTACTTCTGTTTTCGTCACCCATTGCTTCACTGCATCAGTTAAAGCGCCGAACAAACTGCTTTTAAAGTCGCGGGTGTTGCGGTCAAAAACCTGACGGATTAGAGGTGGCATAGATGCTGTATCTAGTTGATATAGCAACTGGGCATCAGCATTGCTCACTGGCAAGAGATTGGGCAAATCTGGCTCTGCTTGTGCCAATTCAGCCAGTAATTCTGGCCCAATTTCCCAGTATGTCATTTCTGCCAGACGCTGAAATCCATTTTGTCGATATAGTGCCAGCGCCTCTATGTCGTTGATGTTAACTTCCAGTAGCCAAGTGCGAGCTTCCAAAATTGATTCAAAGCAATGACGCAAAAGTTGCGAGCCAATTCCTTGTTTATCGACACCACGCTCCAACAGTACTTGGTCAATCCGCCAAGTGCTGCGTGTCCGGTTAAAAGGTGACACTTGAATCATCCCTAGAAGTACACGCCCCTGCTCTGCTACGTAGGCACAGAGGTGATACTGAAGCGGGTTAGGAAACCAACTCAAAAATTTGAGTAATCCATACCAGCGATGCAGCCTTTGCATCTGGTTGATGGCAAAACCTGCTCCCTTGGGAGTGAGGGCTGCGAATGACTCTTGAGTTATGCGTTCAATCCCGTCCAGATCCCGGTATTGGAATGGTCGGATGACAACGTTGAGGTTTCGGGGAAGTAATGAAGTCATTTTAATTCGAGCCGCCATTTAGTCTTAACTAACTGCTCTTCAAAGGAACTGCTGCAATCATCTTAACTACTTTCTGCTCTCTACGTATTATGCAAAAAGGGTGATTTTGGTAACTAAATACTTAAAAAAGCAGACTTTGTGAGAACACCATTGGTATTGACCCAACAACATCTGCCTTTATTTTATTGGAATTTTGATTAAAATTTGTATATATATTATAGCCCTTGTCGAGAAACTAGCTTTTCAAAGTGGGCTTGGGTTTGATGGAGTAATTGATGGCGACTATCTACCAGTGTTTGTTTCAGGGTTGGAACAAGATTGCGAGCTTGCAAAGTCATGTGAAGTTGCAGGTTGGCGACATATTCACTGAAATCTTGATTCATTTCATCTGCGCCCGCATCCGTTAATAAATTTGATTCCATTGCCACTGTATTCTCCTGTATTAATCCTGTGCTGTCTCTCTTCATGACCAAAAATTATCACGTTGTTTGGATTAACATCTTAATTTGCAATGAACTTTAACGCTTCTTCGGAATAGCGATCGCTATAGGGTTTTCATCTGCCCATTAAAATCTCAAACCAACACCACCTTGGACGGAAATAGCTGTACCACCGCTATCACGATAGGCATCAAAAGCAATGATGGCGTTGCCAAAAATCACAGTATTACTATTTGGGATCATATAATCAATGCCCGGTTGTAAAGCAAAACTAATTTTGTCGCCCACAGGAGAAGAACCACCACCACCAGCCAAAACTAACCCAGCACCTAAATAGGCATCAGCTTGCCAGTTGAGGGGGAAATCGTAGGAAACCGTTGGTACAACCGCCGTATTATTACCAATTAACACTTGGGCGCGGAGTGAAATTGGTGCTTCCAAAAGCTTGTAGCGTCCGGCTATAACCCCCCCGAATTGGATACCATCGGTAATACCGACAGTGGGGCCTATACCAATATAACTGCCATAGGCTACTTGAGCTTGCACTCGCTGAGTACTCATTGCTAAACTCAAGACCAAGCCTGCTCCTAGAACTGAAACCGAATATGGAATATACTTCATAACCCAATTCCTCACACCATCTTAAATTTTGTCATTTGTCATTGGGCAATTCAATTTTAGATTTTGGTGAAGCAGCGCGGTCTTGGGGGTTTCCCCCATGAG
>NZ_WBKM01000319.1 GCF_015714725.1 Nostoc sp. WHI
ATTCCCCATTCCCTATTCCCCACTCCCCCATTCCCTAATATTTATGATTCGCCGCCGTTCTACTCCTTGGATTCATAAATGGTCACGTCCATTGATTGCCGCGATCGCTGGATGTGGTGTCCTGATAACAGGTTATCTCACCATAGAAAAGTTAACAGGAGGCAGTGCAGCTTGTGTGGCACAGGCTGGTGTCAAAGGCTGTAATGATGTGCTTTCCAGTCCTTGGGCAACAGTTTTTGGTCAGCCATTACCCTTGTTTGGGTTTTTGGCATACACCAGTATGGTGATATTTGCTTTGGCTCCCTTGATATTAAAATCAGGGGAAAACAATAGCCGCAAACAATTGGAAAATTGGACGTGGTTGCTGCTGCTGGCCGGAGCGATCGCTATGTCTGTTTTTAGTGGCTACCTCATGTACCTGCTAGCATTCCAAATTAAAGCTATTTGTCCTTACTGTATCGGTTCAGCTTTGTTTTCCCTCAGTCTTTTGGTGCTGACAATTATCGGTCGGACTTGGGAGGATATTGGACAAATCTTTTTTACCGCCATTATCGTGGGGATGGTGACACTGATTGGCACTTTAGGCGTTTATGCTGGCGTGAATAAATCAGATGTTACAACTGGAACTCCTGGACAACCCGTAAAAATTACCTTTACTCCTGAGAAAGATCCTAACCCAGCATTCGGGTGGGAAATCACCACGACTTCTGGCGAGGCAGAAATAGCCCTAGCACAACATCTGTCTAAGATAGATGCCAAGCAATACAGTGCTTACTGGTGTCCTCACTGCCATGAACAAAAGCTGCTTTTTGGTAAAGAAGCCGAGCAGATAATCGACAAGAGTGTGAAGGTAGAATGCGCTCCTGAGGGACTGAAAGCTCAACCAGAACTATGTAAAGCCGCAAAAATTAAAGGCTTCCCCACATGGATTATCAGTGGTAAAACCTATAGCGGAACACAAAACTTAGAAGAACTAGCGCAAGTTTCTGGTTACACAGGTTCCCGTAACTTCAAGTATTTTAAGTAATTGCCTTGAGCTATTTCCGACAGCAGCCCCACGCTGCCCCGAAGAGCAGCGATAGTAGAGTCAATCTCGTATTGCGCGGTGTTTTCTGATTGCTGCTGGATGTAAAGGTTTAATTGAGATTGTGCGATCGCTTGAGCGTCTAGGGTCGCTAATGTCATAATAATTATCTCCATGAGTTTAGAAGAAAGGCGATCGCTAGTTTTGGACGACGAGCGATCGCCTTTTGGTTTGTCTGTATACTTATAGGATGACAGCTTCTTATTATTTTATAAATAGCTAATTAGTATCCTATCATTCTATTATCCTGTTATTATCTATGGAAATGATTTGTAAGTTGCCTCAACTAATGGAGCAAAAAGCATAAATCAAAAGCAGTTAGCTGAACAGACAGGATTAAGCCCTACTACTGTTAGCAAGCTTTACCGAAATCAACTAGACAGATTTGACAAAAAGACTGTTACCAAGCTGTGCGAGTACTTTGGTTGCAAAAGCCTCAACGAATTACTTGAAATTGTCACCAACTAAAGCTTTTGAGGCGGCGTAGTATGCCACTTTCAGAAAACACAGAGCCATAAATCAAATATATATAGAAAATCAGAATGCAAAAAGCGTTTAAAGTTACAAGGAAAAATCTCAGTGAATATAAATTCGAGATATATAATGGTCAGCAAGTCCATCTTAACTGGATGAATTATAATCAGCAAATTCAACAAAACTTGAGAAAAGAAGTAGCTCGAAAACTAAAACAGCAACAGACTATGTTTTAGCCTTTAGTAGCTTTTAACTACTAGGTAATGGGAATGAATCAGCAGCTAGGCAAGCGTTTTGTGAAGTTAGTCTTTGGATTGAAACAATCGCTTAGTCGAGGACACAGGGAATTAATTACTGCTGCCAGCATTACAGTCTGCGTCCTGCTTTTACACTCTATCGGATTATTACAATCCTTAGAGTTGGCAGCTTTAGATCAATTTTTCCGCTTACGTCCAGATGAACGCATAGAAAATCGTATTACTATTGTAGTAATTGATGAAGCCTATTTAGACGAAGTAGGTTTGTGGCCGATTCCAGATCAGAAGATTGCCCAGTTGTTGCAAAAATTAAACGTTCACAAACCTCGTGCTATTGGCTTAGATATCTACCGAAATTTGCCAGTAAAGCCGGGAAATGAGGAACTGCGTAATGCTTATAAGTCAATACCAAACTTAATTGGTATTGAACTATTGGCAAATGACAAAAATAAAAACATTAATGTTTTACCTCCACCGGATCTTAATAGCGACCAAGTGGGCTTTAACAACGTGTTGTATGACCCTGATGGTAAAGTACGTCGCAGTTTGTTGTATTGGCACGTTAATAATCAAGCACGCGAAAGTTTTGCCTTAAAGTTGGCTTTATTGTATTTGACATCAGAGAACATTACTCCCACCAAAGCAAAAAGCAACCCTAAATATTTGCAATTGGGTAAGGCAACATTCGCTCGTTTTGAGGCTAATGATGGTGCTTATGTGGGAGCTGATGCTAGAGGCTACCAAATTTTGTCCAATTTCCCTAAACCCAGATGTCAAAATTCATCTGTAGAATTCTGTAGTTTTTGCCAGGTATCGATGAGAGATGTACTGGCAGATAAAGTGAAAGAAAACTTAATCAAAGATCGGATTATACTCATTGGCTCCACTGCACCGAGTCTCCAGGATTTTGTATTCATTCCCTACTCCACCAGTTTGCTGGGTATGGCAAAGCCTGTACCTGGTATTCAACTGCAAGCTTATTTTATTAGTGAGTTAATCTCAGCTGCTCTTAGTGGACGACCCTTACTAAAAGTCTGGCCTGACTTAGTGGAATACTTGTGGATTTTTGTCTGGTCTTATGTGGGAGCCGTTACTACATGGCGAATCCGCCACGCAACGAGAAGTTTGTTCAGTATCCTAATTTCTTGCATTGTATTGATCCTCAGTACCTACTTTGCTTTTTTGTCCGGTTGGTGGATACCGATCATTCCCTCATTGTTTACCTTTGGCAGTTCAGCTATTTGGACGATCAGTCATATTGCCCATATACAGGAAGAGTGGAAACGTTCCAAAGAGTTTTTGCATCACGTAATCAACACGATTCCTGATCCCATTTTTGTGAAAAATGAACAACACCAGTGGATTGTTTTAAATGAGGCATATTGTCGATTCATCGGCTATTCAAATAACTTGTTAATTGAAAAGTCAGATTATGACTTTTTCCCTAAACATGAAGCCGATGTATTTCGACAACAGGATGAGCTGGTTTTTCGGACTCAGCAACCCCAGGAACACGAAGAAGAATTTACAAGTGCAGATGGTCAAACTCATCAAATTGCCACTAAGCGATCGCTCCACAAAGACTCAGCTGGCAATTTCTTTTTAGTTGGGGTCATCCGAGATATTACTCAGCGCAAGCTCACGGAGGAACGGCTCAAACGTACTGCTGCTGAATTATTCCGTTCTAATAATGAATTGAAACTCAAAGAAGACCACTTGCGTTATTTAGCATATCACGATACCCTCACCGGTCTATCGAATCGCAAATTTTTTGCCGAACAACTTTACGAGTCGTTACTTTGGGCGCAACGCCACAACTTGCTGCTAGGACTGCTGTTTATTGATCTAGATGGCTTTAAGCAAATCAATGATACTCTGGGTCACGAGACGGGCGATCGCTTGCTGATGGCGATCGCTGAGCGACTCAGCAATTCTGTAGGCACTGGTGATACAGTTTCTCGTTTGGGTGGCGATGAATTTACTGTGATTTTACAGGCAATTCCTAATGTCCAAATAGCAGCTAAAGTTGCTGAAAGAATTTTAAACAACATTACCAAGCCAATTGTTTTGGACGGGAATGCAATCCGAGTTTCCGCCAGTATTGGCATTAGTATCTACCCATACAACAGTCAAGACAGTGAAACTTTGATAAAACAAGCAGATGCAGCAATGTACCGTGCCAAACATCTGGGTAAAAATCGCTACGAATTTGCTTAGTTAGTCAAGAGTCAAGCCTCCAGACTATTCTCAAAATATCTGAGAATGAAACTAAACCTGCGGAATGTCGGTTATGTGTTTTCGCTGTGACGAGATTATCAACATAGAAAAACTTAAGTGTTATTTGATAGATTTTGGGGCTTTACTATTAACTAATTCTGATGTTTATACTTAGAAAACTAAGATATTTTTAATAAGCAGTGATTTAGACAAATTGCTCACGGTACTTCATCAACATATCTAACTTTAGACTGATGCAAAAACACCTATTTAAGAATATTTCTTAAGTATCAAGACTATTTAATACCACAATTATTTGTTCACTACAGCAAAAATTTCATAAAGTTGGGGTCTTTTTACAATAAAGCAGGTAAATATACGGTAACTATTAAAAACTACGACTTAAAATAAAAAATTAGTAAATTTACTGAAAACTATGAAAACTAACTTGAGAATCACAAACTTTATAATATTATTCATAGTCGGTTGCATCCTAATACCGAAAATTGCTGCTTACACAGGTATCTTCAGCACTGCGAGCGCTAATAGCAGCAATGCCTTAATCGCTTGCAAAGTTAATTCTCAGGATTTAAAAGACACGTATATCCCACCAAATTATGGTGGTCCTGACAGTCAGCATGGTAGCGGTAGTCGCTGATGGCAATTTCGGATTTTAGAAAGGATTAAAAGCCTTTATTTAGAAGCCTATTTCAGAAAGTTCAATCAAGACAATAGTGGAGATTTCCACCAATGATGTGTTTGTACAAGTGTGTGGACTTGCCAATTTGGGTCTGGTTGAGGATAATCTAATCGATAGTGTCCGCCTCGGCTTTCGGTTCTAAAAGCAGCACTTTTGAGAATTAAATCAGCTACATCTAATAAATTACGAGTTTCTGCCCAAAGTCGCAATTGCCGTTCAACATCTGGTAGGTCAAAATTAGCTGGTTCTGCTGGACGTAAAGCAAGTAAGAATTGACTTAAAGGCAAAGTAGCGAAATCTTGCTGCCAAGATTCAACAGTAGCGATCGCAGTTTCCAATCCTGATTGTTCCCGACAAATACCAGCACTTTCCCACACTAGACGCGGTAACTTTTCCCTCAGTGCTTCTAGCTGTGCTTGCTGAATGTGCCACTCCCTAGCATCAGCACTAAATTTCCGCAATGGTAGCACTGGTGTTTCTGACGGCAGCCCAATATTTTCCAACTTAATATTAGCCATTTGTGCTCCAAACACAATACATTCCAGCAGGGAATTACTGGCAAGGCGATTTGCTCCGTGCACGCCAGTACTAGCAGTTTCACCCACCGCGTACAAACCGGGGATATTCGTGCGATTCATCAAATCTGCGACAATTCCACCCATCCAGTAATGGGCGGCTGGCGCTACAGGAATTGGTTCATGGAAGACATCAACGCCCCAATGCTGACAAACTTTGATGATGTTGGGAAAGCGGTGACGAATCTTGTCGGCGGGAATAGGGCGCATATCCAACCATACATGGGCAGTCGCTAGATCGAGGGCAGTACGTTGTAAATGGCTGAAGATGGCTCTACTGACCACATCCCTGGGTGCAAGTTCACCGGCAGGGTGATAGTCAAAAACAAAACGTTCCCCTTCGTTATCGACAAGGTGTGCCCCTTCGCCGCGTACAGCTTCGCTAATGAGGAAGTGATCAGCACCAGGTTTGGTAAGAGCAGTGGGGTGAAATTGGACAAATTCTAAATCGCGGAGAATAGCCCCAGCACGAGCTGCGATCGCTACCCCATCACCTGTACTTACTGCTGGGTTAGTGGTTTGAGCAAATATCTGACCGCCGCCACCGGTTGCCAATATTACAGCACCAGCTTTTACCCATGTGATTTCACCTTGATAAAACAGACTAATTCCCTGACAGCGATTGCTTTGGGGTTCAATCCACAAACTTAAAGCCAAAGCTTGCTGAATGACTTGAATATTCTGGCGGCGTAATACTTGGGCGGTGAGGGTGGTTGTAACTTCCCTACCTGTGGTGTCGGCGGCGTGGAGAACCCGGTTGCGAGAATGGGCGGCTTCTAAAGTTAAAGCCAAAGTTTGACCATGACGGTCAAAAGCAACCCCCAAGTTAATTAGGGATTGAATGCAGTTAGGGGCAAGTTGGGCGAGAAATTCTACAGCAGTGCGATCGCATAAACCCGCACCTGCCCGGATCGTATCTTCAATGTGCAGCGTGGGAGAATCTTCCGGGGCAACTGCTGCGGCAATGCCACCTTGCGCCCAATCACTGGCGGACAAAGTAACGGTTTCTTTAGTAATCAAGCCGACTCGCAACGACTCTGGTAGACACAGCGCTGTGTATAGTCCAGCAGCACCAGCGCCGACTACTAAGACATCAAATTGGCTAGGAATATCTATCTGGGGCAAGGTAGTGAGAAGTTAGGAGTGAGAAGTTAGGAGTGAGAAGTTAGGAGTGAGAAGTTAGGAGTGAGGAGTTAGGAGTGAGGAGTGAGGAGTTAGGAGTTAGGAGTGAGGAGTTAGGAGTGAGAAGTTAGGAGTGAGAAGTTAGGAGTGAGAAGTTAGGGGTGAGAAGTTAGGAATTTTGAATTTTTAACTCATAACTCCTAACTCCTAATTCATAATCGTGTCCCACTCCCTAGAATCAGGAGTGGGCTGCTATTTGCTACATTTGCAAAGGCAGTTATCTGTAGATGCCGTTGTTAAAACGATCGTCTCCCTCGTTGAAGGCAGGCTCTAGTTCTGTCACGGTAAATTTATCGAAGTTGGCTTGCAGGGTTTCTTTTTGGCGATCGCTCAATCCTGGAAGATCCAATACATCCTCTACTTTTTTGTAGGGAGCATTCGTGATAATTTTCTTGGCCAGGGTGGGATAAAGCCCTGGATACTGTTGAAAAGCTCGGACGTTGGTATTATTCAAATCAATTTTTTTACCGAATTCCGTTCCTAGTTTAGCGTCTGCCCGATTCTGCCGCTCAATTGCCAGAACTGGGACTTGAGGAAAAGCAAAACTGTTGAAACTAGCAGCTTGGGCTATCTGAGTTGTTCCCAACCATCCCCAGCAACTAAGTAACAAACTAAACACTGTTAATAAACGCGCCAATCCTTTCACGATTTTTCTACCTCTTTCCATCAAACAGAAATAAAAGTTTTAAGCTAACAGCCGTCAGCAGTCATCAGAAACTAATATACAGCGTATTAATATCCACAATATTTACCGTTACTGGGTTTGACTGTACTTTTGCAAAAAATTTTCATAGTGGTAAGAGTGCTTGCATAGCTGCAATAGCGTTGCATCCATGATCCTGGTAGCATTCCCAGCTAGACGAAATCTTTTCGGGGTGGCTGATTCTACCTCCCAACCAGACACGAAACTGTGCGATGTCTAATACCGAAAACCCCACCAAAAAAGACTTGATGCTGATGGACGGTTATGTAATATTTCTTAACTAATTAATCATCTACAACATCATTCTTGATGTGCTGTTGGCGCATCCTCTCGTAGAGAAGTGCTGCCTCCTTCACGCAGCGATCGCAGCTAACAAAAATAGGCTGTCTACCAAAATGGTGCTTAAAACTGCGCCACCAAAGGCATACCAGTGTCTTTGCTTTCTAGCTAAAGGTAAACTCCCCACTGTTAACAGCAGGAAGGCGAGAATTATTGCCCAAGTTTGTCCCCAAGGTGTTTGTACTTGCGTTAAGGCATTTTGTAATATTTGCGGTGCTATATCAGCCTCTACTCTCATGATTTGCCGCCAATAGGGCATTAATTCTGCTATATAAAAATATACATCTGTTAAAACTGTACCGAGTAAAGAACCTAAATAAAACCAGCTACCCACCTTGCCCCAATTCTTCGCCAAACACCAGCAGGCAAAGGGTAATCCTATAGACTCCATTGGTAGATGCCATACAGGTTCCCAACGTAACCAGCCCCAGTAAATCGCTCCTGCTAACCAACTCCAGCTAAACCCTAAGAGCAAATCTCCCCATACATAAGTTGCAGGATGTGACATTAACCTAAAACTTAGCCACACCCAAAATCCTGTCAGCGCTAAACTCAGACTTGGTAGCGATCGCACTATTGGCGCTTCGATAAAGACTGGCACTGTTACCAAAAACACCGCCGCCGCAAACACTAACCAAGTTTGTCGAGAAGATATAGATAAAGGTAGAGAGGGAGATAAGGAGAGTGTAGACTCTAATTCCTTAATACTTCTTTGCTCAGTGTCAGTTGGATGCAACTCCGTATCAATAGAAGGGGTAGAAGTGGTGTAGGAGGACAATGTATTATTAATCAAAGTTTTTAATATTTGTTACTAAACTTTATCTTATTTAAGATATCACATTTTTGAATCCCCCCCTGGGGCATTGTAATTATACTGAAATTTCGGGAGCGATCGCCCAAACCAATCCATTAAAGTTGCACTATGTACAGAACTTTCATGTAGTACTTTGTAAGCTAAAGACTACAGAGGAGCGAGGGGTAAATTTAACGGTTAAAAAGTGAACTGGCATCAGTCCGCTAAATATTAAAGTTTGATAAATTGGCGAAATTGCGTTGACTTATTGAAGTGGGTGTAAGAACATAGTCAGCGTCTTCGATAGTGTTGTTGATCAGTAAAATTGAATTTTCTCCAAGATTGGGTGCAGTGGAAAGTATATAAAGCAACATCATCAGCTAAACAATATGATCTCTAGAAAAAGGTATTAATTAGATATGGAGTTTATTCAAGCTTTTATTTTGGGTATTGTTCAAGGTATTACAGAGTTTTTGCCAATTAGCAGCACTGCACATCTTTTGATTGTGACAAAGATATTTGGTTGGAAAGAACTAGGTTCTAAAGATTTTGTTGATGCAATTCAATTTGGTAGTGTTATAGCAATTTTGGGGTATTTTTGGTCACTGATTTACAGTATTGTCAAGGGTGGAATCGAAGCACTAAAACATAGAGACTGGCAACGTGAAGAGTGGAAGATTCTTGTTGGTATTTTAGTAGGAACAATACCTGCCTTAATTTTCGGCTATCTTTTGAAAGATATTCTACCGGAGAGCGCATTAATTATTGCCATCATGTCAATCATCATGGCACTTTTACTAGCTTTGGCAGAAAAAATTGGCACTCGCAAACGAGGTTATGATTCATTAGAGATTCGAGATGGTATTTTAGTTGGATTGGCACAAACACTTGCTTTGATTCCGGGCGTTTCTCGTTCTGGCTCGACGTTGACGACTGCCTTATTTTTAGGACTAGAACGCGACATAGCAGCGAAATTCTCATTTTTGTTAGGATTTCCAACTCTTACCATTGCTACGCTGTATAAAAGTTTGAAAATATTCAAATTATTTCAAGCTCAAGAATTGCCAGATAACATTGTTGGACTATTAATTGTAGGGATTATTTCAACCTTTATTTTTTCCTACCTATCAATTGCATTCTTAATCAAATACTTAGCAACCAGAAACACTTTGGTTTTTGTTTGGTATAGATTAGCATTTGGCAGTGCCATCTTATTGGCGATCGCAGCAGGTTGGAAAGGATAATTCCATAATAGTTAATAATTCTTTGTCATTTATCATTTGTCCTTTATCCAATACCCAATGCCCCATTCCCAATGACTATTCATCCTGCCCGAATTACCAGAGTATTACCTGATTCTATAGCCGCAGAGATTGGCTTTGAGTCTGGGGATGCGATCGTTGCAATCAATGGTACTCATCCCCGCGATTTAATTGATTATCAATTTTTGTGTGCTGATGAAGTCTTGCAACTAGAAGTTTTAGACGCTGCGGGTAAAACTCACAGCTTGGAAATCGAAAAAGATTACGATCAAGACTTGGGGTTAGAATTTGAAACTGCTTTATTTGATAGTTTAATTCAATGCAATAATCGCTGCCCATTCTGCTTTATCGACCAACAACCACCAGGTAAGCGCACCAGCTTGTACTTGAAAGACGACGATTACCGTCTGAGCTTTTTGTATGGCTCTTATCTTACCCTGACCAATTTGTCAGAAAGAGAATGGCAGCGAATCGAGCAAATGCGCTTGTCTCCGTTGTATGTTTCTGTTCATGCTACGGAAGCTGAAGTAAGAATTAGACTGCTAAAAAACCCGCGTGCGGGACAAATCTTGCAACAACTCAAATGGTTTCAAGAAAGGCGACTACAAATTCATGCTCAAGTAGTTGTTTGTCCTGGTATAAATGATGGCAAACATCTGGAACAAACCCTCAAAGATTTAGCGTCTTTTCATACTGGTGAAGTGCCCACGGTGGCATCGGTGGCAGTTGTGCCAGTTGGATTGACACGGTTTCGCCCTTCAGAAGACGAACTCATACCCGTAACTCAGGAAAAAGCCCTAGAAGTGATTTCCCAAATGCAAATGCTCTCGCGGCAATTTCGCCAACAATTCGGTTCCAGCGTTGTTTGGTTAGCCGATGAGTGGTTTTTGATTGCAGGTGAGGAATTACCCAGCGAATCTGACTATGAAGAATATCCGCAAATTGATAACGGTGTTGGTTCCATTCAATTATTTATCAAGCAATTTGCCGCCGCCGCAACAGAATTATTACCACCAAAAGTCTATCCACAGAGGAAATTAACTTGGGTAGTGGGCAACGCAGTTAAAAAGGCATTTCAACCTATCTTAAAACGGTTGAATTCTGTTGAAGGTTTAGAAGTAAATATGCAAGCTCTATGTAGTGATTATTGGGGACAGAGTATCACTGTCACGGGATTACTAACTGGTCATGATTTATTGTTGAACCTACAAGGGCAAGATTTAGGAGAAGGGATTTTACTGCCAAATGTAATGCTCAAACATGGGGAATTGGTATTTTTAGATGATATGAGTGTTGAAGAACTAGCTTGCAAATTAAAGACAAAAATTTTACCAGTGGCAGGAGTTGAAGATTTAATTAATACCTGTATTATTTAAGCTACTTTTGTTAACTCTTTAAATCTGAACAAATCCCTGAAGGTTTATTTGCAATAGTTGAGTCAAGATAATTATTAATTATTCGTTCAAATGGAATTAAATTCACGATGCAAGAATCGACAACTTATGTGTAATCGCCTGTGAGAATTTAAGTATCGATCTTGGCATTTTTTAATGGTTTTGATAGGCTAGGATGAAAGTAATTCACTAAGTATATTGCCAAGAAGACTATGATGTACTAATGAATTATGACTAATAACTCAATTAATTAATAATTAAGTAAGGAGTCAGTGGTGAAGCATCAGAAAAAACCAAAAGATATAAGTTTAAAAATTAAAGAAACTAGAAGATTATTTATTTTAAGTTTTGAAATTGCAATTTTAAATTTTTTTAGTATTTTGCCAGTAACGGCGGCGACTGAAGAACCTGTTTTGAGCGTAGTCCATAGTCAAGAAAATGCAAATCAATGGACAGGGATAAGCGATCGCTTACAAACAATTGGGGTGAAATATTGTGTAATTCCCCTGACTAATGTCAAGAGTGCGGCAGATTGGGGCGATCGCCGGATATTATTTTTGCCAAATGTCGAGACATTAACGCCAACTCAAGCGATCACTCTAGAAGAATGGATGAGTAAGGGAGGGCGTTTGATTGCTAGTGGGCCTGTAGGTAGTCTATCAGCGCCGGGAGTGCGTCAGTTATTGCGATCGCTCTTGGGAGGTTATTGGGGATTCAGCCTCAGTGACACAGAACAGATCAAACCGGCAACAACCAAGATCCCAAAATGGGCAAATCAAACTGAACTTTTTGGCAAAGTGCGCGGCGGCGTTGTGATTCCTAATGATATGGGTACTCAATCTCCTGCTGTTTGGAATTCCAAAGATAATCCCGCCGCAGTAGTGACAACTGAGCGCTCTACCTTTTTGGGCTGGCGCTGGGGAACAGATACAGCAACAGCCGCCGAGTTAGATAATGCCTGGTTAAAAGCTGCTGTCAATCACTATTTGACAGCGCCACCGCCATCAAGTCGCATGAAAAAAGTAGCAGGAGGTTCTCAAAACTGTTCTACGACGGTGGCGGCTGCGCCGAGGGTGCAGGGGAGCAGGGGAGCAGGGGGAGAGAGGGGTAATTCATCTCCCTCATCTTCTATTCCTGTCAAAACTGTCACTGCTCCGCAATCTAGACCGCTTCCTATAGTCAAACCGCCCAGTTCTCAGGAGGCTATTGACCAGTTGGAAGAAGCTGTGCGTCTTGATGTTGCAGCCAACTCCAATGTACCGATTGACAACAACGAAGCGATCGCCCTCCAGCAAGAGCTAGCAAATCTGATTGGGCGGGTGGAAAGCGCCCATTTAGCGGTGTTAGCAGATGCAGCTAATGAAGGCGTTGCGACATCTGAGGACAAGGAAATCTCTAGCACCGACACCCCCCAATCTGTCAAGAAGCAGCCGACACAATTGGCCTCAACCAAATTGCGGGGGCTAGTCATAAGTAAAGACCAAGCCTTGGCACAGGTAAGAGTAATTGCCAAAAACTTACCCCAATTGATTGCACAAAAAAACTACGCTCTGGCTCGTCAGCAGTGGCTCGTAGCTAAGACGACTTTGTGGCAGCAGTTTCCTGTTGATCAGAAGTTGGCTCAACCAGAAATTCGGGCAGTTTGGTTAGATCGGGGGACGATTGTTCGTGCTGGTAGCAAGGCGGGACTAGCCCAGATTTTTGACCGTCTAGCCCAAACTGGGATTAATACTGTCTTTTTTGAAACTGTTAATGCTGGCTATACCATTTATCCGAGCCAAGTCGCAAAAGAGCAAAACCCATTAATTCGTGGGTGGAACCCACTGGAAGAGGCAGTGAAATTAGCCCATGAGCGAGACATGGAATTACACGCTTGGGTTTGGACATTTGCTGCTGGCAACCAAGGTCACAATGAGATTCTCAACGTTAATCCTAATTATCCAGGGCCAGTGCTGGCAGCTCATCCCGATTGGGCAAACTACGATAACCTTGGCAACATGATTCCCCTTGGCCAAACTAAGCCATTCTTCGACCCAGCCAACCCCGAAGTGCGGCAGTACTTGCTCAAGCTGTATGAGGAAATTGTCACCCGTTATGATGTAGATGGTGTACACTTAGACTACATTCGCTACCCCTTCCAAGACCCGTTAGCAGATCGAACCTACGGCTACGGTAAAGCTGCAAGAGCGCAGTTTCAGCAACTTACTGGTGTAGATCCGATAAGTATTTCTCCTAGCCAACCAGAACTCTGGCAAAAATGGACGACATTTCGGACTGAGCAAGTTGATAGTTTTGTCGCCCAAGCATCACAGCAGTTGCGAAAAAAGCGACCTAATTTGATTTTGTCGGTTGCAGTATTTCCTCTACCGCAACAAGAGCGAATTCAGAAAATTCAACAAAACTGGGAAATTTGGGCAAGGCGGGGGGATGTAGATTTAATTGTTCCTATGACTTATGCTCTAGATACTTCTCGCTTCCAACGACTAGCCCAACCCTGGATCGCCTCTAAACAATTGGGAGCTACCTTGTTGGTGCCGGGAATTCGCTTACTTTCTTTGCCAACAGTTGGGACATTCGATCAACTCCAGTTGGTAAGGGACTTGCCAGTTAGTGGTTATGCACTTTTTGCCGCCGAGAATTTTAACAATGAGCTACAAAAACTTTTTAGTAGTACCCAAGGTAGGGTTCAATCCCCAACACCGACTACAAGTGAACCTATTCCTCATCGCCAGCCTTTTCAAACTGCCGCCATCCGTTACACTGCGCTGCAACGTGAATGGAAGTTTGTTTTGCAAAATCAGCAACTACAAAGGACTCCTGAAAAAATTTCAGATTTTAACAACCAGGCAGAAGTTTTACGCAGTGCTTTAAATCAGTTAGCCACCTCGCCTTCTGACAGTAAATTAATAGTGGCGATCGCCTCTTTAAGTAGGTTCCAGTCTCAATTTCGGGTATTGATGAGCCAAGAGCTTAAGTCGAATTCCTATCAAGTCAAAGTTTGGGAAAATCGGCTTGTAACTATAGAAAGGTTATTGCGTTACGGCGAACGGCGAGTGCAGTTGCTTCCTCAGTGAAGAGGTAGAGGACAGAGGGGCAGAATATTAACTTATATGGTTTGTAAACTAAAAAACTGCACCTCACTAGCTTGCTATCCGCCGTATAAACTGCTTTATATTTCTTAATACGATTTTTCCCATGCTTATACTCCATATATAGGACTTACGCATTGACAGGAAAAACCAAATATGGGTTATAGATTTCAGTCATTAAACCTTGGTTTTTCGATACTTTTTAGGCGATGCCTGCGGCGGGCTACGCCTACGCTATTTATCAAAGGATGATTGATCACAGCCGGAAACGACGTAATTTCATTGATGCACAAAATGATAAATTTGTACAGTGAGTAAGTCCTAATATATTATTAATTATTTAGCGCCAAAATATTAGAAAATACTTAGATAAACCGCTTTAGATAACTATTGTTTGATAATACCTATTTGTTTGGGCTAACCCCTGGGCGATCGCTAGTATTGATTCCTTTGGGGTAAAACATCGGATATTCATGTAGGGACAATTACCGGAATACAAATGGTTACTAGCACGCTATAGTACGTAAAGACACGACACGTAAACACGCTCCTCTCATAGGAGTTTCTGTGAATCTTACCTCTCGTGTGCAGGCGGAAGTAGCATTGCGTCAACGTCAAAGGCGATTTCGCGCTATCTTCAACGGCATCTTTCAGTTTACCGAGTCGCTGACAACTAAGCGTTCTTAGCTAGAGGGACTGACAAAACCTATTGCTGCCATCTAAATACGTGCTTTATGATTATGCGATCGCCAAGGGAAAATTTTAAATCGGCTTGGTAGAAATACTGGCATTGGCGATCGCGTAGCAGCATAAATTGCCCGGCGCGAGAGTGACAGACGGTATCCAACCACAGCGACAATAAGGTGCAATATTTGTCACAGATACATTGGAATTTGGTACAAAATTTACTGACATTGCGCCATTAAATAATGGCATATAAATTGAGGTAAATTATGCCCAGAATTTTAATAATAGAAGATGAAGAATCAGTCCGTGAAAACATTTTAGATTTGCTAGAAGCGGAAGATTTTGAACCTATTGCTGCGGCTAATGGCAAAATCGGTATACATTTAGCCATCTCCGAAGTTCCCGATTTAATCTTGTGTGACATGATGATGCCAGAAATTGATGGTTATGGTGTGCTAACAGCATTACACCAAGATCCATTGACGGCAACAATTCCCTTCATTTTTCTAACTGCAAAATCTGCCAAATCTGACTTTCGTCAAGGTATGGATATGGGTGCAGATGATTATATAACTAAACCATTCACTCGATCTGAGTTATTGAGTGCCATAATTAACAGGTTGGAAAAACACGCTACTTTGAAAAGATACTTGTCTCCTCGGACTGCAATTAACAACTTGTCTCCAAAAACGCAGTTGTTAGAAATTAGCTTATACCGGGCTATCAAACAACAAAATTTTCAAGAATTTGAAATTTATTATCAACCAATAGTCGATATTGCTTCTGGTAAAATAGTAGCTGCTGAAAGTTTATTGCGCTGGCGAAGCCCGGAAATAGGGATGATTTATCCAACAGAATTTATTCCGTTAGCAGAGTCTACAGGTTTAATTATTCCTATTGGTAAATGGGTATTCAAAAGGGTATGTCAACAAATGAAAAACTGGCGTGATGCCGGAATTGATTCCTTAATTATTACTGTCAATGTATCGGTAATTGAATTTAATCAACCAGAGTTTATTCAGAAAATAATTAATTTTATAGTTACGAATGATTTGGAACCACATTACTTAGAAATAGAACTCACTGAAAGTATGATTATGCAAGATATAAATAGTGCGATCGCTACTATGAATAAATTGCGCTCCTTGGGTGTAAAGATTGCGATCGATGATTTTGGTGCGGGCTACTCTTCATTAATTTATCTAAAAAACTTACCAATTAATACATTAAAAATCGACCGTTATTTTATCCATAATGTTGCTAGCGATCCTCAAAAAGCAGCGATTACTAAAGCATTAATTCAAATGTCTCACAATCTCAATCTAGATGTAGTTGCTGAAGGAGTAGAAACAGAAGCAGAACTGGCTTTTTTACGCCAACATGACTGTGATTATATGCAAGGGTTTCTATTTAGTTGTGCATTGCCAGCAGCAGAATTTGCAAATTTTTTGTTGACTAAGAAATGCTTATATGTGTAAATATCTGATTGATATTGGACATGGGGAGCCACGACAAGTATCCTAATTAGTCAGAGGCTTTGCCGTATTATGGGTAACATCCAGTACAAGGTGCATAATGCTTGTAAACTGGTATTCTCCCAAGGGCGATGGGGACGGTGAATTCCACGAAACTCATTGAAAAAATTACAGCTTATAGATGATAATCTTACAGTAAATTTACTTGAAACAACATAATGTTAGTTTTCAACAATCTTCGTTTTCTTCGGATGACAGCAATAGTTTGCAGAGAATACGATATGGTAAATAATTGCTATGTGTCCACAGCAGATAGGGCTTTGTGGAGTTCAGCACTACCAAACCTATTTGAATTAAAAAATGACGCAACTAAATTATCTGAAACTTGCAAAGCAGGGTGATACACAAGCGATTGCTGTTTTGATAAACCGCTCTCTCCAACCTAAAGGTATCAATGCCAAGATTGCTTTTAAAAATAGTTGCTTAAAGGTAATGTTGGAATCAACTACAGTACCAGAGCAACAGGTTTTAGTTGAGTTTATTCGCAGAGGAATAACGGGTTTGAATATTTCGTCCGTTAAAATAGTTCAGGTGTACGGACGACAGACAGGTGAAGAGTTTCCGGCATGGAGCCAAGAATTTACATTAGCAGAGGAATTACCGCCTTCATCAAATTCATCGGAAATTAAATTAACAAATTCTCCTACCAAAAAACAATCAACAGATAAATCTTCAGAATATTATCAATCTATCTCTGGCAAAAAGCAATATGACCCAAAGGTAGTAATATTCGTAATATTATCAGCTTTATGGAATTTTTGTAAGTGGTATATATCAGGATTTAGTGGAAAATCCTATGAAGAAACTTATGTATCTTCTAAATTTATCCGATCATGTCACCAAGGTTTAAGAATGTTTGTTAGTATCATATTTATTATTTTAGGAGTTATAATTTTAGCATTGAGAGGATACCATATTTCATCTCCACCAGTTTCATCTGTTTCTTCATCTTCTGGAAGTGTATCTGAATCTTCTTCAATATCTGGAAAGGTAAACGGAAGATTATGTGCAAAAAATTTTAATGAGAGTATGGCAGGAGGGGCTGAAGCAACCTTTGATAGTAGTAACAAGACTATGAACATTATTATATCTGATAGTGGCAAGATATTAACAGAACAAGGGTTTAAGCAAATTTCTACAAATATGGCAAATAGCACTTTTTCCACTTGTGATGTTAAAACTGTAAAAGTTGAGAGTAGCGGTTATTCTGGAGTAATACAAAATCCCTAGCTGATATTGATATATAAAGTTTGTTGTTCCAATAGAGATTAAATGTATGGATCTGACAGAATTAAAGTGGACTAAAAATGTAAATCATCAGGGTGATGATAAAGATTGGGCTTATCAAAATATTGACCCAGATTCAAATATTTTTCCATTAAATTGGAAAAAAGAACAAGCAAAGAACGCCCTTAAACCAGAGAAAAGCGATCTCATTCTTTTAAGACAGCGTGGCAAAGTGACACATATTGTCAAACTTCTGAACAATACTTTGGATGAAGAGCCTGGAGAATTTGGTATCTCCCGTCTCGTTCAAGTAGTTTGGATAGCAGATTATCCGAGTGTATCTCCAGAACAAAATATGGTGTTTGGTTATCATGTACATCTTCAAGGGGGTAGAGTGATGAAGTTGGAAACCCCTACATTCAACAAACATTGGGAGAGCCAAGGCGGATTAGTAGGATTTCAAAATCGTGTCGCCTCACAGTGCATAAATCCAAAATCAAAACAGCCACAGCCAAATTGGGAGAGTAACTAGCAATACTATAGCCCCAGCAGCTAAGGCAGTAACTGCTAAATCGCGATCAAGATTGAATGTCTCAGCAATTACCAGTGTGGCGAAAGCTGGAGGCATAGCCATTTGGAGGACAATGACTTTTGCAGTGGAACCAGTTAATCCAAACACTGGTAAAATGCTCCCCAATATTAAGGGAACTAGTAGCATTTTGATTCCCAAGCTCATCCCTACTTGTGGTAGGCTACGCCAAGATTTGAGCAGCGCTAATCGCATTCCAATTAACATCAAAGATAAAGCTACCATACTCCAAGCAAATTTCTCTAACCAAAATTCCGCTACAGTTGGAATTGTCGCTTGTCGAAACAGTAAGCCAAATCCGAAACTCCACAGGGCAGGATTAATTAAAATTGCTCTAGCAGTCTGCCAATGATTTTGGACACCGCCGCCAAAACGCGCTGCTATAAACACACCCAAGCCATAAGTTCCTGGGAATGAACCTAGCAAATCGTAGAATAGCGCCCAGGCAAAATATTCCTTACCTACCATTGCTAAGGTGATAGGAAAGCCAAGATAACCTGTGTTACCCAACATTGCCGCTAGGATCAAGCTAGCCTGAGTTGGTGCTTGGGTAACGGTATTTCTAAAATAGGCTTGTCCTTTAATCCCTAACCAAGCTAAAAATCCTCCTAGTAAAATGGCTAGGTAAGCGATCGCAGGTGCAATCCAAATTTGTCCCGAAAAGCTAGATTGGCGCAAAAACGATACTATGCTGATGGGTACTCCCACCCAGTAAAGAAACTGTCCCAAATAGGTAGGAACTGTCATAGGTAGTTTGCGTCCCAGAATGAAACCTACCAGGACTAATCCTCCCAGCTTGACGTATAGTTCTAAAAGGTTTGTCAAAATTGCGCCTAAAAACCACAGATGTAAAATGCTACCTGTTAAGTCTGCTTTTGTCCAGTGCAAAATCTGTTATGGCTGTCCCACAGAAACAGGAGTTTACCCTTGAATAAAGGTGGGTTTTCTGGAAAACCGCAAAACTCATCAAATGACCCTGGTGATGATATTCCAGTAGCAATACGCGATACCCCTGATGCAGCACCTAAAAAGTGGTTGCAACCGCGAATTGTAGTGATTGGAGGAGTCACAGGGTTTATCCTGCTGGCTTTAATTGGCGGTTTTTTGTTTTTCGTCACTGCACCTAAAAAAACTGCCGATTCTCAATCTTCACCTATTAGTTCTGCACCTACACCAACTATAGAATCGGGTAACTCTGTTAACACTCTGTTAGGGCATTTGGCATACTCAGAAGCCCTTGATTCAGAATTAGTAACCATCTCCGCAAATAGGGGCATTAGAATGCGAAAAGCTGCTGCCCAAAAGTTTGAGGAGATGGTAGCAGCAGCGCGGAGTGCAGGTGTAATTTTAGTGCCAATTTCTGGCTTTCGCTCAGTCAAAGAACAGGAACCGTTATTTTTTGGTGTTGGTGCACAGCGAAATCAAACACCAGCAGAACGATCTGCCCTTAGCGCTCCTCCTGGTTATAGTGAACATCACACAGGTTACGCTGTAGATATTGGAGACGGAGCAGTACCAGCAACTAATCTGAGTACCAACTTTGAAAATACTAAAGCTTTTGGATGGTTACAAGCAAATGCGGCGCGTTTCAGCTTTGAAATGTCATTTCCCAAAGATAATGCTCAAGGTGTGAGTTATGAGCCTTGGCACTGGCGTTTTGTAGGCGATCGCGACAGCTTGGAAATGTTCTACAAAGCCAAAAATTTGAAACCTACCATACAAAAGTAGATATGCAATTAGAGTTGGATAATAATATCCAGCGATTTTCTTAGCGATCGCATCTAATCGGGAAATTTTATCTAGATTGCAAAGTGAAATTAAGCAATTTTGTCATCAATAAACCGGGTAATATTAAGTCGGATTACTATATTTTACTTTGTAGTAAATTAAGTACTGTGGATTCCGATAAACAATTGGCAAATTTAATTGGTGTTTAACGTTAGTTACAAAATAGTCTGTCTGATACTTAGACATCAAAAAGTTAACCTGAGCCGTTGTTAAGGAATAGTATCCACTGTCAAGCATTTTTGGAAGTCCAAATCCTTTTGTTTTTACTTTTAATTCCTTACTAATAACTGGCAAAATAGAAGGGTTATTGCCGCTCAAGTCTCTCATCCGTTGATACCACTCAAATATTCCCAGTTTGTTCTGAGGGAAAAGCCTAAATTTAGCTATAGTTGGACGCTCTGTTAACCAACTAAAGCTATCAAAAGAGCCTGGAGGAGATATTACAATTGCATCTCTAGAAGTATTACCTCTAATCCAAGCAGATAAAGATTTTTCCTCAAGAGATACTCTTTGCATTGCACCGGGAAATTGACTTAGGCTCAGTAGTTGATTTTTAAAGGTTATGCTGGGCTTAGTCATTAAAAAGCTCAGGAGTAAAATACTTCCGAATAAAAGCAACTGCCGTTTTTTCTCAACGAATATCTGCTCTAATAAGCACGCAAAGAGTAAATAAGTATTAAGTGGTAATATAACGCTCCCGACTCGAAAAGGGTAGTACTGTAAGAAACTGCCGTTAGAGTCAAAAGGTGCGACAGCTATCCCTAGAATGAAAGGTATTAGGCTAATAATCGTAAAGTCGAATAGCCTCATTCTGGCTATATATTGCTCAGAAGACTCATATATAGATTTCTGATTTGTGGCGCTTTTTTGCTGGATACGCCTTAATAATATAGCGGTGATTATTAGTACTACTAGATACGTTATCAGCTTTATCCACCAAAGTGAAGACCAGGACAGGGGGTTTAAGTGGTGGGGCAACCGTAAAAAAACATAAATGTAAGAAGTAGGTATAGAACTTTCGGGATTAGGGCTGAACAATTGTTCTAGTACAGCTTTAACAGAAAAAGAACTAGCTATTAAATAGATGAGAACAATCCCCCCGAAACATCGAAAATTCATCCTACAAGTATTCCATCTCAGAATTAGTAATACTAGAAGTATTAAAAATGACCAGCCACCTACTAACACATGAAATGAAGTAGCTAGTCCTAACATTAAAGCCATCCAATAATAGCTTCTACCTAACATTGCTCTAACAGCTAACAAAACAAAACCGTAGCTCAAAACCTTTGGCTGAAGTCCTGATATTATTAGTTCACCAGCAGCAAAGCTTTGAGAAGTCATGAAAAGAAAAACCACTAGCAACAATAATGGTAAACTGAGTCCCAATTTCCTTTTGATTAAGACTAGTCCTAAGGCAATGAGACAATAGCACAGTATCCGACCTACTATAGAAGTTGCCAAGAATCCCCAGGCTAGTATCAAATTTCCTATTAAAATCTGGAATATGAATCTATACCCTGGTGATTGATTGAGATACCAATCTCCTGGAATCCAGTTGGGATTCGCGTACTGTTTAGCTAAGGGTAAGATATCAATTTCATTTGATCTGGACATATTTTCATCCAGTAGTTGCAAGACACATAAGAGTGCTGTGATTGCCAGAACCTCAAATCCTATCTTGTATAATTTTGATATCGAATAAAAATTTAGCTTTCTCCAATTCATAACCAGTTTTCAGTTTGGGATAGGCGTTGTTTATTTATTTAATTCTTCAGTGCTTGAGATGATAAATCAATCCGCTAAAAAAAGGATAACTAATCGCAAAAATTGCGATCCACGAGATAAAAAACGCCTGACATAACTCCAGCCACTGACGCTAGTTTTACTTCTGATCCTCAAGCCAAGTTCGGTGAATATAAATAGGACTTACGCACTATACAAATTAATCGTGGTATGTATTTACCAAAATAGGTCGTTTTAGGCTTCTATTAATCATTCTTTGATGCTAGATAGACCCACATCTGTTGTAGGGGCAATTCATGAATTGCCCCTACAACAGATGTGGTTTTTCAAATAGCCATATTTAGTCTTTCCTGTCAATGCGTAAGTCCTAATAAATATTCATTTAAGAGAGTAACTCTTTTACTCATATCTACATTAATTACTCATATAATCTTCATAATATCTTTATATTATCTTCATACATTTTTGCAACATCCATAGAATATCAGTTTTACGGACAGACGCAATTTCATAAACTGTATATTCAGTCACTTCAACAGAATGTTCAACATTCGCCAGTCCATAGCCTTTAACTAAAACAGCTTCACCTTCCTGAACCACTGCAACAGAAAGTCCAGGAATCTGGTTTTTAGTCATTGTGGCTTGAATATAGTCGTCAATCATCATTGACCTCATTTCTGTTTAGCGATGGAGATATTGGACAAAGGAGCAGAAGACAATAATCAATACCCAATGCCCAATGCCCAATACTTAGCTTCCTCAGCTGTTTCTTGGTTTTTCAGGTTTCTGATACTTACCTGGATTCTTTCGGTGAAAATATTCCTCCATAATTTCTAAAATCATCGGCGCAGCAATGCTACCACCACCGCCGCCAGAATGTTCAGCAAATGCCACAATCACAATTTCCGGCTGCTGGGCGGGGGCATAGGCACCAAACCAAGCGTGATTTTGTTTAACACGACCCTTCCAGGCTTCGGCGGTGCCACTCTTACCAGCAACTGGGGGAACTGTTGGCTTGTTTAAAGCTTTACCTGTACCTTCAGCTACTACTTTCCGCAGTCCCTGACGAAGGATACTTATGGTTGTCGGCTTCATATTTAAAGATTGTCGCCAGCTTTTTGCTTCTTCATTGTCTTTAAGCAAATGCGGCTGGACTCGGTAGCCACCATTCGCAGGTACAGCAAACATAATAGCGACTTGTAGGGGTGTAGTTTGTAAAGCACCTTGACCAATTGACATATTGATGCTATCGCCAACAGTCCAAGGTATCTTCCAAACTTTTTGCTTCCATGCCTCATCTGGTACTAAACCTTTTGTTTCTTCGTTAACAAACTCAAAGCCGGTTTTTGTACCAAATCCATACTTGCGAGTCCATTCGATCAAAGTTGGGCCGCCAACTCCCCGACCAATTTGATAAAAGAAGGTATCACTACTCCACTGTAATGCGCCGACAAAACCCAATGGGCCGAATCCGGCGTGGTTCCACTCACCAAATCGGGTGCCGCCAAAGTTTAAGGAACCGTAGGTTTGTAGCACTGTGCTAGGAGAAAATTTACCCGATTCTAGCCCGGCTGTGGTGGTAACAATTTTGAAGGTGCTAGCGGGAGGAAAAGCGCTGAGGGCACGATTGACCAAGGGATGATCGGCACCTTGTACAGTTTCCCAATCTTTTTGGGTGAGTTTCTGCTTCGAGAAAATATTTGGATCAAACGTGGGGTGAGATACCATTGCTAAAACGGCACCGTTCTTTGGGTCAAGTGCCACGATCGCACCATTGCGATCGCCTAAAGCTTTTTCTGCTGTCTTTTGCATATCTAAATCTATGGTCAAGTGCAAATCATTACCAGCTTTCGCCTGTTTCTCACCCAAAACCCGCAGCGGCCGACCAGCACCATCAACTTCTACCCGTTGACCGCCCCATTCGCCCCGCAGACTTTTCTCATAAGCTTTTTCAACTCCCATCTGACCGATTACATCACCCAATCTGTAGCCTTCCTGCTGCCTTTCTTTTAACTGCTCGGCGGTCAGTTCTCGTGTATAGCCTAGTAAATGTGCTAATTGCTTACCGTGGGGGTAGTAGCGAACGGCTTCCGTAGAAATCTCCACGTCTTGAAGTTCGCTTTGATACTCCTTCAATGCCGTGACTTGCGCTTCATTCAAATCACGAGCGACTCGAATCAGTGAAGAAGAGTTAGCACCTGCTTCTTCCAGTTTTTTTTCCATCTCTTCTTGGGGAACCTCAATAATTTGAGATAGACGTGCTGCCACAACCGGCCAGGCTGGCTTGGTATGTGACATCGGCCACAAATATACAGAGCGAGGATAGCGAGTACTGGCTAGAAGCTTACCATCACGGTCAAAAATGTTGCCCCGTTCGGGTTGTTTAGGAATCATCCGAATTCGATTTGCCTCGGCTCGTTTTCGGTGGTTCGTTCCTTCAATAATTTGCAAGTATCCCAAACGAACACCGATTCCAGTCATCATCAATAGAGTAAATATGATTAAAAATATCGGCTGGAAACTTTGTCCAACTGTACGGATATTTTTTTTCCCGCCAAGTGGAGATGGTTGCAGTAAACTCATAAAACAAAGAATGATTCTGAGAGTGCTATTTATTATCTGTATACAATTACCCTAAACTCATAACCAGTAGTGAGTACAAAAGAATCAGGCGAGTATATTCCTGAACAATTGTTTTTGGCGGATACAATAAACCAAAGTGTCAACTCTAGTTTGCCCAATAGACTACATCAATTGACAAAATAACTTAATATCACAGCATTCTACTGAGGATTATGGCTCAAATTGTCATGGAGAATCAAAGGGGGATAACAACTTTTCAGCTACTTGATGTTGAACTGCGTAACGTGTTCAAGTTTTTTAACCAAGAACCAGCAGTACATGGAATAGATTTGGATGTTAGACAGGGAGAATTTTTTAGTATTTTAGGCCCCTCCGGTTGTGGTAAAACAACAACACTGCGTTTAATTGCTGGGTTTGAAATCGCTGACGCTGGCAAGGTGTTGATTCAGGGTCAGTCTATGACTAATGTGCCGCCTTACCGCCGACCCGTCAATACTGTATTTCAAAGTTACGCTTTATTTAATCACCTAAATGTCTGGGATAACATCGCCTTTGGACTGCGGTTAAAAAAATTACGCAAATCGGAAATTGAAAGTAGAGTCCAAGAGGCTTTAAAGCTAGTAAAAATGGAAAGTTTGCGATCGCGTTTTCCTCATCAACTTTCTGGTGGTCAACAGCAGCGAGTCGCCTTGGCAAGGGCTTTAGTCAACCGTCCCACCGTCGTCCTGCTAGATGAACCTTTAGGGGCGTTAGATTTAAAACTGCGTAAGGAAATGCAGGTTGAGTTATCAAATTTACACAAAGACTTGGGATTGACCTTTGTGATGGTGACACACGACCAAGAAGAAGCACTTTCCTTGAGCGATCGCATTGCCGTGATGAATCAAGGCAAAATTGAGCAAGTTGGCACTCCCAGCCAAATTTACGAACGTCCCCAGACATCTTTTGTGGCTGATTTTATTGGCGATACTAATTTCTTCAGTGGTGAAATCGTTGCGGTAAACTCCTCTGAGGTACAAATTTCGACGAAAACCGGACTCTCAATTATTATTAGTCGTGCTGAAGATACACCAACTGAAATATCACAATCAGTGGTGGTAAGTGTGCGTCCCGAAAAAATACAGCTTTCGCTTTATCAACCCAATTTGCCGACTAACTGTTTTGAAGGACGGCTTATCAACGTTATGTATTTGGGTACACACGTTAATTATGTTGTGAAATTAACAAATGGCATTAGCATTAATGTGTTACAACCCAATACCTTTGGCGGTTTTCCAGACCGCGACACACCAATTTATGCTTGGTGGGCACAAACCGATTGTTTAGCATTATCAAGTAATTAGTTGTCCTTTTTTCAAGAATTTGATGTTTGTTTTTACCGCTCACATTTGGCGTTTGAAGTGCGCTTTAATATTAAAAATTTAGGATTTTGACCATGCCGTTGATTAAAAGACGACAATTATTGAAAGGAGTAGCAGCACTTTCTAGCTTATCTTTAGCTGGCTGTGGCTGGAGACTAGCCCAAGTACGTGCTAATTCTACTACTTCCGGTCAACGTGACCAACTTTATATCTATACGTGGACACAATATACTGACAACCAATTATTGAAAACTTTTAGCACCCAAACTGGCATGAAAGTGCTAGCGGATGTGTATGATTCCAATGACGTCATGCTGGCTAAATTCCAAGCTAGTGGTGGTGGCAATTATAGCATCATCTACCCATCCGATTATATGGTGCAGAAGATGGTAAACAAAGATTTGTTAACAGAAATAAATCACGATCGCTTAATTGGTTTAGAGAATTTATTTCCCCGGTTTTATAATCCTAGCTATGACCCCAATAATCGTTACAGTATCCCTTTTAACTGGGGGACAACAGGTTTAATTTACAATTCTGAAAAAATCAAAGATGCACCGAAAGATTGGGAATATCTTTGGCAAAACCAAGAAAAATTAAAGAAACGGATAACCTTGATCAATGATGTTCGAGAAGTGATGGGTGCAACGTTACGGATGCTAGGCTATTCTTACAACTCAAAAAATGAAGCCGAAATCAAAGAAGCTTATGAGAAATTGAAGCTACTAAAACCTGCGATCGCCCGTTTTGACACCGACGCTTGGCAAAATCAAATTCTGGCAGGAGATTTACTATTGGCAATGTGCTATTCAGCAGATGCAGTGAGAATCTCTCAAGAAAACCCTAAGCTCAAATATGTGATTCCTCGAAGCGGTTCTTCATTATGGACAGACACTATTGTTATCCCCAAAACAGCCTCCAATTTAGCTGGAGCCTATGCTTGGATTAACATGATTTTGCAACCAGAAGTAGCAGCCCAAATCACTGAACGTCTGAATGTTTCTACACCTAATAGTGCCGGATTTGAGCAATTGCCAAAAAGAATCCAAAATAATGCTAATTTGTTTCCCTCAGAGTCGCTTTTAAAAAATTGTGAGCGAGTCACTCCTCTAGGACAATTTGAAGAGATTTATGAGCGCTACTGGACTGAATTAACTAGTAGCTAAAAATTGATGAAGTTACCTTCTGGGCTGCCTATAGCTAAATTCAAAAAACTAAAAAGTTTAACTTGATTGATAAAGTTCTGGAGTATAAAAAAGTGATTGACTTTAATAATTACAAGACTTTAACTTTCGATTGTTACGGAACCCTAATCGATTGGGAGAACGGCATCTTAGGGGTACTAAAGCCGCTTCTGCTGGCACACAACAGCAATTTGGATGACGATCAAATTCTGGAACTTTTTGCTGGATTTGAAGCAGAACTGGAGAAAGGAGAATATATCAAATATCGAGAAGTTTTGAGAAGAGTAGTCCAGAAATTTGGTGAACGATTTGCCTTTGAGCCAACTGCTGACGAATTAAATTCACTTGCTGATTCGATTCAGTATTGGCTGCCTTTTCCCGATACAGTTGAGGCACTTAGAGCTTTGCATTCAAAGTTTAAGCTGGTAATTATCTCAAATGTAGATGATGATCTTTTTGCTTTCTCGGCAAAGCACTTGAAGGTGGAATTTGACCAGATAATTACAGCAGAACAGGCAAAAAGCTATAAACCCTCCTTAAACAACTTCAGACTAGCTATTGAGAGAATTGATTTGCCGCTAGAGCAGATATTACACGTTGCTGCAAGTGTATATCACGATATTGTTACAGCCAAATCTCTGGGACTATCAACAGTCTGGGTAAACCGTCGAGCAGTCCAAAAAGGAGCAGCAGTAAGTCAACCTGACTTAGAAGTTCCAGATTTAAAGACTCTCGCGGCTTTGAGTCATCAAAACAATACTGAGCAATAAGTGCTGAGTGCTAGTCCTGTCAAGGTGATATGTCAATACTTTTCGGATAAGACTCGATCCCCCCAACCCCCCTTAAAAAAGGGGGGCTAAGAATGACTCTATTTCCCCCTTTTTAAGGGGGACTAAGGGGGATCATTAAAGACTGTGTACCTTAACCGAAAAGTATTGGGTGATATGTAGCTTGAATTTCATATTCATTTAAACAAAATCTTCACTTGTTCTTTGAGAATTTTGAAAATTCCGAGTTCAAAGGTGCAACTTCCGAGTTCAGAGGCTCAACTTCCGAGTTAAAAGGTGCAACTTCCGAGTTCA
>NZ_WBKM01000347.1 GCF_015714725.1 Nostoc sp. WHI
AGTAAATTCTAGTTAAAAATGTCAAATTTTTGAGAGGAGGTAAAGATTATTAATTAAGAGAATTTACAAAGTAGGTCGGAATTTCAGCTATATTTATAAGTTGAAATCTATTTTTTCATGGGCAGATTTTTAAAATTGTTTCTCTTCAGTTAATTATTATGATTATCTTTCAAATAAATCATAATTAGACAGAAGTTCTCTATGTAAACAAGAGGACTTTATCTTCTTTTGTTTTCAAAATGAGAATTGCTGGGTGCGATCGCTGTTTCCGTTTTTCCTGACCCTGTTGGTGCGCGGAGGAGGATATCTTGACGCTGTAAGAGTTTAGCGATCGTTTCTCGTTGAAAGTTGCGCGGGGCGAAGGTAGTGAGGGTTTGAAAATATTCATTAATCATAATTGATAAAATGAATTAGGATGATTTTAATATTAGTTAGTAATCAGTTGTAAATTTGGAAACTTATACTAAGTTTTTACTGAATACTGATTACCATTAACTGCTTACTGATTCTGCGAGGAATTATGCTGCTAACTGAACATCGCGCTGACCGAGTGGTTCTTTACAATATCAGTTGGCAAAAATTTGAGAATTTATTAGTGGACTTAGGTGAAAGCTGTTCAACTAGGGTAGCTTATGATGATGGCACGTTAGAGATTATGACACCATTACCAGAACATGAATATTACAAAGAAATAATTGGTGACATTATCAAAGATACAGCTGATGTTTTGGAGCTAGATTATGAGTATTACGGCTCAACTACCTGGAAACGAGAACTAAAAAGGGCTGGAATAGAATCTGATAATTGTTTTTATTTTCAAAATGAAGCTTTAATTCGAGGTAAACTCAAATTTGATTTAAATCAAGACCCACCTCCAGATTTAGCTTTAGAAATTGATGTTACCAGTAAATCTTTAGATCGCTTTCCCATCTATGCACGGTTAGCTGTACCTGAAATTTGGTCTTATGACTCTGGAGAAATCAAAATTTACCAGTTGCAAGGTGAGGAATATCTTGAAAGAGAAACAAGTTTAGTGTTTCCTAATCTGAATATTCAAGAAATTCCCTCACTAATTGAAAAATACCGTATGGCAGGAAGACGAGTTTTCCGACAAGCAATCAGGGAGCGGGTTAGGGGACAGATGGGTAAAGAAGGGTAAGGAGTGCGATCGCTGTTTGGTTTTTCCATATTTTATTTTAAGTAAAAAATAACACAAACTTAAATAAAGCAAATTACTCAATTGATTTTACACTTTTAATACTTCCATCATCCTTCAGGGCGGTAATTTTCACTTTTACTACCTGCCTTTCTTTAAGAGAACTTGCTTTTTTAGGTTCTTTCTCAGTCAGCTTAACTGTTGCCAGCATCTCATAAGTTACTTTATTACCTTTAACACCAAGCACAGTAGCGTCTAAAACTTGGTCAATTTCAAACTTTTGTGACTGAAAAACTACCGTAATTTCTGCTTGACGTTCAGAACTTTGTTCAACCTGTGGACTTTGGAAAATAGAGATTTCCTCAATCGGACTAACTTTGTAATACCGCATTAAACGCATCGCCCAGCCTAAAATTTTTAACATGGTCTGAGCGTTTGCTTGTTGGTTTTGTAAGTACTGATTACACGCACTTTCGATATTGCGGTAGTAGCTTGTAGTTCGGCCACTGTGTCCAATTTGCCTACCGTTAGTAACTAAGATTTTAAGATAGCTAAAAAATCTCCGTCCTGCGTCAGGTTGCTCTACAATGCTACGCAGATATGCAATAACTTTTCCTACTTCATTAACATCTGTGTCCTCTTTAACCAAAGTTATCGCTAAATTGTGAGCAAGTTGAGATTCCGCTTCTGTTAAAGATTCTGTAGTCAACATTAATACATATCCTTTGGTGGTTCGAGGTCGGTTGGGTAGCGTAGAACTTCAGCAAGTTGTTGGAGTTGGGGAAGTTGAATGAATCGGGAATGTGCTGTTTTAATTTGGGTAGCTATAAATGTTTGTAGTGCCTCTCCTGTGAGAAGATGATTGTTATCGGGGGTGTAAGTGGAGTAGTGCGATCGCAAATCCTGAAAATTTTGTAATATCCTGGCTTGGCTAACTTCTACAGTCATTGTTCCCATCCCAATAGGTTTACCACCACCAACTTTTAAAGCTATGGGGTAGTTAGAATCTTGTCCCAGCACAACAAACAGCGTCCCTAATTCTTCAGGTTTGATGTTTTTAAATTGCAATTGAGTAGTAAAAGTGTATTCTCTTGCTGCTTGTTGAATTGCAATTCCTTGATTTTGACCTTTTTCAATAGCGCAAATTGTATGATAATAAAACTTACGTCCAGCAACTTTTCCCCTTGCGTCAAAATATGCGCTTCCGGGTTCAGGGCGCGGACGATATAACGAAGGCATAAACCCCGTATTAAAACCTATATTTTCGCACTTAACATCATTAAACTCAAGGAATCCTTGTAAATTTAATGCTCCAAATATTCGACAAGCATCACATACCTGATTTCTATTTTTTTTGATATCACATTCTGTCCCATATCCTTCTGGAAGTTTTCTAAAGTCTGCTTTGGTTTTACAAATACAACTTCTACTAATCGCTTCATATACTGAACGAATGCAACCTTTAAGGGAACTCCCTTGAATTACCAAGTGTTTATCAATTCCCTGTACCATTGTTTTAATTAAAGATACACGAGCTGCAATATCGTTACCAGGAACAACAACACCAGTAGAAACATGAAGTGAAGTTTCAACTTTCAGGGATAAAAATAAAGTTCCATGCAGACCATTTTTATCAAACTTATCATGTCCAGCAGGACGTTCTAAGCGCGAACCTTCCGGTGGGAAAGAAACAAATTTGTATGGTTTTTCTGTATGTACCACAGAATCATCATTAGATGGAGCATGAGAAGATAATGGTTTTCGTAGTTTAGGTTTTGGCGTGTTAGTCATTTTACTTAACCGTTAAGGCGACAAAATGAATAGTTGCAGTAGCAGAGTCTTTGAAATATCTTTGCTTTATTGATATATCTTTAGGATTGATAGGTTGATGATTTTCATCTTTAAAAGTGAAACCTTTAGGAAATCTGGTTTCTTCCGGGTTATGCCAATAGGCATCTCTATCAAAAATTTCCCAATGACCAGTTAATTCTTTAAAGCCTTCTAAGTTAAATTCCTGTTGACTGAGGATTAAAACCTCATAACCTGATTTATATTTTTTCCATCGAATTTCACAGATAGAGTTAAATACCTGTCCTTCAATTTCTCCTCTATCATCAGGCAACTTCTTACAAATTCCACTCACAGCATGAAAGTAACGTAAAAAATAATAACTTTGCGAGTTAGAGGGGTGACTAATTAAAGTAGCGAGTTCATCATCAGCTACTAATTGCTTATGATATACATACCCTGATGTAAATTTTTCTTTCATGCAGCTAAAACCTTACTCCATGCACGAACTGAACGCATAAATAAATCTTTTACACCCGATTCTGTGTCACCTTCCCATTTAAGTTGAACTCCAAAATCTAATTCCATAGATTCTGCACGAACTGGAGAATCTTGATAGTCTGGTTGAGGAAAACCATATTTTCTCGCTTCTTCAGGTAGTAAAAACTCTCCCACTCCAAGCAAGAAAGTCCAGTTCCATTGTCCTGAATTTCCTAGTTGATTAATTTTTCTAGTTTCCGAGTCAATTTGACACCCTGGATACTGCACAACCGCCTTATTGTATTGAACGCGAACCGTACCTAAACCGCGTGATTTAGCAAAACCTAACCCAAACCAACCATCATTTAAATCACGCAATACTAAACCAATTAAACCAAGTTGCGACAATGTAAAATTTTTGAGGTGAATTTTAGTATGAAATTCTCCACCAGTGCAAACTTGATAGTTAAATAATGCACCAGGAATTGTTGAACCAAATACCCTGTCAATAGCGACACCATTTCTTTCTTCAGTTCTAACTATTTTTGATTCATCTGGATAAGCATCTTCTATTCTGATTCTACTAGCAATAGAAGTATTACCAAACATTTGATCTGTAAAGGAAGAACCCTTGTATAAAATTTCTCCAATATTAGGATTGTTTTTATTTTGTTCCTTTACATTATCTAGATATTCATCATTTTTTAAAGGATTACTAGCCCAAAGTTTTTGAGTATCTCCTAGTGGACGTTGTTCACTACCCACTGTTTTCACAATTCTTTCAGCATGGGCGCGAATAGCGCCTTTCAAACTGCTTCCTGGTAAATATATAGTAGGTTTACCAGCATGATAGGTTTCGACAAATTCCATATCTGGTTTTGTCGGATCTGCCCCTTGTTTTCCAGATTTAATCAGAATCGGCCCATCTGGGATGATACTTAAATCAATAGTGCAATGGTTTACAAGTCGTTTGTGCATGGATGTATTTATCTCAATAAATCTGTTTAAGCTGCAACTAAATTATTTAGCTGTAATTCAGATTGTTGGAATACAAAATTAGCAGCAGCAAATAATTTATCTAGTTCATAAATGGTAAAAGGAGTCATATTTCTGATAAACCTGTCACCTTCTAATTTAGCAAATTGCCATGTTGCGCCATTAGAAACAATACCAAAAATAATTATTTGATATTCTCCATTTAATCTTTGAGCAGCAATCATTTCTGCTAAACATTGCGCCCAACCTGTTTCAAAGTTATCTTGTTTGGCTTCCACTAAGATAAAGTATGGTTTGTCAAAGACGACTTTACCTAATGGTGAACGTTTAGCCAAAATATATTCAGGAAATCCTGATAATTTTTCATCATAATTTAAGGATTCATGACTCCATAAAATAAAATGTTGGCGGTAGGTTTTCCAAACTTCTTTCAGTACGGGATAAATGAGATTTTCACAGATAGCAAATTCTGAGTTATCAACAACAGCATCCCGCATCATCAGTTCTAAATCTTCGCGGAAGTAGTCAGGAATATTAAAGGGAATTTCACTGATAAAATTCGCTTCGGTGTAAGTAACTTGAAACGCTTTGAGAACTTCACCGATAGTTTTATAGTTACTGAAAGCCATTTTGACATCCTCAAGATTGTGTGTGGGTTGTAGTGCTAGAATTTTTGGGTAGATTTTCTGTTAAATATGTGATGAGAGATTGAGTCCATTTTTGTTTAGATTCTTTACCATCTTGATAGCTGGGTAATTTATCACCTAAGTTGCTATTAACTAATTCTTGTAAATAGGTTAACAATTTTTCTGGTTTGTTGTTAACATTAAGCCAGTACATCTTATTAATTTCTAGTTTAACAACTCCTAAGCCGCGAGAACGTCCACCACCAAGGGGAATTTGTTCTGTCTCAAACTGGTGTAACCCAATCATGAACAGTCCTAATTCCCATTCTTCAGCATTTTCCACCACTGCGCGAAACTCAAACTGTGTCCCCGCAGGTACTACTTGAAAATCATAAAGTTTACGATCTGCTGCGGTTTCGGTGTCTCTATCAATAGCAACACCGTCTCTTTCTTGGTATTGTCCAAACCAGGTATCAGGAACTACCGTTAAATCGCGTACTTGGAATTTACTGGCTATCCAAGGTGAACCAAATAGACGAGAGATTAAATCTGTCATTTCAATAAGTTCTCGCGTTAGATCCAAGTCATTATCTTTGTGCTGTTCTTTTAAATCTTTGACGTAATTGTTTTTAGCTGAACTGGTGAAATCAGTGGGATCTTCAGCAAAACTGGAATCAATTCCACGGAGGAAACTTTCAAGGCGCGATCGCATTGCACCTTTGAAGCTAGAACCTGGTATTAATGGTTGTCCTAATGCATCTTTAATGACGGGTAAATCTGTTCCGATGGGTTCTGTGGAACGTCCTACGCTAATTCTTAATGCGGTGATTGTAGTGAGTACGCCTGTAATTTCTAGGCGATTTTTAAATGTGTCGAACATGGGTTTAGTTATCTACCTTTAATTTTTTCACTTCTTTCAACATGATCGTGTGTTCCGTAGTATCTCAGGCACAAATAACCACTTACAAATTTACAACTAACTCGGAGACTAAGCGTAACTCTAAAATGCTCAATATCGGTATTTTTATAAGTTTCTAATTGAACTCCACCATCTCCTTTTAGATAAGAAATATCTCCATCAAATTTATTTAACAAGTATGCAACTTTAACTATTGTTTCCTGTAATTTTAAACATTCTTTTTTGTCCTTAATATTTTTAAAATCTTGAACAAATGAACCCTCATATTTAATATATTCCAGGGTTAACAAACTTTGCAAAAGAAAATTTACCTTACTTCTATTCCAAATAAGTCGTCCCCAGTTACTTAGTAGTGCCTTATCACCAATTATGTATAATAAAGTTTCTGGGACTTTTTTAAGTTGTTTTAAATCAATCCATGCTCCCTGTGCCATTAATGCAAATTCTACAGGTTTAATTACCTCTGTATCTATCTTGATAGGTAAGCGAGGAATTGTAATTAACTCTGAACTACTACCCTCAAATATGTAAATAATTTTGTTAGCATAGAACATACCAATAGTATTGATAAATCCTTGTATTGCTTTAAAACCTCCTACTAAATTAAAGCAAACTTCATAGTCACTGTCTTGATAACCAGGAATTGTATCTTCAAACCAATTAAGTAGTTCATCAATCCCTTGTGTAAAAGCCTCATTACTGCTAGTTGAAAAGCCTTGGGGGGTGTAAATGGAAATATTTAATCCATTTGTACTGAGAAATGATTGTAATATTTCTGCTGTTATTTTATCTTGAGCAGTATCACTAGCAATTAACCAATGTATATCTTGTTCACTTTGACTTATTTGATCTTCATACAGTCCATAAATTCCATTAAGTTCAGCACTAGCTTCACGAATATCATCAATATCACCACTCAGCTTTTCTTCTGCTCTCTCTTTTAAAGTTTGAATGATATCTGTAATATCTTCATGGTACTTTCTAATTTCTTCATAAGAACAATTAGCTGTATCTCGTAAACGGCTATAATAGCCATTTTCATATTCTCGATCAATTTGATTAGTTAATAAGCTTGTCCCAACTGTGGAAATAACTAAACGCGGCATATTTCTAACCTCATAAAAATTGTATTAAGCAGGATTTTCACCTTTAAGCTTGTACGTTAAATAACGCGCACCATATCCCAAATAACGACGAGTTAATTCTAATAAAATTGAGTTAACTTCGTCAGTTTTTGCTGAGTCTGCAATTGTTTTTGCACGATCTTTTATTTGAGTATTTATATCTGAAACAATTTTCTCAGCTAAGGAATCTTTACCCCTTCCCCATTTCTCATCTCTACCAACTTGATAACGGAGAAAGTTTTTAATTACTTCTGTGCTATCAGTAGTATCAGCAACTCTTACTAAATTACGAAATTGAGATTCTTCTAATTTACCATAGGATCTACGATCATCTAAAGCGTCTTGAATCCAAGTTACTAAAGAATCTTCAGCTTGACGGATACCTTTTTGGATTTTCAATTGTTGTTGTTGTTTTGATGAATCGCTCACTTTGCTTCCTCTCTGAATACTAAATGAAACTCATTACAAATTTGCACTTGTCCGAAACCTTCAGAAGTGCGATCGCCTATTCCATAAACTTCTAAATCTTCCCAAGCTTTCAACCACAAATCCTTATTTTCTGTACTGAATAAATACACACTCCCTCTATTTGTCACTAACTCCACATCTTTCATCAAACCCCAAGCAGCATTCCAACCAGAACGGTAATCATGGCTACTGTAAGCACTTTTAAGTCGTAAAGATGAATCATCCACATCTGTAAATTGCTGTAGCATATCTTGAGAAATTACTGTTGTGCGTCGCCAATTTTCAGTTAAAATTGCATCTGCTTGTAAATCAATAGTGAAATAAGTTTGATTGTTTAGTATTTCTGATATTTTCCCAAATATATTACCCCATTCATTCCAGCGTATACGTAATTTTTGATTAAATTGGTTAATTCGATCATCTACATTTGACTTAATATCACTTTGCTTTTTAGCTGTAATCTTGACTTTTCCTAAACCTCGTGAACTTGAACCTCCTAAACGAAAATTATCTTGATGAGTCTCAATAAATGTGTGTAAAGAATCTGCTAAATCATCAGGTACTAAAATTGTACTTGTATATATTACAAGTTGCTTTTTTTGTTCCTTTGATTCATTTAAAACTTCAATACTATAAAGTACTTGTTCTTCCGAAGTAGCGCGACGGCGATTTATACCTACTCTAGTTAATAAACGATTACTGGTAGAATGACTGTAATACTTTCCGTCTATTTGACTGTAAAACCCTGTGAAAGTATCTACTCTACCCCCATCTATAGGACAATTAGGATCATAAATATGATTATAGCTATCAGCACAAAAACGGTCTATTAAAGTGTCAAAAACTCCATGATTTTTTTTGTATTTAAACCCTGGGTTACTTTTAGAACTAAGAACTGTAGAAGGTAAAATTCTTACTTCTAATTGAGCTTTATCGCTACGTTCAATCATCGCTGGATAAGCATTTTGAAAAATCGCCGGATTTTCACTCAAAAATAATTTGTGAAAATCATCACCTTCTTCAATTTCTTGATTTGCTTCCTTTAATATTTGACCAGCAACAGCACCACGAATTACTGAACCAGGAATAAAAGTTTCAGCTTCACTTATATTCCCTCCTGGCTTTTTGCGTCCTATAGCTAAAGGAGATAAAGCTTTAATTTCTAAATTAATCTTTTTCATTATTTCCCACTCCTTTAGCTAGAAAATCCCATGCTGCTTGTTCTACAGATAACGCGGGTAATTCCCAATTTAACCACCCCAAGCCAGCAGATTTACTCCCACCTAAAGCGTTAATGTGTCGCAGTCCCGCTAAAATTAATGCACCTACGTAATCTGGGTTATTAAATAGTGACTTAGATAAATAAATATTACCTTTAAACCTCAATTTTATATTAGCTGGGGATGTTTCCAGAAAGTAAAGTTTACTTTCTTCCGCAGTGTGACGACGACGGTTTATTGTTACTCCAGGACGGATAATTTCTGGTAAATTTTCTGCTTCTTCTTCACAAATTAAATCATCAAATATGACGCGAGAAGGTAAAACAGGATTTCCAAATATTTGACAAATTAAACAATGATGGTTCTTATCATCTTCTGATATTTTATATTCTTCTCTTTCAAAATTACTATCTAAACCTGCTCTTTGCGGACACATTGTTTGCGGGTTGGGAGGATGGCAAATATTCCACTTTAAACCTCTGGCAATTTTTTCGCATTCATGGCGCAAACGCCCTTTTAATTGGGAAGCAGGAATGAGTAAATTTCCTTCAGCATTGCGAACTATGGGTTTATCAGCAAGTGAACCCGAAGAACCTCCAGCACCTATACATAAAGCTGTGTCAATGATAGCGCTAATACAATAAGTTTGAATTGAATTCGGTAATTTTTGTAATTGAATCATAACTCAGCCTCTACAGGTAAATTTTCTGATCCTTCCTCTTCTGCTTCTTCCATAAATTCATAGATATCAACCAAATCTCGCCAAATTGTTTCAAAAAGAGGATACCCTGATTTATCATGTTCTAGTGAACCATCATCATACATCCAAGGTGCTAAATTCCCGCCATTATTTTCCTTTTTAGGTGTACACCAAGCTTTTTCAAAATCACTTTCTAATTCAGATTTACCCTGTTTGAGTCTAACTCGAAAATACCGATAATTCAGAATAGCTGTATGTTTACCTCGTTCTAATAAGCTCCTGATTTGGTAAAGCTGTGATTTGGGAAACTTGGCTTTTCTCAAAGCTGCAATTGATGTTAATAATCCTCCTAATTCATGTAGAGTGTAAGGTGCAGCGTAGAGTTTTAAATTTTGCGGATTTTTCTTAGTTAATGCCTCTTGACGAAATTCTTTAACACTTGATGCAATCATTGTCACAGATTTTAGGGTTAAAAAATCTACTGTTCCGCCATGATATCCCACAGGTTTCAATTTTTTAGCCCGTTCTTTAGCAGACTTGAGTAATTGATCTATTAACTCTTTGGCATAATAGATTGGTGTGTTAATAGCTGTAATTAAAACACCTACTGATGTACTAAGTTCACATTCAGAACGTTTAGCATTTAATGGTTGGTAACGATGAATTTTGCGTGGTTCAAATGGTTTATCAAATTTGAGCTTATAATTACCTAAAATGCGCTTTTCTTCTTTTATTTGAGGTTGAATTTCTACTAATTTAATTTCCTTTAGTAAAATTCCTTCAAATCTCTCGCCTATCATTTGAGAGATTTCTAAGGCTTTATTAGCAGGTACAACAATTAAAATATCATCACCACCAATGGTAATTATTTCAAAAGGATGAATCAAATCACCATTTCTCAAGTCTGATTCTTCTTCATTTAAACCTTTCAGTGTGTGAGGACGTAAATTTTCTGCTAATGCTTGATAAACTGCATATTGTGTTGCTAGTTCCACATCTTGACTAAATTCTTGATATTGCTGTGGAGTTTTGATTTGTTTTTGGATATATCCACCCATATTATTGCCATCAGCATAAATATAGGCGATAAATCCATTACTAGCATTAGATATCTGGGTGAGAGTTTGGGCTATTTGTACAGTTTTGGGATTTATACCTCCATAGTATTTACTTTTTAAACTTTGATTTCTTTCTAAAAATACTTTATTAAATCTGTCTACCCAGCTTTCAACTATACCTCTACGCCATTCCAATTTAGAATCAAGATACCATTGTGGTTCTTTTGGATCACCATCTTTAGCTCTATCACCAAACAGATATTTTCTAACTGATGGTTCAGAAAAATAAGTTTCTCTAGCTAGTTTGTCTACTTGCAGAATAGCAGAACGGTTTTCCACTCCATCTCTGACTAAATAAGGATGGGTTTCAAACATAGGTGGATAACGACGGGTGCTTTCACGTCCAGGAATATGATTACCGCTACGTCGTTGATTAAATAAAATAGCTAATTTGGTAGTAATTTCATTAAAGCTTTTACGGGTTTTAAATACTTTTAAGCGTTCGGTTTCATCTTTGGGATATCCAAAATAAGCCTGAATTATTGGTTTTTGATAATTCTTGTGATACCACTCTAACCAAGGTGTATCTTCTATATTTTCCTTGAGTAAACCAAATCGAATTTCTAATAATCTAAATGTGTCCCCAACTGCACAAGAGTTAGCTGTTAAGGTTTCATGAGTATAACGCTTTTCAATGGCATCAGCTAAATCATGAACATAAGCAGCAGGACAAAAAGCAAGAATCTTTCCACCTGTGGAATATATGATTAGTTCAGGAATCAAAACTTCAGATAACTTGTAATCTTCATGAAAATTATCGTTCAACCATTGTTTAATTTCATCGCATTGAATAGTGTACCTATTTCGCTCATTTTTTTTGTCTGATTCTTGTTGGTATGTTTTATTAAAAAATGCTGGCAAATCAATGATGTTAATTCTATCTAATAAACCAGATGCTCCACGAATTTCTTGAATTTTTGCTGATTCAAACACATATTGTTTAATCTTAGTCGCACTACCATAAACTAAGCCGATTTTGGTAGTTTGATTCCATAAATTAGAGTACTTCTCCTTTAGCTCATCCAAAGTTGGGGGAAAATCATCATCATCTTTGATACTTTGGAATTCTTCTACTTGCTGAACAATTGCTTTAACCGCTTCTGGAACTTCCTTACTACTATTCTGATTTAAAGCGTCCCGCATTTCCTGTAAAACAGTAATATCAAACTGCGGTTGACGTTCGTTACCCCAAGCCAAACACCAAGCGATCGCTACATTAACAGAATTCATGTTCATTTTACCTCAAATTAACTCCACCAAAACCCGCGCCAATGCTTGCACCATCGGACGATTAGAGACATCCTCGCCACGCTGCAACCGATGGACATTTCCTCTAAGAATCGGCGTTTCCCCCGAAATCGCATCACTTACACTTTCATAATCACTGTAAATAATTGCTACCACTTCCAAACCTAAAGATTCACAAAATCCTTGCCAAGGTGCAATCTCACACTGATCTTTCACCAAAATCACTGCATGAGTCGCTTCCGCCATAATCAAGCGGTTCTCATCAGATATTCTTCCACCGACATCAAATACAAAGATTCGTGTATTGATACCCCTGACTTCCTGGGCTTTCAATTGTGCAAACTCTGGCGTAAATCTAGCCTTATATTCAGCTTTTAACTTTTTCGCCAAATCCAAATCGCGCCGTGCAGTTTCGCCATACCAAGAACCATCACCATCGGGACAACCAGAGATGAAATAAGAGTCTGGTGCATTGGGAATCTGCAATAACGCCTGTTTTAAACCATCCCGAAAGCAAGTCTTTCCTGTATTCGCAAACCCACACAGCACAACTTTGATACTTGAGTGTTGCTGCGATCGCACTATATCTAATGTATCCCCTACTATATATCTTGGGTGTTTGCTGATGGTAATTACATACCTATCCAGTCCTCTGTCGCCAATCTTCGGGTCAAAAAAAGCGATCGCATCATACAATTTAGATAATTTATCAGCTAATACCTGACTAACCAGTACTGATGTGCGTCCATTAATTTTAATCAGGGAACCACCAGAAAGTTCACCCGAAGCAATCATTGCATCCAACTGCACCGATGCATCTCGCACAATCTGGTCGCCTGTAGCAAGTGTTGCACTAAACCCAACTTTCAAAACGTCGTCTTCCAAACTTATGTGATACGTTGTCATAAAATTTCTTGCTAGCTACACCCATCTCCTCCATCATTCAAATATCAATCTATTAAGTCTCCTAGTTTATACGATGGATTGTGTGTGATACAAATGACATATTTACCTAACTTGGGATCGTAAAAAGCAACAGCACCATATATATGAGCAAGCTTATGTGCTACAACAAACGCTACAGGGATAGAAGTAGGCCCATTAATCTTTAGAAGTGTACCTCCCGCCAGTTCTCCTGATGTTGCCATTTCCTCCAATCGGGCTGCTGCATCACGCACAATCTGGTCATTTTGAGCAGGTTCACCGAACTTAACACTTAGAATTCCATCTTTTAGGTCGATTTTGTACGTACTCATTACCTTTAGATTTATTTGATGGCTACATCATACACGCACCTGGAATAAGTGTCTTCCAAGACGCTGTATCTTAAAGAAAGTTATATTTATTGAGATTCGGCTGGTGTCTGAATTAGTTTTTCAAGATATTCCTGATGTAGAACTATTGCAGTGCTTAGGACGCGGATATCTCAAGCAAAATCTACTACGAGCAATTCGCTTGTGGGTGTGGCTGCGATCGCTCTACGGTGATAATCAAGACCGTCTAGTTTTAGATGATTCTTTCTCTTATGCAAACAAACTGGCGTGATGCATTCTTTAGTCCCACACATCCTAAAGGAGAAGAGATTCCCGTCGTACATGACTCTGATTGCCCCTGTATCAAAACCACATCTCAATGGTTGTTTAATGAAAAAACAAGAATAGTTGCTAGCCAGTGGCAGAAATCAATACTTGCTTACACTGGTATCGACGCATCGGCTTTAGACAAACTGTTACAGCAGCGTTTGTTTGGCGTAACTCGGCGTTCCTTGCAAGCTGATTTGGAAATTCTCGCTCAACTGGGTTGGCTGGTATACAGATACCAGAAATATTACCGAGTGTGCGAGTTTCCACCACGTCCCATAACTGCTAAAGATGACGTGACTGCTACCAAAATTGGTGCTTATGAATTGAACTTCATGCATGAAGATTTAGTAGCGATCGCAGAATATCATTCTCAAAAAATCAATCGTGTTCAACGCTTTTTTTTGAAACTCGATTATGTGATTCCCCATAGTACCCTGGATGCGGTTGAGGATTTGGAATGCGAGTTAAGACAAGTTTGGGCTAAAACTCCAGTTCCACCGATCAAACTAACTTATGGTAGTGCCAGACTTGGGGTAATGGTTGATTGTATCGTTTATCCCGTATGCATCTACTACGTACAGAGGGCAGTTTATCTGTGTGCCTATGGCGAAAGCCCTCAAAAACAAAGTGATTGGTATAACTTTCGCCTTGACCATATTCAAAGTATGACTTGTTTAGAGTGGACAAACCCCAAACTACCTTCAAATCTACTACAGCACTATCGAAAGACATCTTTACCTACTCCAGATTATATTGCTTTAGAAATGTCTAAAGCTTGGGGATTTGATTTCTATTTGCCTTCGCAATTGATGTTACTGCGATTTGACCGCCAGTTCTGCGATCGCTACGTTAAAGGTACTGAACGCCACGACACTTTTGAAGAAATTACTTATCAGCAAGTGCAACGTTTGATTCAACGTGAAATTAAACAACCTCAACAGCAAGATTTATTAAAAGTCCTTGCCAAGCGTTCGGAAACAGACGCTTACTATCAAGCACATATCCGATATCAAGATAACGAACACAGAGATAACAATCTAGTCATGCGTTTACGAGCATGGCTTCCAAAAGTTGAAGTTTTAACACCTTGGGATTTACGGCAAAGCTTTGCTGCTGATGCCGCTACTCAATTTATGCTTTATCACAATTGACGCAACTATGAATTCATTAAAACTGACTGAACGATTTGAATCCGCTTTAGTCTACGCAACTCGTCTTCATGCTAATCAAACACGCAAAATTAGCGGCGTTCCTTACATTTCACATTTGTTAAGTGTAACGGCTTTAGTTTTAGAAGCTGGAGGCACGGAAGAAGAAGCGATCGCTGCTCTTTTGCATGATGCAGTAGAAGATCAAGGTGGCAAACCCATTCGTGACGACATCCGTCAACTCTTTGGTGAAACAGTTTTGGCTATTATCGATGGCTGTACTGAGTGGGATACACCTCCTAAACCTCCCTGGCAAGAACGTAAGCAGCATTACCTCAATAATCTCCGTTCTGCTTCACCTTCTGTACGCTTGGTTTCTCTGGCTGACAAACTGCATAATTCCAGATCGCTTTTAGCTGATTGGCAACAATATGGAGATGTCATCTGGACTAATTTTAGTGCCGGTCGAGAAAAAACTTTGTGGTTCTACCAATCATTAGTTCTAGTTTACCACCACACAGGCTCTGATTGGATGACACTGGAAATCGAAAGAGTTGTTAATCAATTGTGCCAGGAAAACCCTGCTTAATCTTTAGATTTTAATCCCCTTGCAGGGTAGTAGGCTTTGGAAACCTGTAATTGTGCGTTTCAGTCCCCGTGAGGGGATTTGGTTAGTGGAAACATTGATCAAGGCAGACTACAAAACTGTGATGACGTTAGGTTTCAGTCCCCGTGAGGGGATTTGGTTAGTGGAAACCAGTATTTCCTCCAACCTCATCGGCGCATAGGGGATTTTATGTTTCAGTCCCCGTGAGGGGATTTGGTTAGTGGAAACTTATGGAGAAGTGGGCGGCGATCGCAGCGACTGCAAGTTTCAGTCCCCGTGAGGGGATTTGGTTAGTGGAAACTCCAATCAATGGGGATATAATTGGACTAGAATCGGTGTTTCAGTCCCCGTGAGGGGATTTGGTTAGTGGAAACTTAGGTAGTGGGAAAAACCTGCAAAAAGCTGAGAAAGGTTTCAGTCCCCGTGAGGGGATTTGGTTAGTGGAAACTACCCCGAACCCTTACTTTGCAGCTAGTCTCGATCCAGTTTCAGTCCCCGTGAGGGGATTTGGTTAGTGGAAACATTGACCCTAACAGGGTATTATCCTCCGATTTAGGGTTTCAGTCCCCGTGAGGGGATTTGGTTAGTGGAAACATCTCAGCAAATATATGTCAAAAGGAAAGCAGTCAAGTTTCAGTCCCCGTGAGGGGATTTGGTTAGTGGAAACAAGTCCTCCTTATCAGCCTGACGGCGACGATCCGAAGTTTCAGTCCCCGTGAGGGGATTTGGTTAGTGGAAACCTTCACGGAACAGGCTGAACGGGGATTTATTGAGGTGTTTCAGTCCCCGTGAGGGGATTTGGTTAGTGGAAACATATCGCTATCACTTCAAAGGGTGCGATCTGTGCATGTTTCAGTCCCCGTGAGGGGATTTGGTTAGTGGAAACAACTAGAGGAGCAAATAGAGGAATTAGAGGAGAAAGGTTTCAGTCCCCGTGAGGGGATTTGGTTAGTGGAAACATTGCTAATAGAAACCTCTGATAAGCATCCAGGTAGTGTTTCAGTCCCCGTGAGGGGATTTGGTTAGTGGAAACCAACCTTAAAGCAGCTGTTGCCGCTAATTATTCTAGTTTCAGTCCCCGTGAGGGGATTTGGTTAGTGGAAACATCCGTGGCTTGTTGGTATATTTTTGATGCTAGCAGGTTTCAGTCCCCGTGAGGGGATTTGGTTAGTGGAAACCGCTCCATCTGAAACTGTTACAGAGCAAGCTTCCTGGGAAGGTTTTTGACGGATCGAAAAAAAAGGTCATTTTCAGCCGCTCTTATTGCAAGTAATTTGCAACTTCCCGAAGTTTTGAAACGCTGTAATTATTTACTTGTCAAGGTTCTGGCGATTTTGGCAGATCCCCCAGGGTTTTAGCCCTCGCTTCGACTTGCCAAACATCAAGCTGATTACATAATCATAAGACGTGTATCTATTATTGTCCACAAGTTTGTATAAATTGATCTATAAGCCCGTATTCTCGCTCAATTAAACTCAACAATTTCTCCTCTACAGCAGTCAACCAAGGTCGATTCACCTTCCCCAACGACTGCAACAGACTTTTGACTGTCTCCTCCGGGAGCAATGCGATTTTGTGAGGTGGTTAAAATTCGGGTACTAAATCACCTATCTAGAGGTGCGATCGCAGCTAAATAACTGTTTTTATTGAGAATCTAGCTCTCTAACTGAGAATTAAAGTCCGATCTAACAAAATCGCATTGCTCCCGTCTCCTCCAGAGAATCGGAATATATTCGCGCAAGGCGATCGCTCAAGCATTGCATCTGCTGACATGCGGCAGGCAGGTAGTTGAAGGACTTCAGATGCTGCAACCTAATGGTGTACTCACCAGGGAGCAACGCGAAAAAGTGAGATCGGCGTTTAATTCTCAGTTATATAGCTAGATTCTCAATAAAAACAGATGTTTCGCTGCGATCGCACTATTAAACAGGTGATTTATACCCCTAATTTTTCGTACCTCACAAAATCGCGTTGCTCCCTACTCACCATACCAAAGTCTCACAGTACAACTGAAATCATTCACTGCGCTGAGTATTCCAAACCTGGATAACATCGTAATGACGCAACAGAATAATTAAATTAATTGCATTTACCAAAAATTCTTTTCAATAGGATCTGAACCAATCAGAAAATCAAAATTACCTTCACCTGTGTTTCTCTTCAATGTTTCCATGATCTTTTTCGGGTTATCGTGTGGTCCATTGACATAAAATGGTTTCCCGTCACGACCACATTCAATACGTATTCTCCCATCCCATTCTCCGATGTGCAAACGCGATTTTTCAAAGTCTTTATGTGGTTGAAACCCTAAGCTTAGAGCGTATTCGCAAGCACTAAATATCATCCCTTGGGCAACTTCAAGAGTCACCTCTTGCGGTTTTCCGGGAAATGGCTCGAATAGTAATTCTGTAAATTCTTTAAATTTTATCCTGTCTACTGTACGTGGTGGTATGGTATCTTTAACGCCCAAGCACCATATATCTAAAAGGTAGCTACAGACCGTGATTTGATTGTATCGAGCAACTCTTGCAATCACTACCAATCCTAAACCACGATTGATATCGTCATTGTTTTTTACAGGTAGGATTTTTGTCAGCAGATTTTTGATGCTGTTTTCTGGTGGTATTTTCGGTAACAATTTGATAAGACTCTCGCTTGCTAAACACTGATATACGGGGTCTAGTTCTCCTTTTGTTAATCTATCTAATGTGGTTTGCTCTGCTTGATTTTGAATCGCTGCATTAACGGATGATACTTTGATACCCAGTTTTCGGGCTATTTGTTTGGGTGTTAAATTCAATGCCCGTAAATCCATGATTTCTTGTTGTTGTGTTCCTGTCATAACGTCATAACTTACTACTTTCTACAAACAACCGGGAGCAGAAATATTAAACCAAAGCTTACTTTTATTAATTTAATACCACAATGAATCACAGAAAGCATTGTTTCTTTGTTGCATTATTCTCTGATTTCCGACTCCAAAACCGTCAGTAGTTTCTCTTCCAAATCCGTCAAATAAGCGCGGTTCAGCTTCCCCAACGACTCCAAAAACTTCTGCACAGATTCTTCGAGCGCACTGGAATATACTCGACTGATGCGATCGCATATCTCCCGCATCTGCTCACACTCGGCAGGTAGGTAATTGTAAGATTTGAGGTGTTGCAACCCAACGGCGTACTCGCCATCCCACATTCTCACGGTGCAACTGAACTCATTCACTGCGCTGACAATCCCCCAACACCCACCTTTGCCCCTAAGTTCGGGATTGTCCTTAACAAGGATTTGGCAGACTTCGCCGATTTGGTAGGTATTGGGTACTTGGGTTCGCTCCATTATGCGCTGCACAACATTCTTCACAATCCTACCACTTGGGACTTTACCACCCGCTTCCTCCACTGCCTTCTGCCAAGCTTCTCTTTGCACTTCTGGCTCTAAAGAAGCCAAAGGGCGTACTTGACGTTCATTATTTGGCAGAATTTGTAAACCATTGGTTAACATTTTTGGAGTCTGTAATTCATCCGTAGCTATTTCCTCCAGCAATTCTCATTTTGAAAACAAAAGAAGATAAAGTCCTCTTGTTTACATAGAGAACTTCTGTCTAATTATGATTTATTTGAAAGATAATCATAATAATTAACTGAAGAGAAACAATTTTAAAAATCTGCCCATGAAAAAATAGATTTCAACTTATAAATATAGCTGAAATTCCGACCTACTTTGTAAATTCTCTTAATTAATAATCTTTACCTCCTCTCAAAAATTTGACATTTTTAACTAGAATTTACTTTTGTGAGAGGGACATATTCGGTAAGAATAAATAAGAAAAACTCCGACCAATTTTTAAAGCAAATAAATTTTAATAAGGTACGAATATCATTAAAGAAACTAGTCCGAGTTGCTAATAAGTCACGAACTTTTTGATAGGTATAA
>NZ_WBKM01000357.1 GCF_015714725.1 Nostoc sp. WHI
GATTCTCTAAATACTGCATCACCAGTATCATCGCCAACCGCCAAGGTGCTTGCGCTGGCTGACCGCGTTGCGGATAAAGTGCAGCGAAGTCTTCATCTTGATAAAAGACCCCAAGTTCATCACGCAAGCGCATATATAAATTACCTTTTGGAAATGCGGCCTTGGCTACACGTACCGTTTCATCGGGAATAGGAGGAATTTCTTCAGGATGTAAGCACATATACTGCCTCCACAGGTATTTCTTCTAGTTTATTGATTATTGAGGCAGCTAACTTAATTTTTTTCTTTCCGTGTATTACATGGGAAGGTAGAATTACCCTTCCCATGTAATACACGGTAAAATCGGCGTTTTTATGTTAAGTAATGTTTCGCCAACAGTATCCGATGGGCAGCAGATAGTTACGGTATCAGTTGATTTTACTGGGTTGATGTGGGAATCATCAGGGAAGTTAGTAGGTAAGTTGCAACAGCATACTGGTGGTGTTAATAGTGCCAGTTTTAGTGGCGATGGTAAATGGATTGTAACAGCAGCAAATGATGGTGCAGCGAGGCTGTGGGATACACAAAGTATAATTTTGACTGAGTTGCAAGGACACCAGAAAGAGCTAAGGAGTGCAAGTTTTAGCCCTGATGGCAAGCTAGTTGTAACATCAGCAGAAGATGGTACGGCGCGGGTGTGGAACATCGCCAACAAAAAACTACTAGCAGTTCTTAAAGAAAATAATTCCACTGTTACAGCCGCGAGTTTCAGTCCAAATGGCAAGCTAATTCTTACCTGTTCCCCAGGTTCTATTCATGTATGGGATATATCGGGCAATTTGTTGACAGAAATAATAGATTACGAAAATTTTATTCAAAGGCCTCGTTTTAGCTCTGATGGGCAGCTAATTATCGCTACAGGAGATGATGGCTATCATGTGTGGGAGACTTCCGGCAAGTTAGTAACAAAAATAAACGGGTATTCTTTGAGTCTTGATGGACAAAGAATTGTGAGTATCACAAGCAAAACTGTTAATATTTGGGATTTGTCTGGCAATTTATTAACAGAAATTAAATACCAAGGAGCAAGTAGCGTTGCATTTAGTCCCGATGGCAAGCAAATTGTTACCGTCTCCAAAGACAACATTGCTAGGATTTGGGACGTTTATGGTAATTTTCTAACGGAGCTGACAGGCCCTCAAGATTATGCCAATATTCCCATTTTTAGCCCAGATGGAAAGCATATTGTCGCAACTGCTTCAGATGAAAATACCCGCGTGTGGGATTCATCAGGTAATTTGCTAGCAACTTTTAAAGGTAGTTTATTCCCTGATGGTATTAATTTTAGTCCAGATGGAAAAAGGCTGTTTGCTCCCTTTGGTAAAAGCGTTCGTGTGTGGGATTTGTCTGGTAATGTGTTAGCAGAACTTACAGGATTTCAAGGAAAAATAACTAGTACGAACTTTAGTGCTGATGGACAACAATTAGTAGCTGCATCCGACGACTATACTGCTCGTGTCTGGTACTTGACTGAAAATATGCCCCCACAATTCAAGTTGCCTGACACACCTTTTTCCAATTATATTGACCCTGATTCTCGCTTAAAAAAACGGATTACAGAAGCTTATATAAGCTTTAGTCTTGATGGGCAGCGTGTGGTTGTCTACTCTGATTACGGCATTGCCCGTGTGTGGGATATATCAGGTAAGCTATTAGCAAAGTTGAGAGGTGTAACTGACGGGGTGAATTTTAGTCCTGATGGAGAGAAGATACTTACTACTTCTAACCGTAACATCCGTATATGGGATATTTATGGCAATTTGTTAGCTGAATTTGAAGGCGGAAACACTGCGAAATTTAGCGCTGATGGCAAGCGAATTGTCACTACTTCTTATAGAAATGGTTTTGTTAGTTTATGGGATATCTCTGGCAAGTTAGTAGCAGAACTCAAAGGGCAAGAGGCAAATTTTAGCGTTGATGGAAAACGAATTGTCACTACTTCCGTCGATGATATCGCCCGTGTTTGGGACAGAAACGGCAAGCTAATCACAGAATTAAAAGGGCATGAGGCTATAGCCACAAAAGCTAATTTTAGTCTAAATGGACAAGAAATAGTGACTATATCTGATGATAAAACTGCTCGTTTATGGAACATTTCTGGTCAGCAGTTAGTATTATTAACAGGACATCATAATAAATTAACCAGTGCTAGTATTAGTCCAAATGGGAAGCAAATCATCACCGTATCTAATGATGAAAATTATAGCTCTTCTGATGGAAACACTTATACAGCTATTTTATGGAATATAGATGGCAAATTACGAAAAGAGTTTAAAGAGCTTAAAGAACTTTGGGGGGCGGGAGATAGTGCCAGTTTCAGCCCAGATGGTCAGAAAATATTGACTGTATCTGATGATGATAAAGTCAATATATGGGATTTATCAGGTAAAAAGTTAGTAGAACTTAGTAGTTTTGATCGTAAGCATTTTGTCAATAGTGCTGGTAAAGCTTTTATCAAAAGTGCAAGTTTTAGTCCAGATGGAAAGCTGATTGTTGCAGCATTCAATGGTAATATCGTCCGTGTATGGAACTCTTCTGGTAAGTTAGTAGCTGAACTCAAAGGAGGATTGAATAACAACGCCAGATTCAGTCCAGATGGTAAAAAAATTGTCACCATATCACAAGATACAACTGCTCGTGTTTGGAATTTGTCGGCCAAATTAACCTTCGTACTTCAAGAAGGAACTGAAGTACAGGTCAAGAATGCAAATTTTAGCCCAGATGGACAGATGGTTGTTGCTGTTATGGAAAATAATACTCCTCGTCTATGGGATGTCTCAGGTAAGTTCCGAGCAGAACTACAAGGACATGAGTTTTGGGTTGAAAGTGCCACTTTTAGCCCGAATAGTAAATTAATTGTCACCGCATCAGGTGAAGATGCACGTATTTGGGATACTTCTGGGAAACAATTGGCGATACTTCAGGGACATCAAGGGTCGGTGATTGGTGCAAGTTTTAGCCCAGACGGAAAACGAATCATTACTCGAACAAATGACAATACAGCCTATATTTGGGACACTTCTGGAAAACTAATAGGTAAAACCAACGAAGATTTAGAAACTTTCAACCCTGATGAAAAACTAATAATCGCTGAATCTAAGAACGATAATGATGGAAATACCCGTATATTAAATAGTTCTGGCAAGCTAATAGCTGAACTCAGAGGACATCAGGGCAAAATCAACACTGCTTATTTGAGTCGAGATGGTAAATTAATTGTCACTGGTTCTGAAGACGGAACTGCTCGTGTATGGGATATAAATGGCAAACAACTCGCTATTTTTAGTTCACCAAATCCCCCATCTTCCCCGAAAGTTGAAGCAGACAAACTACGTGATTTACAATTCTACGCCCCCAACTGCGCCCTAGCATTCGACCCCTGGCAAAAAGCTCTAAAAATCTATCAAGAAATCTCCGACACTGAAAACCAAGCAGTCATCCTCGAACAACTCGGCAATGCTTACTATTGTCTCAGTGACTACACCAAAGCTATTAAATCCTACAATAATGCTTTAGAAATCGCCAAAAAATCTAACTATCCCCAAAGACAAGTCAAAAATTTCGCCAATCTCGGTAATATTTACAATTCCTTAGCTGACTATGAGACAGCAACTAAAAATTACAATGATGCTTTAAAAATTCTAGAGCAAAATCCAGACACACAACTCAAAGCAGAAGTTTTACAAAGTCGCGGCAATATTTACATATCTCAAGGTAAATATAACGAAGCAATTCAAGACTTATCGCAAGCATTAGCTATTGACAAAAACGCTTCTAGTGTTGCTAAAACTAGAGTTAATTTGGCAAATATCTATTATTCATTGGGCGACTACAATAAAGCAACTCAATATTACAAAGAGGTTACCGAATTTATTCCCAGTGAAGCACTAGGAGGTTTAGGGAATGTTTACTTTGCACTGGGTGATACAGCAAAGGCTATTGATTTTCATCAGCAAAGTTTAGCAAAAGCAAAACAAAATGAAGATAAAGAAGCTGAGGGGAATGCTTTAAACAATGTTGCCAATGCTCTGCGCCAAGCTGGTAAACTTCCTGAAGCTGAAAAACATTTGCGGGATGCGATCGCTATTTGGGAAAACCTCCGCCTCACATTAGACGATGCCAACAAAATATCTATCTTTGAAAAGCAGACTCGCACCTACCGCCTGCTACAAGAAGTGTTGATTGCTCAGAATAAAATCACTGAAGCCTTGGAAATATCTGAACGTGGTAGGGCGAGAGCTTTTATTGATTTACTTAATAAACGATTATCTCCTAATCCAACTGAGCAATCGAAAGTGACAGCACTGAATATTGAACAGATTAAACAAATTGCTAAAAACGAAAATGCAACTCTCGTTCAATATTCAATTATTACTGATGAATTCAAAGTTAATGGTAAACCACAAACTCAAGATTCAGAGCTATATATTTGGGTTATTAAACCCACAGGTGAAATCACATTTAATCGTAGCGACCTCAAGCCTTTATGGCAAAAAGAAAACACAAATTTAAAGAAATTAGTTGACAAAACCCGTTTCTCTATGGGGCTGAGAGACATCAAGAGTCGCGGTCTTCGTAATATTAAAGTTTCAGCAGCCGAAGGAGTAAAGCAGGGCGATCGCTTACAACGACTCCATGACTTTTTAATAAAACCCATTGCAGATATCCTATCCAATAACCCCAATGACCGAGTTATCTTTATCCCTCAAGGTGAATTGTTTCTTGTTCCTTTCCCCGCGCTGCAATATGACCAAGATAAGTACCTAATTGAAAAACACACCATCCTCACTGCACCATCAATTCAGGTATTGGATTTCACATCAAAGCAACAACGACGTGTAGAGAAGTTAAATGGCAAGTCTTTAATTGTAGGCAATCCAATAATGCCGAAAGTGGAGTTGGAACCAGGAAAACCCCCTGAACAATTAAATAATTTACCTTGGGCAGAAAAGGAATCTAAAGATATTGCTGAAATCCTCAAAACGCAAGCTCTGACAGGTAAAGAAGCTAGTAAGACTGCAATTTTACAGAAGATTTCCCAAGCCCGAATCATTCACTTTGCTACCCACGGTTTACTTGATGATAACCGGGGATTGGGAAGTGCGATCGCTCTTGCTCCCTCCAGTAAAGATAACGGCTTACTCACCGCCGAAGAAATCTTGAACCTGAAGTTAAATGCAGATTTAGTCGTTCTCAGTGCTTGCGACACTGGACGCGGACGCATTACTGGTGATGGTGTGATTGGTTTGTCTCGTTCTTTAATTAGCGCAGGTGTCCCCAGTGTTATTGTATCCTTGTGGGCAGTTGATGATAATTCCACATCATTTTTAATGACAGAGTTCTATAATAATCTGCAACAAAAGCTTGACAAAGCCACAGCACTTAGAAAAGCCATGCTGACAACGATGGAGAAATATCCTCAACCAAAAAATTGGGCGGCTTTTACGTTGATTGGTGAATCGTGAACTATCTCGGCTCTCAGACAAGAGACGCGATAAATCACCGTCTTTACAAAGGGGGGAGTTATCGCGTCTTTGGAACCTGCATTTTGCATATCCTCCCACCGACAAGATATACATGTTTGTAAATTTCTGAACACTTATGAAACGCATTACATCTGGTATTTTACTCACGGGTTGTCTTTGGTCTGGGCTGGGGATCTTCTTCATTCCCCCACAGGTGACAGCCGTTGCTCAAACCCAGGAGGATAGTAACTTATTTTACATTTATAAAGGACAACGCATTCCCCTAAAGCAGCGACAAGATGCGATCGCTGTTACTTTTAAAAAAGTCTCTACCCGTAACCCTGCGGCTCAACCCCTTTATCTGCAACTCCAAGAATCCCTACAGGGTGGCGTTCGGGGAGGTAGTGGGGCAAAAGTTAGTCCTTTGGGCGAGAACTATGCTCTAGTAAATTTGCCTGCTGGAACCCTAAAAGCCTTACAGCAGCGCATTCAGAAGCAACCCTACGTAGAAAATACTTTACCAGTCCTGACTCGTCAGCAAACCAAAGAAGTTATTGTTCTACCCAACGAAATTATCGTTAGTTTTGACGCCAAAGTTGACCAAAGCCAGAGACAGACTATATTACAGCAGAATAATCTCACAATTGTGCGTCCGTTGCGCTTCAACCGCGATCGCTATCTGGTCAAATCCACGGCGGCGGTTGGGACACAAATCCTCAATGTCGCCAACCAACTCAACAATGTCAAAGGCATCTCCTCTGCTCAACCTAACTTCATCCAATCAATTACCGACCAAAATCTCGAAACAGCTAGCAAACAAGTGGCGAATCTCAAGGGAACTGAGGATGGGGTATTGGGAAAACTCTTACCTAGTTCCCAGTCCCCAGACCTCAGTCCCCAGTCTACTAGAGGGATTTCTCCAAAAACCAGCTTACTCGGATTGGCGTGGCATTTGAACAGCTTACCCCTACAACAATGTTTTTCCCAGCTATCTAGTTGGGAATTATTACAAACCTGTCTGCAAAAGTCTACTGTCGCCACAAAATCTCCTGTCTCCCGCACAGATATTCGCGTCACCGAAGCTTGGAAACGTAGTAACGGCGGACGCGGTGTAGTTGTTGCAGTCATAGATAGCTTGATTCAATGGGATCATCCTGATTTGGCAGGTAGTCTCTATACTGTGAAAGCGGCTGACAAATGTCCAGATGAAGTCCACGGGTGGGATTTTTCTAGTAGTGGTAATAGTCTCGACCCCTGCGAAATCGGCGATGGAGATACCCGCATCAGTCGTACTGAACTCGCCATTCTTACAGCCAGATTTCAAGATACCTTCAAATTATCGGATGCAGAATTAATTCGACAATATTCTGTTGAAGCGCTGGAGGTGAAACAAAAATACCCAAATGCGTCTGTGGAGGAAATTGCTCATATTTTACGTTACGTTTTTCGCACCTATAAAGTCGGGGGAGAATTTCATGGTACTTGGGTGAGTGGGGTAATTGCTGCTAAACCCCAAGATAATCTGGGATTGGTAGGTGTAGCGCCCAATGCTCAAATTTTACCTGTGCGGTTGTTTGGATTGAATGGAAGTTACAGTCCTTCTGCCTATATTGAAGCCATTGGTTACGCAGCCGATCGCGGTGCTGATATCATTAATCTCAGCTTGGGTAGTACACTACCAACTGACGGAGAAGAAGAAGCGATCGCAGATGTCCTCAAGGCACATCCTAAACTGGTAATTGTGGCTGCTGCGGGTAACGAAAACTCTAACCGTGTCGCCTATCCCGCCGCCTATCCGGGAGTAGTGGCTGTTGGTGCAACAAATCTTTTAGGTAATCGCGCTCCTTACAGTAACTACGGCAAAGGTTTAGCCATAGTTGCACCAGGAGGAGACTTAAATACTCCAGGAATGCTGGGCGGAATACCCACCACAGGCGGTACTTGGCTGGATACTTTTTGGCAAGGAATGTCCACCCCTGAGTCTCGTTGGTCTACCGTGCTGGATGCGCGGGGCAAATATTGGTGGGTGGAAGGCACATCTTTTGCATCACCAGCCGTCGCGGGGGTAGTGGCTTTGATGAAAGGAGAAAATAAAGAAATTAGCAGAGAAGGTTTGGTGAGTATCTTAAAATCTACAGCTAGTTATCAAGGGCTGAGTATCTCTGATGATGATGCTAGGAGATATCGCTCACAGCGACGCAAAGGTGAAGTTTCATCTGCGGTGAAAGGTAAGTCGTACTTTTTTGGCAAAGGACTGGTGAATGCTGATGCCGCAGTCAAGGCGGTGAAAAAAAGGCGATAAAATTATAGATATAGCTTGAAAAGCGATCGCCACACCAAGGTTGGAGTTATTATCTCCGACTGAAAATTTTTGAATAAATTCTAATTACCTTCTTGCTGTTCCAACCAAGTTTCTAAATCAGATACATTTGTGATAACGTCAAAGATGAAGCTGCTACAGCAGCAATTCTCATTTTGAAATAAATAGGGTATTAATCGCCATTTTGAAATTCAATACGTAGCACAAAATAATTAGTTTTTTAGGGAAAGGCGTAGGCGCAGCGCGCACTTCTCTACAAGACGCTCCGCAAAGGGCAAGCTCAGTGACCACCGCAGGCATCACTAAAAAATAATTGACTACAATTATTAAGTATAAATACTGACATATTTGAGGGATTTGCTTAAAAACGAAGGGTAAATCCAGGAAAGTAGTTCTGTTTTTAGAATATAGAACTTAATTAAAATAACAATTTATAATAGTTATCGAGCTTTGGTAAAATTAGTGAATTGAAAAATATTAA
>NZ_WBKM01000365.1 GCF_015714725.1 Nostoc sp. WHI
ACTCCCCACTCCTTATGCCTACTAACACCTGGAATCGTCATCACATTCTTTCCCTAGCTGACTTCACTACTACTGAATACGATACAGTTTTGCAAACTGCTGCCAGTTTTCAAGAGGTGCTATCACGGGGGACGAAAAAAGTACCAAGCTTGCAGGGACAGGTAGTAGCGAATTTATTTTTTGAACCCTCTACCCGCACTCGTAGCAGTTTTGAACTCGCTGCCAAACGCTTAAGTGCAGATACGCTGAACTTCGCCGCAGCCACTTCCTCTATGACCAAGGGAGAAACAATTCTCGACACGGCGAAGACCTATTTGGCCATGGGAACTGATATTATGGTAGTCCGCCATAAAGAGGCAGGAGTACCGAATGCGATCGCGGCTGAAATGGATCGTCTAGATGTAAAAGTTAGTGTCCTGAATGCTGGTGATGGTCAACATGAGCATCCTTCCCAAGCACTGCTAGATTTATTTACCATTTGTACTCTAATTGACCCAGCTAGTCCCAGATTAGAACTTTTAAAGGGTAAAAAGATTGCGATCGTTGGGGATATTCTCCATTCTCGCGTGGCGCGATCGAATATCTGGAGTTTAATTGCCAGTGGTGCCGAAGTGCATCTCGCAGCACCGCCCACCCTTTTACCCAAGTTATTTGCCGAATATATCTCTGAGGAAGCAGGAGTCAGGAGTTATTCCCCCACTCCCCAACTATTTCTTCATTGGCAGCTAGAACCAGCTTTGCAAAATGCCGATTTTGTCATGACTTTGCGCCTGCAAAAGGAACGCATGACGGCTCATTTACTGCCAAGTTTGCGAGAATATCATCAGCTATTTGGCATTACACGCACAAAACTGCAACTTTGTAAACCTAACGTCAAAGTTTTGCATCCAGGCCCAGTTAACCGTGGTGTTGAAATTAGTTCTGAATTGATGGATGACCCAGAATTTAGTCTAATTCAATCGCAAGTTACCAGTGGTGTCGCTGTTCGGATGGCGTTGCTGTATTTGTTAGGTAGTGGTAAGGCTTAATAAACCTTTTTGGCTAACTACAAAAGTCAAAGTAACTACTTATGAGTTACTCAGAACCCTTGTACATAGGACTTAGGCATTGACAAGAAATACCAAATATTCTCAATTATTGGAGATTTAATTTTTTGTAAGTTGCTCATCAGATTCTACCAAAGGCGCAGGCACATTGTCGTATTCGCAGCGATCCACGTTAGCATCGAATACCAAGCCCGACGGACATGGCATTAGTACAATACCATAAGGCGCACATTGATAAAAGGAATTAGGGTTTTCTGGGTTTGGGTAGAGATTATCAACATCTTCAGGTCCACATGGATAATCAGAAACAGATGCTCTCTCTAGAGTGCCACTATCCGTTTTGGAAAGTGATTGGGCATTTGCACTACCCGTTGTTAGCCCTATGACCACTACAATTGCTATGAAACTACAAATGATTTGCTTGATTAGCTTTTTCATCAAATTCAATCTCCGATGAGTCAATTAATTAAAACTTTTGTATTATACGGCGATCGCCGTTAAATACGCAATGACAGTTAACCCGGATTTTTCACAAATAGATATAAAGAATGGGGTCAGAAATTTCGCTCTATATGTATAGAATTATTACTAACAATCTTTTACTTTTAGTCCCATCGGACTACCTTACAGAAAAATACCTAATCTCATAGAAATTATATATAGGACTCATATTTGATTTTTGAAAAAACTCCGTACAATTCAAAGAGCATTCTTTCCCTTTGCCTCTTGCCTCTTGCCTCTTGCCTAACTACACAGATAAGTTCAAAAATAAAATCGGATTGCTATATTCCTCTGATCGCATGAGGACAGAATTCTGTAATCTTGACACACTGGTATCGTAGAAGTGAAAAATTTCATGACTTCTAGAAGTGTCGGAGGTAAATATGAAACGAATTTTTTTGACGGCAGCAGCCATACTCAGCACGCTATCTTTAGCCGCTCCCATTTCCGTCAAAGCAGAAAACTCTGCCCCTGTGCGGCGCTTGCTAGAAACTAGAGAATGTTTCGGATGTGATTTAACAGGAGCAAACCTCAAAGGCGCTCATCTAATAGGTGTTGACTTGAGAAATGCCAATTTAAAAGGAGCTAATCTCGAAGGTGCTAATTTAGAAGGTGCTGATTTAACTGGTGCCAATTTGAAGTCTGCTAATCTCACAGATGCGTTTGTCAGCGATACTATCTTAAATGATGCTAATCTCACCAACGTTAATTTGAGTAATGCTCATTTATATAATACCGACGTAAATGGCGCAGTTTTAGCTGGTATTGATTTAAGTGGTGCTGACGTGTTTAATACTGCTATTAGCGTAGGTGGTGAATATTAATGACGAGTCATAAGGTCAAAGTGATGAGTTAAGAGCTATATTTAACTCCTAACTCCGCACTTTCTAAATTTTATTCACCGGTAATCGATAGTTCATTAACCCAAATTTTCGGACAAACTCCTCCTGGCGTTAACTCAGCCTCCTTTTCTACATAAATAATTGACTTTAATAGCTCCAAGAAATCGCCAGCAACTGTTGCTGACTCAATACTCGTCCTGACACCTTTATTAACTAGCCAACCATCAAACGGCAAAGAAAACGAACCTTGCAGAGATTTAACTCCAGCATGGAGGGCTTGTAAGTCATCGATAAAAATCACATTTTCAGCAGTATCTAAGCTCAACTCCTCTTCAGGAGTTGCTGTTGTAAAAACGTGATAAAAATTGGGACTCACGCTAACTTTTGCACCAATACTAGCATTACCTGTTGGCTGGGTATTTAACCTTTTAGCAGTGCCGGCACTGTGAAGAAAGCTTGTTAAAACACCATTTTCAATCAGCGAAATTTGACGAGTAGGAGTTCCTTCACCATCAAAAGTTTCTGCGCCTACATTAGCTGGGTGCAGTGCATCGTCAAAAACTGAAAGCAGAGGAGAAGCAATTTGCTTACCTAAATCATCAGCAGTAGATAGGCTTTGATTGTCCAAAATACTTTGGGCGTTGAACAAGTTAGAAAAAGCACCCAACAGACTTAAGAAAGCTTCGGCTGAGAAAACAACTCGATATTTACCAGTTTTGATTTTTTCATAGTTCAAGTGACTGATAGTTTTATCAGCAGTTTCTTTGATACAACCATTGATGTCTAGATTATCTAAACTTTGGTTGATTCTATAAGCACCTGCACTGCGCGGTTTTTTTCCTTCTTCCTCAGTTTTGCTGTAAAGATAAACTGATGCCAAAGAGTGAGATTCATTTCTGACTGCACCGTCGCTATTGAGATAAAATCTGTCAATATCTCTTTGCGATAACCCATTATAAGGCACACCTTTAATTGCTGGATGAGCTGCCAGTAGTTCTTTTTCAGCTACCAACAATCTTTCTATGAGTTCGGCAACAGGTGCTTGCGGTGTCCTATCCTGAGGTTTATTTAAAATAGGAACAGTAGCTTCTGGACTAAAATCAGGGACGTTTTCTTTAACCCCAAAGAAACTGGCTTCGTAGGCAGTTTTTAAAGCTAATTCTAGTCCTTTGGCATCTACATCTGTGGTGCTGGTGACACCCATTGTATTATCTTCATTCCAGACACGAACAGTAACACCAGAGCGATTTGAGGCTTTAACTTGTTTTGGCTCACCTTGGTCTACTTGCACGCTAGTATCATCTACTGTTGAGCCATAGATGTCGAATTTCTTAATACCAAGCTTCTCAGCATTGTCCTTGGCAGAATTTGCAATCTCATTGATATTTGGCATAGTCAATTTTAGATTTTGGATTTTAGATTTTGGATTGGAAGCAATGTTATCTTGGATATTAGATTTTGGATTTTGGATGTTAAGCTTTTCCACAGAAAATTTGCTTGTATTTATTGGGCGGGCGAAATGCCCACCCTACAACTGAGTATTATGCTAGATGTGGTTTAGCTTATGACTTATATTTGTCTCGTAGCTTTTTATTGACACAATATCCTGCTCATTCACAATCCCTTCTCCCAAGGGGAGACGCTACGCGAACGGGTTCAGCAGTCACTCATGGGGGAAACCCCCAAGACCGCGCTGCTTCACCAAAATCCAAAATCTAAAATCTAAAATTCTTATCGTCCACCTACGGTAATAGAATCAACTTTGATGTGGGGTTGTCCTACTGTGGTGTAAATACTGCCACTGACAGAGCCACAAAAACCTGGTGCAATTTCCAAATCTTGGGAACACATGGAAATTTTATTCATAATTTCCTTGGCTTCACCGATTAGAATTGCTCCCTTTAACGGTTTGGTGATTTTGCCATTTTCAATCAAATAAGCTTCATCAACACTAAAGTTAAATTGACCTGTAGCACCAACGCTACCACCACCCATCTTTTTACAGTAAATACCTTTATCAACAGAGGCAAATAAATCATCAATGGTGTATTCGCCAGAATCAATATAAGTATTACGCATCCGGCTAGCAGCAGCAAAGGTATAATTTTGGCGACGCCCACTTCCAGTTCTGGGGTGTCCGGTGCGTGCAGAACCTGTTCTATCTGCTAAGAAGTTTTTAAGAACGCCTTTTTCAATTAATAAAGTTCTTTGAGCGGGCATACCTTCGTCATCCATGTCAATTGTCCCGAAGGCATTTTCAGAGCGCCCTTCATCCCAGGCTGTCAAACTTTCGTGGGCAATTTTTTCGCCTTTTTTGTCAGCAAAGGGAGAGGTATGGCGTTCAATTTGAGTGGTTTCTAGCAGGTGTCCGCAAGCTTCGTGGAAGATTACGCCGCCAAAGTGATTGGCCATAATGATGGGGTAAGTACCCGATTCTACGTAATCGGCGTAGAGCATTTTGCCAGCAGATTCTGCTATTTTTTCGGCGGCTTGTTGAGAATCCCAAGTTCTCAAGAAGTTGGCATCGCTAGTATTCCCAGCGCGATCGCCAATTGAGGTACGATTAGCACCATCGGCACACAATAGGTTAAATCCTACTGATTGGGTGAGACGAATGTCACGGGCAAAAGTACCATCACTGGCGGCGATTAAGACTTCTTGCCAATCCCGGAAATAGGTAGCGCGACGCGATTGGATGTGGGTAGCTTTTTGCTTCAGGTGGGCGGTACCATCAAGGAGGACTTCTCCCATTTCTCGGATGGAGCTACACACTGGTAGCCAAGCATCTTTGCCTCTTTTCGTGGCGTAATCTCTCAATAATTCCAGGTTGATTTCTGGGATGAAGGCTTTAGGAGCAGGTAGTTGCAATCCCAGGATAGAAAGACCTTTTTCTAAGGCTGCTTTCAAACCTGAAAACGAAAGGTCATTGGTGCTAACGTAGCAATCGGCTTTGCCACGAAATACCCTGACTCCGGCACCTGTAGATAGACTGGGTGAAATACTAGTAATAGAGTCATCTTCTGCAAGACAACTAATATAGTTGCGACGCTCTAAAAATAATTCGATGAAGTCAGCGCCAGAGGCGCGTCCTAGTCCCAGGAGAGTAGCCAGGGGGGCTTCCCAGGTTTCATCAAAGCGTTCTGGTGTGGAGGAATATTGGAGGGTGGGAAGTTGATTCGAGAGAAGTAGCGTACTTGTAAGCATGGGTAGCCTCGTCTGCTGGCGTAATTCAGAGATTTGACTGAAAAATTCTGGTGTTTTCAGTCTAACAAATCAGTGAAAGCCACAGTCGGTATAAAGGCGGTGTGGATTTCCCTCCTTTAAAGTAAAGTTGTAGAGAGATTTGTGCTTATTCAGTAGTGACTTACTGTGCCGGAGTCTCACCGAAGCTAGAATGCTTCAACATGTAGACAGTTACTCATACTTACTTTTCTATTTTAACATTTAAAGACAATTGTCTACTTCGCTCCGCTCCGTATTAGCTAATCCATCCCCACCGTATAGACGGATGGGGTTTTCCGCGAATTTAGATAAAAGTGAGATGCACCTATACTTAGGTATTTAACTTGCACTGTTCTCAACCAAAGAAGTCACGAGGTATAAAAGGGCTTGGGGTGATAATTAAAGTTGGCGAAGAACGAGCGTTTGTAGGAGCGTCATTAATAATTACTAATTATTATGACTCCTACTAAATATACAATTTTGTTTGCTGCAAACGCTTAATTTAAGCTAGATTCTCCTTCTAAGGTTTATTTACGATTTCCAATTTTTAGCGTAGTTTTTGATATTTCTTGCTGATTACCAGTCTTACCTAAATTGGCAGTTTGTCCTGTGGATGATAGATTCTTAAACAGCAGCTTTAATGTTCTAATAATAGTTTTAACAATTTTCATTTTGCTGGCACTAGGTTTTTGATCATATCTCAAAACCATTGGAATTTCTACGATTTTTGGTTTGAGCACTTTGGCTTTTAGCAATAAATCTATCATGCAAGCAAATCCACTTTCAGTAAATAAACTGTCCCCATAATACATATCCAGTTTATTAACGAAAGTACGGTTATACAGCCTGTAACCGCAAGTGTAGTCTCTGACACCGGGTACATGGGCTGCAATTCTAAAAAGCCAGCTGGCTCCGTAACTCATTATCTCTCTAAATTTTGATAAACCTATGACTTTAGAGCCTTTTCGATATCTGGATGCGATCGCAATATCATAGCTACCAGCTATCATGGTGTCATACATCTTTAGTAAAAGTTCTGGTGGTTGAGTATTATCGCAATCCATCGCAGCTAAAAAATCGCCTTCCTTAGAAATTTCTAAGAAAGTGGTGAAACCTGTTTTAATTGCTTGACCTAACCCAGCATTTTTGGGATGTTGTACTAATTTCAGTAATATGCCCAGTGATTGAGATTCATCTATTGCAGTCTGAGCAGTTGCATCACTACTGCCATCATCAACAAGAATCAGTTTTATCTCCATATTAGAGACTTGCTGCAATGTCTGAAACTTTTTGAACAAGGGGCGAATTGATTCTTGCTCGTTGTATGCCGGTAAAAGAACAAAAAGACTCATAAAGACCTCGTGTTATTTTTAAAATTCCATTACTCAAATTTCAATAATTCAGTAATGTTGATTTTCTGAGAAATTCATCGACGTGTCGCACTACTGCGTTGTTGTTAACGCTATCATTGACCAACTGTGAGGTATTGACGACGAAAAAATCATCGTTTTCAGTACTCACTTTTGGAACAAGATTTGAATAGTCTAAAACTTGTAGTGGCTGTACTTTAATAGCTCGATTAATGTGTGCTGCCACGATGTCATCTGTTTTGAGTTCTGGGAACATCAAACGTATACCCTGGAAAAATACCTGGCGCAATTCATCATCTGGCTGTTTTAACAGGGGGTCACTAGAAAGTATATATTTTGGTAGGAATGTGATGTGATATCCTGCCGTTTCCTGCAAAGAAACTAGGTTGCTCATACCGATGACTCCGGTAAAAGGAATATTTCTATCGGCAATATTTACTACATAATAAGGAATCAGAGCCTTACGAGTAATAAGTACCATGCAGATTACACCCAGGTACTCTACTGTCTCATGAGTATCTGAAACTTTCACCAGTTCATTAGCAACAACCTGTTGCAGGATGTTAACTGGCCCAGTAAAAATAACTTTATCAAAATGTTCTTTTTTCCCCTGATATTCTACCCACATTCCACCCCCTGGATTAGGTGCGATATATTCCACCGCAACACCTGTGTGGATATGACCTCCAGCTGCGTAAATTAATTTTTCTAAATGATCAAAAACAGTCTTGTAACCGCCAGAGACATAACCAAGTTGTTCTTTATTTAATGAAGAATCCCGCGCTGAAAATAGTCGTTTGATATAAGCCCAGATGAAAACAGCTGAGATTCGCTTATAGTTCTCTCCTAATTTGGATAGAAGCAAGGGTTTCCAGAGCTTTTCGTATGTATTTTTACCGCCGAGTTTCAATAGCCAATCTGCAACTAAAATTTTCTCCAAGCGCCGCCAGTTACTAAGACGGGAACCATACAGGAGAGTAAAAGCTAATCTGATTTTACCTATAATTCCAAACAGAGGAAAACGCAAAAATTCTATAGTGTTACTGATAGAATAAAATTTTTGATTGTCGTAGAATCCTGTTAAACTTCCCCGCCAACGCAGTTTGTCTCCAAGACCAATATCTCTGATAAAATTTATTAAGTGAGTATCAGAAGGTAGGATAACGTGATAAAAGCGATCCCAGGTAAATAACCCATAATCATGATAGGTGGTCAATCCACCGAGCTGTTTGTTGCTATCGAAGACAGTTACTGTATGTCCTTTATGTGAAAGGCGTTGTGCTAATACTAGCCCAGTTATGCCTCCGCCAATAATGCCTATATTCATAAATTAAACTTAGATTATTATAAGGATATTTTTGAGATTTATATTCAGAGGTCGTTAATATTAATTAACCTCTGTAATTACCTGTTCAGGTATTAATGTACAACAAGAACTACGCCAGTTATGATAATGGAAATTCCTACCCACTGGCTAAATATAACCTGCTCTTTTAGAAGATAGTGAGAAGCAATCGGTACAAGGGCATACATTAATCCTAGAACTGGAAATGCTTGACTCAAAGGAATTATCCGCAATACATAAAGCCACAATATTGTCATAAATGTATAACAGATAAACCAAATTAAAAAGTAACGAGAGAATAACAGATTTCGGATAGAGGCGCTTGCTCCTTTGGTAGGGCTAGAAATGTAAAGTCCATATTTTAGTGACAAGTTAGCTGTTGTTCCCAATAAAACTACAAGCATTAAAAGTAGCCAAGTAATGATGTTCATTTGTCAATGCTTTTTGTGGAATTTAATATAGAAAATTCATGTAGACTTTTTAAGCGGAATAACCACTAAAAGAACACCCAGAAAAATAGTGATAACTCCTGCTATTCGAGTTAGTGTGATCACCTCACTAAAAAAGTAGTATGAACCGAAAAGTATGCCGACGTAGTTTAAACTAGTCAGTGGATAAGCAATACTCAATTTTACAGATCGTAGAGCCAATATCCAATTTACTATTCCTAAGCAGTAAACACTAACAGATAACACTAATTGTTGAATAAATGCCCAAGTAAATAGTCCCTCATCTGTATTGCTCATGGTATGCTTCATCAGCAATTGTCCAGAAATACTAAATAAAATACTGACAAACAGGATGATATAAGGAATTATTTGAAAACGTGAAACTTGCGACATGGATTTCATAGTACATTTGCCTCAATCGAAATAGCAGGTATAAACCGGACAGCAAAAAATATGCCGTTTTGATTGAGTTTTTAATGACTGTAAGAGCTAATTTAAATTAGTCTCGGCTGATAAATCGATAGTTTATGGTGATTGAATTCGATTCAACCGCGTTTTCTGTTTTGGTGAGGTACACTCTTACAACTAAATCTCTTGCTAGATCAAGCCTTTCGTGTATTTCATCCGAGTGAAAACCTCTATAAGTGTTTTTACATCATTAGTATCTAGACTTACTTGATTGTGTTTCATTATATGTAATTTTATCTAGGGGTTTCTTTAAAGATTTGTTGTTACATATAATCACCTACTAGAATACCACGAGAAAAGCATGCTGCAAATTTATCGTGGCACTTCATCAAAAATTTATTTACCGAAAATATACTTAAACAAAAACTTCATAAAATCGAAACTTTTATCAATAGCAATAGTAAAATAATTTGTGAAAAATCTTAAGTAGTGTAAAATTCACACCGCCCAGCGTCACCTCTCTCAACGGGCAAACCCCAGTTGTTAAAATACTTCATCAAGACCATACTTACACGCAAAAATTTCCCATAAAAAAGTATCAAGTTCCGTTTTTGAGGGTATTCCTAGATTAGCTGTCTTACTAATTCCCAGCAGTTTAAAGTTTAAAAAATTAGTTCATGGTGGTTGATACATTTAGTTTGCCTAGGTTGCTTTCCTGTAGCTTGAGTTTATTTGGACTCATTTTCCTGCAAAAGTCTGTTGGTAATAAAGAAGACAATGATTAACAATCCAAACTGGATCTGCCAGGGTGCTAATACTAAGCTTACAATCAAGCTAATAGCTGCAAATACACCCGCAATATATGCAATTTCATCAGTACTCTTTTTAAATAAATAGCCAGTGAATAAAGCCGTACACAGTGGTATCAGGAAAAACAAAGGCATTTTACTCGCCTCCAAACTAAAAGTTGTAGTACTTATAAAACAAATTGAAATCGTTTTTGCAATTGTGGCTAATTCTACAACCAATAAGGTTTTAGCCACAACACTCAATGGAAATAAATATTATGAAAAGTCAAGATTACGCAATCTTGGGACAACGCTCAGTCTTACGTCAGTTGCTACTTATCAGGGTTTCCATTAGAAATCTTGTTCAGAAATCAGCCAGGAGTCCTATATATAAACTCCCGTTCGCCGACGCGGATTTAAGAGGTTTGAAATCAGATGAGTAAATAAGCTTAAAACTTTGGGCTTGCGTCAAGATCAGGATCTAGCATATTACCTTTAGGAGTAGCGTTTTCATTTTAAAGATCCAATGCTCAACATTCCTCAACTACTGGCAGCTGAAATAAACCTCAAACCCCATCAGGTACAAAACGCGCTAGAACTTTTGGCCGAGGGTGCGACGATTCCCTTTATCGCCCGTTATCGTAAAGAGCGCACCGACGAGATGAATGAGGTACAACTACGCGACCTGGCTGAGAGATATACTTATTTAACAGAACTTGAAGAACGAAAGTCAACAATTTTAAATGCGATCGCTCAACAAGGTAAACTCACAGATGAACTCAAAGCCAAAATCGCATCCTGTCTACAAAAAACCGAACTTGAGGATTTATACTTACCCTATCGACCAAAACGACGCACCCGCGCCACCATTGCTAGAGAAAAAGGACTCGAACCATTGGCGGAGTTCATCAAGTCGCTAAATGTTAAAAATGCTGCAACAGCTTCCCTAGAAGAAGAAGCGGCTAAGTATATTTCTGAAACGAAGGGAGTAAAAACAGCAGAAGAGGCGCTCAAAGGTGCTGCTGACATCTTAGCGGAAGAAGTAGCGGAAAAAGCTGAATTACGCGCATATATCCGCGACTATCTCCTAGAAGAGGGAATATTCGTCTCTCGTATTAAAAATGATTATCCTGAAGGTACAACCAAATTTGAGATGTACCGTAACTATCAAATTCGCGTCAAAAATATTGCACCCCACAATATGCTGGCATTGTGTCGGGGTGAGACTGAGAAAGTATTAAACTTTGAAATTGCTTTTGATGAAGACATGGTACTTTACTATCTTGAGTCGAAAGAAATTAAAACTAAAGTCCAGACAATTCGGGATTTTTATCAAATGATGTTGAAGGATGCCTTCAACCGTTTAATGAAAATCTCTCTAATAGGGGAGGTAATCTCTGAAAAGAAAATCTACGCAGACATAGAATCAATCAAGACATTTGAAACTAATCTGCGGGAGTTGCTGCTGTCTGCACCAGCAGGAATGAAACCAACGCTGGCGATAGACCCTGGATTTAGAACTGGGTGTAAGGTTGCAGTCCTCGACCAAACAGGGAAATTTTTAGAATACCAAGCGGTGTTTCCCCACCAAGCGGCTGAACAACGACTTAAAGCATTACAAACTGTCAAAAATCTAATTGAAAAGTACAAGATTGAATTAATCGCCATTGGTAACGGTACAGCCTCCCGCGAGACAGAAGAGTTTGTGACGCAAGTATTACAAACAATAGAACGCAAACCAGTTAAGGTGATGGTGAATGAGTCAGGCGCATCTATATATTCTGCAAGTATTGTAGCGCTGGAAGAGTTTCCCGATTTAGATATTACCGTGCGCGGTGCGATTAGCATCGGTCGCCGCTTGCAAGACCCCTTAGCGGAACTTGTAAAAATCGATCCTAAATCCATTGGTGTGGGACAATATCAGCACGATGTCGATCAAAAGTTGCTAAAAAAGAAATTGGATGACACCGTAGAAAGCTGCGTTAACTACGTAGGTGTGGACTTAAACACCGCCTCCAAAGAACTTCTGACTTCCGTCTCTGGGATTACAGCAACAGTTGCCAATAACATTGTCGCCTATCGTAACCAGCATGGAGCCTTTAAAAACCGCCGACAACTGTTGAAAGTTGCGAAGCTGGGGCCAAAAGCTTTTGAACAAGCAGCAGGTTTTCTGCGGATTCGCGGTGGTGATAATCCATTAGATAATACAGCAGTGCATCCAGAGAGTTATTCTGTAGTAGAAGCGATCGCATCTGATCTAAATGTGCCATTAAATCAGGTGACGCAAATTGCCGAAAAACTTAAAAAGACCAACCTGAAGAAATATGTTACCGATAGCGTTGGCGAACCTACATTGCGCGACATTCTCAGCGAACTAGAAAAACCAGGTAGAGACCCCCGTGCAGAGTTTAAGTATGCCACCTTCAGAGAAGGAATCAAGGAAATCAAGGACTTAAAGGTGGGAATGGAACTAGAGGGAATCGTGACAAACGTCGCCAACTTCGGTGCCTTCGTCGATATCGGCGTACATCAGGATGGCTTGGTGCACATATCCCAACTTGCTGATAGATTTGTAGATGATCCAAATAAAATTGTCAAAGTTGGACAAGTTGTCAAAGTGCAGGTGCTAGAAATCGACGAGAAACTAAAGCGGATTAGTTTGTCGATGAAAGCAGTTAAACAATAATTACAAATAGCAGATGGCAGTTTATCAAGTTCGATTCATCAATCTTACACTTGGGTTAGATCGCACCATTCAAGTACCAGAGGATCAATATATTCTCGACATCGCAGAAGAAGCTGGTATCCGCTTACCATCTGGATGTAAACAAGGCGAATGTTCTGCGTGTGTTGCCAAACTTATTAGCGGTGAAGTTGATCAAAGTGAGCAAAAATTTCTCCGTCAAAGTGAGACACAGGCTGGTTATGTTGTTACTTGTATAACTTACCCCTTGTCTAATTGCACTTTAGAAACCCATCAAGAACAAGTTTTATATAAATCAGCCCTTTATTATCAGCCTGAGTCTGGGAAATCTGAATGATTTTTGCCCTATGACATTACAGCTATTTTCAGGTAATAAGGACGGCAAGATGCCATTGGTGTCAACTTAATAGGACTTACGCAAAAGTACACGCTGTAAGGGCAATTCATGAATTGCCCCTACCTGAAAATAAGGGTTTCGGTTATTGTTTGCGTAAGTCCTGCTTAAGCCAAAATCCCTTTTAAACCTCGTTTCTAGCCTCTGGCTAGAAATGCAAATCAAAAGCGGCTCTGCCGCAAGTCTTGAGGCGGAGCCTCCCGTTAGGCATTCCCAGTCGGAGACTGGGAACGAGGTAATCTCTAAAAGCATTATCTAGACTGGTTTTTACGTTAAGTTGACACCAATGGCAAGATGCCCATCCCACAAGATGGAATAATTTATTTTCTGGTGTTCCCTAATTGATTAAACAGAGTAATTAGTTTTTCAATGATCAACCTAATGGTAGAAGTAGATTCTATCTTGCAAGAGAGGTGAAACTCTAGCAGATAGTTAAAGATGAGATAAGAAGTTACAAAAAATATCGAGTTATATAGGTAAAAACAATGCTGATACCACTTTTAACCGCCCTAGCTACAGCTTTGAGCCTGTTGATTGTTGATTTAATTGTTCCAGGCGTTAATATTGCTAATTTTCCCGCAGCTTTGATTGCCGGTTTAGTAATTGGTCTAATTAACGGTTCCTTTAAACCAGTTCTGTCTACTCTTTCTCTACCACTTAACTTTCTCTCATTTGGAGGATTTTCGCTCATTGTCAACGGTTTTTGTTTCTGGTTAGCATCAGTGCTAGTTCCAGGCTTTTCAGTTAGCGGAATTATTGGTTTCCTTCTAGGCCCCGTAATTCTATCTTTTGCTAACACATTCATTAACAACTACTTTGTTGAAAAAAACCTTTTGACCAGCAGTGGTGATATCCGAACCCAAGATAAATTATCTTCTTGATAAGTATCCGCAGGAGTAGAAATTCTAATTACATCAAGTATCTACTCCACATAAAATCTCCGAATTAAGATAATTCATTAGGTGGATTTCCTAATTCGGTATCTTCAAGATAATGTAATTAAACAAAATCACAAAATTGTAACAACATCATGAAATTAGTTCGTTTTCTTCTAGGTTTGCTATTGCCTCCTTTAGGCGTTTTCCTGACAGTTGGAGTTGGCCCAACTTTGTTTATTAACATTTTGCTTACAGTTCTAGGTTGGATACCTGGTAGTATTCATGCAGTTTGGGTCATTGCAAAACACGAAGAACAAGTTAATGAACAGGGACGTATTTACTAATACGTAAGATGAATTTTAGGGGCTTTCCAATTAAGTAGTGCGTTAGGTGAAACACCTAACGCACTACTTTTTTTATATATAGAATCTGCCGTTGTATTATGCATATATTTCGCTATGGTTAAAAACATTTCTGGAAAGCGCCTAACGCACCAATACGGTTCGGATAAGACTCGATCCCCCCACAACCCCCCCCTTAAAAAGGCTTGCTAAGAATAGCTCTATTTCCCCCTTTTTAAGGGGGACTAAGGGGGATCATTAAGGACTATGCACCTTAACCAAACCGTATTGCCTAACGCACCGCTCTACAAAACAAATGCGTTACGGCTTTAGGTGCTGTAACGCAGTGGCAAGATAAGCGGAGTTTCCTCCGTTCATCCTGCTTCCCTACTTAAAGATTGACTGAGTTTCAAACTTTCGGCTTTACAGGATGTTTTAAAAGTGGTTGGCTGTGATTTAGGCACTTAATTGATCCCCCCTAGCCCCCCTTAAAAATGGGGGAACCGGATCAAAGTCCCCCTTTTTAAGGGGGATTTAGAGGGATCTAAAACGTTTTGCTACCGACAAGAGGACTTTTAAAACATCCTCTTATAAAAACAAACAGCAAATAAATCTTAAAGCAGTCTATTTATGAATAGTATCCCGCTCTTTGTTAGCAGATTCCTTATCTTTGAACAAGTCAGCCGCCGTTAGGAGTAAATCCCTCAAGGTTTGTTTAATCTGCCGCTCTTTTCTAGCTAGAGATGTACCAGCTTCACCTAGTTTATCTTCTAGCTGCGATCGCTTTTCTCCTACCTGTGCAGCCAGAGATTCTGCTTGAGGACGAGCCTTATCATACCAGTGTTTAGCCTCGTCTAGATAATCTTGAACCTCCATAGAACGTCCGCCATAGCGTGCAGCTATATTAGCTCGAACAATGGCTAGCTGCGCTTGTAGTTGCGCGTAACGTTTCTTTAACAATGCTGCTTCTTCGCTATCTTTAAGAGTATTGACAGCAGAATCAATGGCAGTTTTAGTAGTAGCAGTTTTTTCCTTACCTGTCTCTTCAATCTCTGCCAAAATTACATCAACCTCTTGCTGGAGTTGTTCTTCTTCACCATCGAGTTGAGCCTGTAGCCGCTTGATATCTGTCTGAGTTTTAGAAATAGCTTCGTGTCTTTGACTATTAATTCCTTCTAACGCTCCTTCAATGGAAGCTGTCACTTCATCTTTGAGTTCGCCACCTTTTTCTTGAAAGTTTTCAATGACAGCAGAAACTGCATCTTTCACAAGACTACGAAGTTCAGTAGAACCTTGTTTGAACTCAGAAGCAACTTGAGAAACTGCGGATTTAACAATTTCTCGAATCCGATCAGTTCTTAATTGTCCGGTTTCTTTAGCTTGTTGCAAGTCTGCTTGAATTTGTTGTTTGATATTGTTAGGCATTTTTAACTCTGGGGATTTAACTAATTTGGATAAAAGTTTCTAGACGTATTCCTACACTCATATTATGGCGTAGTCTGCTCAGGCTAGGCACTTCCTTTAGATAGAAAATTCCAGCACTAAGGAAGTGATGTGTAATATGTTGCCTCTTTGTGAGATGATGAATATTTACTAGTAGTAATTGAGAGGAAAATATGTGGAAAGTAAATATTACTTGTTCGAGCGACGCCTGGAAGCAGTATGGTACTGAATTTAAAGCGATCGCAGATAAGTATAAAAGTGAATTGATTGGTTCTAAAAAATTACCAGATGGCACGCGGATCATGTCCTATAAAATTGAGGATGTTAGCGATGCCGAAGCTTTTCAGGAAGATTGCACAAATTTTGCTGGATTTGCATCTGACTTTGAATCTTTGTAGTATTGCTCTGGTATTTATTTCTGGTAACAACTATGTCCAAATTAGGAGAAAGTAATTGAAAAAACTACTAGCGATGATATTAGTAACGTTTTTGTTATTAATAAGTACTTTTACCTTGCCTGCTAGTGCAGCAGAAACAGTAAACGGTGAACAAATATTTAGCGTTCATTGTGCTGGTTGTCATATCAACGGCGGTAATATAGTCAGACGTGGTAAAAACCTCAAAAAGCAAGCGCTTAAAAAATATGGTATGGATTCAATAGAGGCAATTACATCCATAGTTACCAATGGTAAAAACAATATGTCAGCCTATAAAGACCGCCTCACTGAACAGCAAATTCAAAATGTTGCTGCTTACGTTCTCGAACAAGCCCAAAAAGACTGGCGTTAATAAGTTATGAGTAAGAGTTAAGACTTTAGCAGTTATTAGCTTTAACAATGCTGAATCATTCATAATAAAATTAAGAAGGCTGTAAAAACCTGCTTGTCAACTCACTAATTATTAACTTTTCTCACTTCTAACTTGAAAATGAACTTACCAGTAGCTAGTCGTCTCCAATTCACTCCCGATTTAAACATTTGCCGGATATTAAATGGGATGTGGCAAGTGTCTGGCGCACACGGACACATCAACCATCAATCTGCCATTCAGGATATGTTCAAATATGTGGATGCAGGCTTTACCACTTGGGATTTAGCAGACCACTATGGCCCCGCAGAAGACTTTATTGGTGAGTTTCGCTGTCAACTAATTGATACTCGTGGTAAAGATGCTTTATCTAACATTCAAGCCTTTACAAAATGGGTACCTCGTCCTGGCAAAATGACGAAAAAACTGGTTGAAGAAAACATTGATATTTCCCTGAGAAGGATGAATGTAGAATCATTAGATTTGATGCAATTTCATTGGTGGGAATATCAGGATAAAAATTACCTAGATGCCCTGAAATACATGACGGAACTTCAGACTGAGGGTAAAATAAAACATTTAGCTTTGACTAATTTTGATACAGAACACTTGAAGATTATTACCGAAGCAGGTATCAAAATCGTTTCTAATCAAGTACAATTTTCGCTTGTTGATCGCCGTCCCGAAGTTAATATGATTCGGTTTTGTCAACAGCATGATATAAAACTTTTTACTTACGGCGCAGTTTGCGGCGGTTTGTTATCAGAAAAATATTTAGGTAAACCGGAACCACGAGAATTTGATCTAGCCAGTGCTAGTTTGAAAAAATATAAAAATATGGTTGATGCTTGGGGTGGTTGGCAATTATTTCAAGAGTTGCTAGCTATTCTTAAAGAAATTGCTAATAAGCATAGGGTAAGCATCTCCAACGTGGCAGTGCGTTACATTTTAGATCAGCCAACTGTGGGAGGTGTGATAGTTGGTGCCAGACTTGGTGTATCTGAACATTTAGAAGATAACGCCAAAGTGTTTAGTTTTAGTTTAGATGCAGACGATCGCGATCGCATCAATGCTGTATCTCGCCAATCACGAGATTTGTATCAGCTAATCGGCGATTGTGGCGACGAATATCGCCGATAATTCTTGGGAATTGGGCATATCCGGTCAAAATTCTCAAAAGCAATACTGCCCTTCACGCAACGCCTGTTGGTAAAAGAAGCTTTTTTTCATCCCACCAACGCCGTAATTACCACACATCCCAATTGTGAGGTTTACAAAACTCACCGCAATTGTGACGATTAAGCTAGAATTGTTAAAGGTTCTTCACAGAGTTTGCTAATCATAACTAATTCTGTTAAAACAGCCTAGCATTAAAATGTAAATCTCAAAACCCCCTCTAGAGTTCACCAAAAGCTTCTATGACGCTCCCAATTCGTAACGTCGCCATTATTGCCCACGTTGACCACGGCAAAACCACGCTGGTTGACGCACTCCTCAAACAATCCGGCATTTTCCGAGAAGGTGAAGACGTTCCGGATTGCGTCATGGATTCCAACGCCCTAGAACGGGAACGGGGTATTACTATCCTGTCAAAAAATACAGCAGTTCGCTACAAAGAAACGCTAATCAATATTGTTGATACTCCTGGACACGCTGACTTTGGTGGCGAAGTTGAACGCGTACTCGGCATGGTTGACGGATGTCTTCTGATTGTCGATGCCAACGAAGGCCCCATGCCCCAAACGCGCTTTGTCCTGAAAAAAGCTTTGGAAAAAGGTCTGCGCCCCATCGTTGTAATCAACAAAATCGACCGTGGTCAAGTTGACCCCCACGTTGCTGTTGATAAAGTCTTGGATCTGTTCTTAGAATTAGGGGCGGATGAAGACCAGTGTGATTTTACCTATCTATTTGCCTCCGGTATGGCAGGTTTTGCCAAAGAAAGCTTGGAAGCAGAATCGGTAGATATGCAACCCCTGTTTAATGCGATTCTGAAACACGTTCCACCTCCAGTAGGCGACAGCACTAAGCCTCTGCAATTGCAAGTTACAACCCTAGATTATTCAGAATATCTGGGACGGATTGTCATTGGCAGAATTCACAACGGTACGATCCGGTCAGGACAACAAGCAGCTTTAATTACAGAAGATGGCACCATTGTCAAGGGTAAAATTACCAAGTTGATGGGGTTTGAAGGACTAAAGCGGATAGACATGGAAGAAGCAACCGCAGGTTATATTGTCGCGGTGGCTGGTTTCGCTGATGCTTATATTGGGGAAACGATTACCGACCCCAATGAACCACTAGCTTTACCACTAATCAAAGTGGATGAACCAACCTTGCAAATGGCCTTTTGGGTGAATGATTCGCCCTTTGCTGGTCAAGAAGGTAAGTTGGTGACATCAAGACAAATACGCGATCGCCTATTCCGCGAACTCGAAACCAACGTTGCTTTGCGTGTCGAAGAAACCGATTCTCCCGATAAATTCCTCGTTTCCGGTCGTGGGGAACTCCACTTAGGTATTTTAATCGAAACCATGCGGCGGGAAGGGTTCGAGTTTCAGGTATCTCAGCCACAGGTAATTTACCGCGAAGTCAACGGTCAACCTTGCGAACCCTTTGAACTTCTAGTGTTAGACATTCCTGCCGATGGTGTGGGTAGCTGTATTGAACGCCTGGGACAACGCAAAGGCGAAATGCAAGATATGCAGCCCGGTAGTGGCGATCGCACTCAGCTAGAGTTCGTCATTCCCGCCCGTGGTTTGATTGGTTTCCGGGGTGAATTCATGCGGATGACTCGTGGTGAGGGGATCATGAATCACAGCTTTTTAGATTATCGTCCATTAAGTGGTGACATTGAAGCCCGTAATAAAGGCGTTTTAATCTCCTTTGAAGAAGGCGTTTCTACCTTCTACGCCATGAGGAATGCCGAAGATAGAGGAGCATTCTTTATTGGTCCTGGCACAAAGGTTTACAGAGGGATGATTGTGGGAGAACACACTCGTTCCCAAGATTTGGAACTAAATATCTGTAAGACCAAGCAGTTAACCAACCACCGGGCTGCTGGTGGCGATGAATTGGTGCAACTGCAAGCACCGATCGACATGAGCCTAGAGCGTGCTTTGGAATACATTGCGGCCGATGAATTGGTGGAAGTTACACCGCAATCGATTCGTCTGCGGAAGATGTCGAAGAAGTTGGCAAAACGCTAAGTCAAGCTATAACTTAATTGATTTAAAAAGCCCGCATGAGCGGGCTTTTTATTTTGTGGTAATAGGAAAATGAATATCTTAATACCTGAATGGGTAACATAACAATGTGTAATTCATTGTGTTCACTGTCTGGTGTATATATAATATATGTCGTGGAATTCTACAGTCTTTAGTATCTGTGCTTCCGGCAATTCTTGGTTATGGGCTGCTTGGAGTACCATTGATGATGCTTATAATTTTCTAGAAAAACCTGAAAAGCAGTTAGAGATTGATTGCTTGTTTTTTGCTGAAGCTGCTTCTAAAGAAAATGCAATAAAAACAGCTCGTAACCTATTGGGTACTGACATTAAACAAATAGGCAACGAATGGGCAGCAGAAGTCTGTAAAGAGATTCACAAGCAACCTCACATTAATGCTAATCAACCTGAAGTAGTCACTCATGAGCTTCAGCTATGTTTAGATCAACTTCATTCATTAACTGGATTAAGTGCTGTGAAATCTACCGTTCAAGAGTTGGTAAATATTGCAAAAGTAGCCCAGATGCAAGCTAAAGCGGGTATAAAAGCTCCTTCAATCACTAGACACCTCGTATTCACGGGGAACCCCGGAACAGGCAAAACCACAGTAGCTAGAATTTTAGGCGAGATATACAAAAATCTTGGTGTTTTATCAAAAGGCCATTTTCTTGAAGTAGACCGGACTAATTTAGTTGCAGAATACTTGGGACAAACAGCACCGAAAACAGCAAAAGTAGTTGAATCTGCTCTTGGTGGTGTACTTTTTATTGATGAGGCTTACTCCCTTGTTCCAGACGGACGCGGCGATATGTATGGACAAGAAGCAATCAATACTCTTTTAAAAATGATGGAAGACCACAGAGAGGATCTGGTAGTTATTGTTGCAGGATATAAAGGGGAAATGTCTCGATTTATTGAATCTAATCCTGGTCTAAAGTCCAGATTTGCAAGGTCGATTCATTTTGAAGACTATTGTCCGTCCGAGTTAACCGAGATTTTTAAAGCCAGGTGTGAACAGCACGGCTATCTGTTCTCAGAGAAGACTCTGGAAGCAGTGCATCTCTTAGTTAATCAATTTGAACATCAAATAGGAGAACTTGGAAATGGTAGATTTGTGAGAAATATCTTTGATCGTTGTATTGCCATTCAATGTAACCGTTTAGCAGCATTAGCCCAACCATCAAAAATAGACCTCAAAACCTTTCAACCTGCTGATGTTCCCACTCATGAGCAACTGGCGCAGTATCTTGTTTGAGAATGTCAGAGTATCTAGACCTTAGTGGAAGTATATTTTTTGATACACGGCACTCGATATGAAAAGTGATTATTCAAATTCCTGAATGGCAACTGTTGAGCATCACAAGGTGTAGTCTTAAGATTTGGTATCATTATGTATGGATATAAATGTCAGTATTGCGAAGGAACTGTTCAACCTAGAATTGTAAAGCGCGAGGCATTTAAACATAGAGATGGATTTGTCATCCTGGAAGATGTGACGATTGGTGTTTGTGATACCTGTGGCAAGCGGTACTATTCTGGCGATATTCTTCATGAGGTTCATGCTGTTGCAACTGGAGCAAAACCCCCTGAAAGAACCGAACAAATTCCGGTCACTCATCTAGAATCAGCATAATCGATGCCGCGTCAAGTTATATCTTCAAGTTATTGGTAAAGACAGATCGCTAGCCAGCAGGATTGTTACAGAAAGCGATCGCCAATTAGCAGCATAGATTTACAGTGCGATCGCCCTTGCCGTGCATTTAGTCAAATCTTTGAGTAACAATGAAGAGGACTTAAAAAGGATTATTCTCATGACTATTCGTGAAACTGCGATGCCTTTGGCGAGCTTCGCTAACGCAAAATTGCAGCAACTTTCCGAACCACTCCTACAAGAAGTGACCGATTTCATTGATTTTGTTTTGCACAAACATCAAGTTAAAATTGCTGACAGTCAGCCTGATGAACCACTTGTGGGAAAATGGTCACAATGGTTTGAGGCTGTGGATTCGCTAGACGTATCTCCACCTGAACCAGTCAGCAACTATGAGCAGATCCTACTCAACAAGTATCGGTAACAAAGGTTATTCTTAGAGAAAGCGATCGCCAAACCATAGCAAAAATTTACGGTGCGTAGGGGGAGCATCATCGTACACATCATCTGTTTTGGTACTTCTTTCATTTCAGAAAAACTCAGATAAGACTGATATATTTAAGGTAAATTATTATCATCTAAGTAATTTTGAAAGAGTGTAAGAACATTTTTCTAGAAAATCGGACTAGGTTTAGGTTGGTTTTTCAAGCAAGTGATATAATGATAGTTAATTATTATTTATCAACTAGAATATGCTAAAATACCTAACAATTACAGAAGCACAAGAGCAACTTCTAGATTTACCAGACGATTTAAAAGAAGATCCAATAATTATTACCAAACATGGTAAACCAGTAATAGCTGCAATTAGTTTTGAGAAATATGAATCTTTACTAGAAACTCTGGAAATTTTATCTGATAAAGAATTTACCCAAGAATTACAAGAAAGTATAGCTCAAGGGGAGAGAGGAGAAACTATTAGCTGGAATGATGCCAAACTCAAACTCGGACTCTGATATACCACAGTCTGATAATATTGAATTTGAAATTCAGTTAACACGTCTAGCATTAGAGATGTTAGAAAATATTAAAGATAAACGTCACCAGAAAGTTTTAAGTTCACGTATTGATAAGTTAAAAACAGATCCAGAAAAACAGGGAAAACCTTTAAGTGGAAAGCTTATCAATTATCGTAGTGTTAGGGCTGTTGGTCAGCGCTATCGTATACTTTACAAAGTAGAAATTGATAAAGTGGTAGTATTGGTTGTTGGTGTAGGCTTACGAAAAGAAGGTGATAAAGGGGATATTTATAATCTATTGCAGAAATTAATATAAAAATTTATCTGATTATCATTGTTTATGAAGTCACTGAAGCTTAAGGCTAGCCCTATGTATGGATATAGATGCGAGTATTGCGAAGGAACTGTTCAACCCCGAAACGTTTTTCAATTGATTAAATTACACCACTCCCTATACTCACTGTGATCTATAAACCTAAAAAAGGTAAACTCATATCAATACACAGATAAAAAATTGATACTGAGGAACCAGCAATTGAGCAATGACGAATTGCTATCAAAGTTGCATCAGCAAAATGTTCAAAACACAAGGGATCACCAAATCTGGGAGGAGACTATCACAGAAATAGATGGCGTTCTAACGGAAGCTAAGAAGGTTACAAACTTTCGTAGATACTTTAACTGGTGGCTCAAAACAAAGGAAGGTCAAGCTGTTAAAGAAAAACTCTTCATAGATCAGCAAGGGAAATGTATTAAGTGTAATGGCTCGCTTCAGGTTTCAGCAGCAAATGGTGTGCTTGTTAATCATTCAGAAGTTCATCATTTAGCACCATTGGCACTTTTGCAGAAGTATGCCGAAGCCAATCCACAGATTGACTTAGCAAGCTTGAGAGTTTTTGTTATTTCTTATCAGTATCTTAGGTTAGTTCACCCCTTGTGTAATAAGCAGCTTGGGGAACAGATTGGAGATTTACCTGGATTAAAATTTTTGAAGGACTTTTTGCAGGAGAACACGCAAAAATATGACTGACACAGAGAGGTGGATTAGAGAAGTAGCTCAAGAGATTAATCGTTCAATTGCTTCTCTAAAACGAGCAATCAAAGATACCGAGACGGAAATCAACTCAAAGTATGACGTTTTGCTGTGTTATGCAAAATGGTCTGTTCCAAAGCTTAGAAATGTGGAAAAACAGGAAGCGTTGTACAAGAAGCGGATTGAAAACTTAGAGCAGCTAATTTATGACCTACAAAATGTCACAGAAAAGATGAAAGTTGAGTTCAGCGAGCAATTGGAGAGGAAAGACAAGCTGATCAACACACAAAATGAAATAATTGTCGATAGGGAAAGAACGATTGCAAACCAAGCTAGAATCATAGCAGAGATGGAAGGTTTGCTTAGGGCTTACCTCTGGCTAGCGGGGAGTAGTTAACTATGGATAAAGTACCTCGCATCGTTACCCAAGAAGACTTAAGAGAGTATGGATTGTCTGACTATTTGGTCAAGCAGGTTATTAAGGGATTAGACTTTTCGAGAAGAAAAAGCGGTCTTAGGCTTTATACTACCTCAAATGTAGTTGCAGCTATTGAAAGCAAACTTGCCAAATCAAAAACTCGTTATACAACCCGCGAGAAGCTCCAACATCTGCTTGCTTGGTTAAAAGATGAGTCAAATGTGATTAAAGTTGATTTTTTAAAGAATCTCACGCTCGAAGAGCGAGTAAAGGTTCTTAAGTCTCGGATAGAGGCTGCTGAGAAGAATATGGAAGCCAATGTGTTGAGAGAGTATGAAGAGGTTCAAAAAAGAATTCAGGCAACTCTCTCACGAACGCTCTAAGGGCTAGCCCTATGTATGGATATAAATGTCAGTATTGCGAAGGAACTGTTCAACCTCGAATTGTCAAGCGCGAGGCATTTAAACATAGAGATGGATTTGTCATCCTCGAAGATGTGACAATTGGTGTTTGTGATACCTGTGGTAATCGGTACTATTCTGCTGATATTCTTCATGCGGTTCATGCTGTTGCAACTGGAGCGAAACCCCCTGAAAGAATCGAACAAATTCCGGTCACTCATCTAGAATCAGCATAATCAACGCCGCGTAAGGTTAGCTCCTCAAGTTATTGGTAAAGACAGATCGCTAACCAATAGGCATTCTTACAGAAAGCGATCGCCAATTAGCAGCATAGATTTACAGTGCGATCGCCCTTGCCGTGCATTTAGTCAAATCCTTGAGTAAAAATGAAGAGGACTAAAAAAGGATTATTCCCATGACTATTCGTGAAACTGCGATGCCTTCGGCGAGCTTCGCTAACGCAAAATTGCAGCAACTTTCCGAACCACTCCTGCAAGAAGTGACCGATTTCATTGATTTTGTTATCCACAAACATCAAGTTAAAATTGCTGACAGTCAGCCTGATGAAACGCTTGTGGAAAAACGGTCACAATGGTTTGAGGCTGTGGATTCGCTAGAGGTATCTCCACCTGAACCAGTCAGAAACTATCAGCAACTCCTACTCGACAAGTATCGGCAACAAGGGCTAGAGCTATGATCCTGTGCGATGCAGGAGTCTTATTGTGTTTAGTTGATTGCCTACGGCACGCTACGCGAACGCACTCAGCCTCAGCACAATGCTTATAAAATCGCAGTGATAAGTTTGGCAAAGCCTCTGGTCACAACCTGGTCATGCCTCACAGAAGCCATGTATCTTGCCCTGCATCGTGGCGGCTGGCAAATGCAAAAACAGTTGGGGCAACTTCTTTTGGATAAACTGCTGACCGTTTACGAGATTCAGGAGAGTGATTACAGCCGTTTGTTGGCGCTGATGGAACAATACCGCGATCGCCCAATGGATTTAGCAGATGCAACATTGGTTTTGACGGCTGAAAAGACAGGGTATCGTCAAATTCTCACCCTCGATTCTGATTTCTTGTTTTATCGAATTGGTCATCAAGACACCTTTGAAATCATTTCAGTCTGAAGCAATGAGTAACCAAATCACGATTTAGATAAAGATACGAATTATCACGCCACCTATTGATGGAGAGACATTCGTAAACCAAATTCTAGAGCGGTTTCGACAAGGGCATCAGGCGCAAGCATGAGTCGCTACGTCATCAACATTCTAGCCAGCCGAGATAAAATTTATTTATGGGGTTTCCCCCCTGCCCCCTGCCTCCTGCCCCTTTTCCTCTTCGCTGACTATTGACTATCTAAGAAATGCGCTAAACTCGAATTAGGGCGAACCATTATTGGTTCGTCACAAGACTTCTTGGAAGATATATCTATCGCAGGAAGTGGGTCAACGCCCACTTTTTTTATTGAATTCTCTCATGGCTCATCCCTTAGTTCCACAAATTATTGATTTGGCGACACCAGTGGCAGAAGAACTGGGATTGGAGGTGGTTGGCGTGGTTTTTCACACTAACCAAAGTCCACCAGTATTGCGAGTAGACATTCGCAATCCTCAGGAAAACACTGGGTTAAATGATTGTGAGCGGATGAGTCGTGCTTTAGAAGCCTCTTTAGATGCTGCCCAAATCGTTCCAGATGCCTATGTTTTAGAAGTGTCCAGTCCTGGTATTTCGCGGCAACTGGTCACCGACAGGGAGTTTATTTCCTTTAAAGGATTTCCTGTCATTATCTTCACTTCCCCACCCTACGACGGACAACAAGAGTGGATTGGTCAGTTGATTCGCCGGGACGAGACAGCACTTTACTTAAACCAAAAAGGTCGTGTAGTCGAAATTCCCCGTTCCCTAATTACTAAGGTGCAGCTAGATGAGCGCCGGTAAACAAAGGGCTAGGGTTTAGGAGTTAGAGGCTAGAGCAGCTTGGCTAGAAGTTAGAGGCTAGGAGCTAGAGGTTAGAAGCTAGGAGCTAGAGGTTAGGGACTAGTGTAAAGCTAATCTCTAATCGCTGGCTCTATCTAATGCGTAGTTTTAAGTCCCCATTCCCCACTCCCCACTCCCCACTCCCTGATTTTTAAAGGAGATTGCTTATGTCAATGGTTAGTTTACCTGGATTAAAAGAATTAATTGAAAGTATAAGTCGCGAGCGAAATTTACCCCGTCTCGCAGTTCAATCAGCTATTAGAGAAGCACTACTTAAAGGCTACGAACGTTATCGTCGTGCCCAAAATTTAGAGCGCAAACAGTTTGACGAAGATTATTTTGATAATTTTGAAGTAGAACTCGATATTGAAGGAGAAGGATTTCGCGTTCTTTCCACCAAAACCATTATTGAAGAAGTCAATAACACAGACCATCAGATTTCCCTAGACGAAGTTCAACAAGTAGCTCCCGAAGCGCAGTTAGGGGACTCTGTGGTGCTGGATGTGACACCCGATCAAGGAGAATTTGGTCGGATGGCGGCGATGCAAACCAAGCAAGTACTGGCACAAAAATTACGGGATCAACAGCGCCAGATGGTGCAAGAAGAGTTCCAAGACTTAGAAGGAACTGTTTTGCAAGCAAGAGTCCTGCGGTTTGAGCGACAATCGGTGGTTCTAGCAGTCAGCAGTGGCTTTGGTCAACCAGAAGTAGAAGCCGAATTACCGAAACGGGAACAGCTGCCTAACGATAATTATCGGGCAAATGCCACCTTCAAAATATATCTCAAAAAAGTTTCCCAAGGTCAGCAACGGGGGCCACAATTGCTAGTATCTAGAGCAGATGCTGGTTTGGTAGTTTATCTTTTCGCCAACGAAGTCCCAGAAATTGAAGATGAAGTGGTACGGATTGTTGCCGTAGCTAGGGAGGCAAACCCCCCGTCACGTTATGTAGGCCCTCGGACTAAAATAGCAGTAGATACCCTTGATCGCGATGTAGACCCAGTTGGCGCTTGTATCGGAGCTAGGGGATCGCGAATTCAAGTAGTAGTCAACGAATTACGTGGTGAAAAAATAGATGTAATTCGCTGGTCACCAGACCCAGCAACATATATTGCTAATGCTTTGAGTCCAGCACGGGTGGATGAAGTGCGCCTTATGGATCCAGAAAGCCGCCAAACTCACGTATTAGTCGCTGAAGATCAACTGAGTTTAGCGATTGGGAAAGAAGGACAAAATGTTCGTTTGGCAGCCCGCCTGACTGGTTGGAAAATTGACATCAAAGACAAAGCTAAGTATGACTATGCAGGAGAGGATGCCAAATTTACAGCTGTAAGAGCAAAATATCAACCAGAGAAAGATGATCTTGAATTTGAGGAAGAATTAGAGGATGAAAATCAGGACGAATTAGAGGAGGATACTTTTGACACTAACGATGACGAGTAGTTTATTAACCTTTTTGTGGAGTTTTAGTACTGTTGACTATAGTTTCCGTTTCAAGCATAACTTCTCAAAAGCGACTTGGTATAAGTAAAAAATAGTAATAATAAACTTCTTTTTACACCCAAAATACTGGATTGAGATCACACAAAACCGATGAAACCAAATTATCGGCGCTGTATTAGTTGTCGCAAAGTAGCCTTAAAAGATGAGTTTTGGCGGATTGTCCGCGTCTTTCCATCGGGAAAGGTACAATTAGATCAGGGCATGGGCCGTTCTGCCTATATTTGTCCGCAAGCGAGTTGCCTACAAGCGGCTCAAAAAAAAAATCGACTAGGGCGATCGCTACATGCATCAGTGCCAGAAACACTGTACCAAAGCTTGTCGCAACGTCTAGCCCACAGCAATACCCAAAATCACATTTAGTTGGAACAACTTAGTGGTGTAATCAACAGAGGAATTGTACGAAAGCCGAACTAGTCGAGCTTTACTGACATTCTTTCTTGATTGTTAGGGTTAGTGCCAAAATAGTAAATGGGTGTAAAAAGCATTCTGCTCTTCAATAAAAAGAGGAGCGGGGCAATACTCCCAAAACAAAATGTACTCAATTGTGTTGTGGAAGATTCAGAACCAGCAAAACAAAAAACTACAAAATGGCAACCTGGTAGCGCTCAAGCGCAGTTCGGCGTCAAGGGTTACTGTAGAAATCTTTTTTTTATTTAAAAAGTTTTTATGGATGCCCCTCAACCATCATTCTTGGTGGAGATGCCATTATTAAAACGAAACATCTCTCTTTCCTGATTGGAGGCACCGGCAAAAACTGAACGGCAACCTAAAAACAGTAATCCAAGGATGGAGATGTCGCAAACCAGGCAACCATCCGCTAAAACTGTAAATTTAAGGGGAAGAGTGGATGAACAACGGCAAAGTTAGAATCTATGAATTATCAAAGGAATTGAATTTGGATAACAAAGAGCTACTAGCAATTTGCGACCAGCTCAGCATCTCGGTCAAAAGCCATAGCAGCACGATTTCCGAATCCGAGGCAGAAAACATCCGCACGGCAGCAGAAAAACTCGCAGCTACGAATGTGTCTGCCAAAAAGGAACTAGGTACAACCAGCCATAAGCCAAATTCACCATCGAACGGCGGACGGAACCGACCTGCTGCACCCCACAAACAGCAAATTTTGGAAATACGCAAACCCAAAATATTGAGAAATACTACCTCCAACGCCCCAGAGGCGTCAGTTGCTAACAATACCCAAGCTGCCTTGTCTGAAGCTAATCCTCCCTCTCCTCCACGGCCTTTTGCTACACCAGTCTCACCCATGAAGCCGACGGCACCAACTAGACCTGTACCCCGGAATCAACCTGAGACCCAAGAGCAGCCTACTATAACAGACCTGGAACAAACGCCCAATTCAAATCAGCCGCCGGAAAAAATAGCAGGGGAAAAACCGGAAAAAATAGTTCCAACCAGGTCAAAACCGGAAAAACCTCAAAAACCGCAACTAGTTGCCCCACCGGCAAGACCTGCGGCAGAAGAAGCTCAGGTGTCTGAGCCGGAGCTATCTCAGACAGGAGACAAACCGGTTCTCAAACGCGAACGCCCCCGGCCTGTCGAAGGCGATCGCGAGCAAGTTAAGCCAAAAATTGCTAAACTGCCAACTGACCAGTCCCCACCAGCTGCACCACAAAGACAGGCTCGCCCTACCCCCTCACCCACTAGACCGGAGCAGAGGGTCAGTAGACCATCAGCACCATTACCACTAGGAGAGGGGCAACGACCCAGACCAGCACGTCCTGGCGAAGCTGTAGCAGCAATGCCGACCGCTACTCCACCAAGACATATGTCAGGAATGGCGGGTAAATCTGACGGATTAGGTGATGAGCCAGTTGTACCTGATATCCTCGATTTGAAACGCCCAAGTCCGCCTCGCCCGACCAAGGGGGGCAAAAAGTGGGTAGAAGAGGAAATTATTGACGAAGTTAAAGAAAAGGCAAAAGCTGGGGTCAAAGGCAAGCGGATCAAGCCGATACTTGATGATGACTTTGAAGAAGATTTGCTCGATGATGACGATCTAGACGCACCAACTACCGTTCTAGTCAGCCTTTCCATCGCCCGTCCTCCCAAACCCAAAGCGACTCGACCTGTGCAGATGCCAGGCGCAACGCTTGCTAGCGCCCCGACTGCAAGAACAAGAGGTAAAAAATCTGGTTCCAAGTCTGGTTCTAGCCGTGATCACCACAACAACCGTCGCCAAGAAGCTGAAACAAAGCGCGATCGTCCAGAAAAAGTGGTGATAACAGGCCCGTTGACTGTACAAGAACTATCTGACGTTTTAGCCGTTGCCGATACAGAGATTGTAAAAATCCTCTTCCTTAAAGGCATGGCGGTGAGTATCACCCAAAATCTGGATATTCCGACAATTACCCTGGTAGGAAAAGAACTAGAAATAGAAGTCGAAACCGTCGAACGAGAAGCAGAAGCTCGAAAAGTTACGGAAATGGTCGGCGCAGAAGATTTAGAATATCTCCACCGCCGTCCGCCAGTCGTGACAATTATGGGTCACGTAGACCACGGTAAAACAACCCTACTCGACTCGATTCGCAAAACAAAAGTAGCTGCTGGTGAAGCTGGTGGTATAACTCAACACATTGGTGCGTACCATGTGGAAGTAGAACATGAAGGCAAACCCCACCAAATAGTCTTCTTGGATACCCCCGGTCACGAAGCCTTTACAGCTATGCGAGCGCGAGGAGCACGGGTAACAGACATTGCCGTGTTGGTAGTGGCTGCTGATGATGGTGTCCGTCCCCAAACCATTGAAGCCATTAGCCACGCCCAAGCTGCGGGAGTGCCAATTGTTGTAGCGATCAACAAAATTGACAAAGAAGCAGCACAGCCAGAGCGGGTGAAACAAGAGTTGACCCAGTATGGTCTGACCGCAGAAGACTGGGGCGGTGAAACAATCATGGTTCCCGTGAGCGCTATCAGAGGCGAAAACCTAGATACGCTCTTAGAGATGATTCTGCTAGTCGCAGAAGTGGGAGAACTGTCTGCCAACCCAGATCGTTCCGCCAAAGGAACTGTGATTGAAGCCCATCTGGATAAAGCCAAGGGAGCAGTTGCTACCCTGCTGATTCAGAATGGCACCCTGCATGTGGGAGATATGCTCGTAGCCGGCTCCGCCTTTGGTAAGGTGCGGGCAATGGTTAATGACAGAGGAGCAAGAGTCGATATCGCCTCTCCTTCCTTTGCTGTCGAGGTGTTGGGCTTAAGTGATGTGCCAGCAGCAGGCGACGAGTTCGAGGTCTTCGGGAACGAAAAAGAAGCAAGAACACTCGCTAGCGATCGCGCAGACAGACAACGCCTATCCCGTCTGTTACAGGGTCGTGTCACCCTCACAACTCTATCGGCTCAAGCACAAGAAGGCGAGTTGAAAGAACTCAACTTGATCTTGAAGGGAGATGTCCAAGGTTCCGTGGAAGCCATTGTGGGAGCGATCAAGCAAATCCCCCAAAACGAAGTCCAAATTCGGATGCTATTGGCTACTGCTGGGGAAATCACGGAGACGGATATCGATTTAGCATCTGCCAGTAACGCTGTGATTATTGGCTTCAGTACCACCTTTGCCAGTGGTGCTAGACAAGCAGCCGATGAAGCGGGTGTAGATGTTCGAGAATACAACGTGATCTACAAACTCCTGGAAGATATCCAAGATGCCTTGGAAGGTCTTCTGGAACCAGAGTTGGTGGAAGAACCCTTGGGTCAAACCGAAGTCCGTGCCGTCTTCCCAGTCGGTCGTGGTGCTGTTGCCGGTTGCTATGTTCAATCTGGCAAGTTAGTTCGTAACTGCAAAGTTAGGATAAGACGCGGCGGTAAGGTACTCTACGAAGGCGTGCTTGATTCCCTAAAACGGATGAAAGAAGATGCCCGTGAGGTCAACGCCGGTTATGAATGTGGTGTCGGCATGGATAAATTCAATGATTGGGTTGAAGGTGACATCATCGAAGCCTACCAGATGGTTACTAAGCGCCGAACTCTCACCTTAACGAGATAGTGTTGAGGGTAAAATGGTTACAAGTTAGGAGTGATAAATTAGGAGTTAAAGGCTCCTAACTCCTAACTCATAACTTATAACTTTATATAATATGTCTTCATTTCGTTCTGAACCTATTTTGTGGATTCACGTTGCTGGATTAGCGACTCTGCCTGTTTTTTTAGTACTGTGCTTATTGTTCCTATCTGTGGGCGAGCCATTTTTGCCCGTTTGGATGGAGTTATTCTTAGTTGCCGCCATTGGTATTCTGCCACTGCTATGGATGCAGTTGCGTCGCCCTTTTTACATATTTGCTCTTTTGGGAATAGCCTTAAAGCCAGAAAATCTGACTGAGCGTCAACGAAAAATTCTCTATTTAGTTAATACAAAGTTAAATCGTATCCTGGCCCTAGTGGCAGCAATATTGTCAGTTTGGATGCTGTGGTATCTCTACCAAATTGCCCCATTAGTAGCAAATACAGCTAAATTTTTACCACAGTGGCGCAGCCTTGGGCTATTGTTTGCGGGGTTAGCCTTTCTGGCCAGCAATCTATTTTTACAAATTCCTGTGAGTGTAATGCGAATTTTAGTGACTAATGACACAGAATTCGCGGCTATAGAACCATTATCTTTAGAAAATATTAAACAGGATTTCACAATCTTAGGGGTACGAGTTAATCAAATATTGCCCCGATTGTTGCAATCCCTATTTAAGGTTAATACAGATTCATAACAGCCTCCAAAGTAATATCATTTTACTTTAAAAGGCTACAAAATAAGCAGTAGGGGAGCAGAGGTAAAACTTCTAACTCTTGACTATTGACTGTTGAAATTAAAACAGAGGAATGAGAAACTATGGCTCAAATTCCAGCTTCTAGCGATCGCCAATTTTCTGCTGATACTAAAATTTGGCATAGCCTCAAATATGCGATTTCCACTAGTTCCGGTTTTCAACGCTGGCAACTAGAACGCGATGCTCAATTACAAGGACTTCGCTTGGAACAGCAGGTAAAAAGGTATTTACGAGAAACTTTAGAGACTTTAGCTTACTAAAAATTAAGTAAATCTTGCAAGCGACGGAGTTGACGGTACGCACCCTCCAAGCGATGCCTACGGCGGTAAACTACGCCATCAACTTCTACTTCATTGGTGGGATAATTCTTAATAATTTCAATTAGCGACACCTGTCCGTCTTGACTCGCGGAAAGTACCAAAGCAGATCGCAAAGCCTGCCGATCTGCTCGCCGAGACGGTGTATAAATAACTTGACTAATTTAATCCAAAATAATATTACCAATCCGGCTATCGCTATATCTAAAAATACAGGGTTTACTTTCACTGGTTCTGTTAAATACTGGCGGACTGCTTTGGGATCTTGTCGCGCCAAAGCTAAATTAACTCGTAGCGAACATGAGTGAGAGTTCACCTGTTTGGGCAAAGGTAGATAGCTGCTCCACTGAAAGTGATTCACGGAAGATGCGATACTTCAGCACCATTCGTTCCGCAGCAAAGACAGGAGTGGACAAAAGTAGACAGGTACTAACTAATAACCCAGATTCCGCAGGTGCGTAGGCGTAGCCCGCCGCAGGCATCGTAAAATGCTCTATTCTATTGTTTGGAATTCAATAATTTACAATTGCCAAAAGATTTTTCCATAACAAAATTTATAAATTTTTGCCCTCTCCGTTCCACCTCTTGCTGTTTCACAATAATAAAATTTTGGCTTTCAAAAAAAGGTTTAGCTGTAATGCTGGCTTCTGTAAATAACTTTTCAATCCCTAAAGTCTTTGCTTTTGATTCAAGCTGTTCTAAGATTTTCTTACCAACCCCTTTTCTTTGAAAATCTTTATGACAGTAAAAACGGTCAATATGGCCATTAAGCTCTAATTCCCCAAAACCAATAATTTGGCCCTGCTCCTCTGCTACATAAGTAAACTTACTTGCTAAACCTTTAATCCAAAAGTCAATATCCATGTTTGCTGGTGCCCAAGCAGCTACTTGTTCTTCTGTGTAGTCATGAATATTTACCTCATGAACAGTGTCGTAAAACAATTTGATAATTTCTTCAGTATCAGCTATTTCGTATATTCGTAATTTCATCAGGAAGTTAATTAATCATAAATAACTCTAGTAAAAATATTATCGACGCTGGTGGGGCTACTTTTACATAATCCTCGCAAGTGGCTAAAATTTTTTCTTTAATAATTGGGCTTGGGCACTTGTTCTACTCCCCTTAGCTCATGGCTGTTTCATTCTTTTAAAGCCTCCTGGAAAGCTAGGGACAAGGAAAAGTTTCTATCTTGTCTCCCCCTGAATCTTTAATCGAATCAATGCTTGGGCAGTGATTTGCTGGTTTTCCTGAAATTAAACCTCATATATCCACTTTATACAGTACAAATGTACTAAATAACTGCTAAAATGCCTTACAAAGTCAGCTAGCTTTGCTTAAGGGAATATGAAACAAATCCAAGACAGCTACAAAAAGCCCATTTTGCTCAAAGTTTCCCTGTTGCAGCCTACATCGGCGACTACAGCCATAGTGCCACTGCAACCCCAACCAGAAAAAATTATTAGTGAGTGGGAGCGTTTAACAGCACAAGTCGAACGCATCAATCAAATAGCAGGAGAGTTAGAAGCAGCGATACTAGAGTTGAAGGCGATCGCGAACACACTCAATAGTCAAAAACGTTACCCACTGCTGAAGAACGAGCTAGGCAAAAATATTTGTCAGTATTTTGCAGTTAGCGTTCCTTGGGTAAGACAACAGCCAGACGAATCATTTATTCTGACAATGCGAAATATTGATTTATTCCGAGCAGAAAGGGAAGCAGCACTGCTAGCACAGCAACTTCGTCAGCAAAATAAAAAAAGATTAGCATCGCAGGAACATGGAAAAAACAAGAGTGGGGCTGAGACTAGACGCTTGTTCAAAAAGGCATTAGTCAACAAATCTTAAAATTATCAATATTCAATGGCAGATCACCTCTGAGGTTGTAGCAGTTATGCTGATTGAAGTGGCAGAAAGAAGTAACTTCTTCCTCAAAATTGCTACACACTACACTGCTATGCTAATTGCCACTAACTGTAGTGGCAATTGAGCAAAGCTGCCCTAAGATTTGCACTTTTGTCAAACTAAAGTGCAACATCAGGGACAATCAATCAGTGCACAGAAGAGGTAAAAAGAAGGTGTTAAAGACACTTTTAGTGATTGCCATTGGTTTTTTACCGTCCCTGTTTTCCCTGTGGGTAATCCATAAAACCCATTTGCGATCGCGCCTACGGATCAGGCAAGTAACAATAAATTTTCCAGCGATGCACGAACGGCAAAGCGTCAGACCTGTTGAGAGCGATCGCTATTATTTGGAAGGGGTAGGTTACTTGATTGGCGACATCAGCTGCAAATTTAATGCTAGGTCTGGTTACATCCGTTGTGCTATTAATCCCGACGGCCCTTGTAATGGTTGCCGTCACTACGAATCTAAGGAGTTGAGAGGTGGTACTGAAAAAAAGGCTTAATCCATTTTTTCAAACTGCGATCGCATAAGACACATACTCCTAAGTCAAATCAAGCTATGCCGAGCATTTCTTAGAGAAACGCCTTACATTTGAGCATCGCTTCCTCAACAGGTTGTTGTTCTTACCGCATTTTTCAGTATTATTATTTATTTAAGTATATTTTAGAATCTTCACAAATTACCACGTACACACGGATAAAATATTAGGGGTGTGTAGCACTTAAGTGATAACTTGTATGAATCTGGGAGAAATAGTAAAATTTGCAGAGTGTTACAACCAGTGTACTGATTGAGGTAGTACAAACCTGCGATCGTCAACGACTTAAGTAGATTGGCACAATAAAACCAAACTAATGAAGAAAGATAAACTGGGCTAAAACCTTTTCCCTTATGCCTCTTACCTTATTCCAACGATAAATATTTACGCCGACCTACTTACTGCTATTGACTTTTTTGAGCAGGCTATTCAATCATTGTTAGCCATTCTCAACAAGTTACACCTTGAATTATTTAACTTTAGACTTGAATTATTATCTAAAAAAACACAGAAATTAACGCTAATGAACCAAGTACAGGTATTAATGCTGGGGCCTAGTTTAGAACAAAATGGCGGAATAGCAACAGTTGAAAAACTGATAATTAAGCATAGTCTTCCTGAGATAAAAATACAGCATATAAACACCCATGACGAAGGCTCAATTGCTTACAGAGTGAGTGTTTTCGGCAAAGCTTTAGCTACATTTTTATGGAAATTATCAAGTCAAAAAATAGATGTTGTACACATTCATATTTCCGATGGTGGTAGCATTTTCCGAAAAGCGATTTGTTGTGTTGTTGCCTTTATCTTTGATAAGCCCGTCTTAATGCATACTCATGGTGCCGAATTTCAGGTAACTTACGCTAAACTTCCTCAACGAGTCCAGCAAGTTTTAAGTAAAGTACTTCAACGCTGCCAAGGGTTTATTGTTCTTTCAGAAAGTTGGCAAAATTACTATGTGTTAAATCTATGTTTAAATCCCAAGCAAGTTATTATTTTGCCTAACCCCTCCGAATTACCTACAGAGGTTCCTGACCGCAAAAATCGGACTCAAATCAGTTTCTTCTTTTGTGGGCGAGTCGGTCAACGCAAAGGGACATTTGATTTGATTAAGGCATTTGCTAACCTGCCGGATCATCAAAGAAAATATACTCGGTTAATTCTGGCAGGAGATGGTGAAATCGAAAAAGCGCAGCAGTTGGCTGCTAGTCTCAACATCGCAGACCAGGTAACTTTTCTGGGTTGGATTAATTCCGAAAAACGGGATGAAGTTTTGTCACAAGCAGATGTGTTTATTTTGCCTTCTTATAACGAGGGTTTGCCTCTGGCGATTTTAGAAGCTATGGGTTGGAGTTTGCCAATAATTGCAACTCCTGTTGGAGGTATTCCTGAATTAGTGATTTCAAATCAAAATGGTCTGCTAGTTACCCCAGGAAACATTCAACAGTTATCAGAAGCGATGGAATTGTTGATTGAAAATGAGACTTTACGACTTTCTCTAGGCAGTACTGCTAGGAAAAATGTCGAGCCATTGGATATTAGAAATTGCTCAGTTCGTTTGGCCGATATCTATCATTCATTGTCGCAACTTAATTAACGAGGTGCTGATCTGATGAGAATTAATATTTGTGGAGTCAAAATTGATAAATATAATTTTGATGAAGTTGTAGAACTAATCGTTAAACATGTGCTCTCCCACAGTAAGCCAGAATATGTTGTTACTCCTAATGCCATGCATATTTTGACCTTACAAAAGGATGCCAATTTTCAAGAGATTTATCGCAAGGCTTTTTTAGTCGTGCCAGATGGGGTGTCACTCCTGTGGGCGGCTAAGTTTTTACAAACCCCCCTCAAAGGTAGAGTTAATGGTACAGATTTGTTCGAGAAACTCTGCGCCATTGCTGCTGAAAAAGGATTGAAGGTCTTTTTATTAGGAGGTCGCCCTGGTTCTGCCGAAAAAGCTAAAGAAACTCTTGTTGCCAGACATCCAGCTTTGCAGATTGTTGGTACTTACTGTCCTCCCTACGGATTTGAGTCTCAACCAACAGAATTAAATTCAATCAACTCAACAATTACAGAGGCGGCTCCCCATATTTTATTTGTAGGTTTGGGAGCACCTAAACAAGAAAAATGGATAGCTGCCAATTATTTGTGTTTAGGAGTGCCGATTTCCGTAGGTATTGGGGTCAGCTTTGAGCTAGTTAGCAACATGGTGACAAGATCACCAGTTTTGATGCAAAAAGCAGGTTTGGAATGGTTATTTCGGCTTTTAGTTGAGCCTGGCCGCTTATGGAAGCGTTATATCTTGGGTAATCCTGCTTTTGTTTGGTTAGTACTGAAACAGCGCTTAGGGTTATTTAATAGCCTATCCCAAAACCTTGACTGCGCCAACAGTAATGAAAGCACACATAAGGCAAAGTAGCGCTAAACAATTCTCGACTTTCTTTTTTCATCAGATTTTAATTACTTGAATTTATACCTGAATTCTTATGTAAGAAAACATATAGGTTAAGGTTAATGCGATGTCTATAGCGGGCTACGCCTACTCTAACCACCATAGGTATTGAAAAACCAAACCGATAATACTTAGATTGTCTGTATTAAGGGTAAGTCCCAAGGAAAGTTGGGGAAGAATAGGCGTGACCCATTGAATATTTGTCTTTGCATAGTCAAATAAAAATGATTTAATAAAATTCTTACAAAAGTGTAAATCTGCCTCATCTTGTTTGCAAATTGTTACCTTTGCTATTAGCTTTTATAGCTAATCTAATAACTACATGATTATTAAACTATGAAAAACGCTTTGCCTCGGACAACAGCATTATTTTCAATTTGCGCTTTGCTGCTAACAAGCTGTGGTGGTGGCACTAACACTATGACAAATTCTGCAAATAATAACACTGTAACTGATACCGCCGCGACCACGGGTACATCGAGTGCTATTCCCATCGGTATTGCTTTAGCACAAACGAGCAACGTAGCATTACTTGGTCAAGAGGGATTTGTTGGAGCCAGAATTGCCGAGAAGTATTTCAATAGTAAAGGTGGTATCAATGGCACTCCGATTAAATTAGTAATCCAAGATACTAGCGGAGATGAAGCTGGAGCAATTAATGCTTTTCAAACTTTAATTAATAAAGATAAAGTTGTCGGTATTGTTGGCCCTACTTTGTCACAGCAAGCTTTTAGTGCCGACCCCATCGCCGAACGTGCTAAAGTCCCAGTTATTGGAGCATCAAATACCGCAAAAGGAATTCCAGAAATTGGTGATTATGTAGCTCGTGTATCTTCGCCCGTCTCGATAGTTGCCCCTAATTCTGTAAAAGCTGCACTCAAACAGAATCCTCAAATTAAAAAAGTGGCAGTTTTTTACGCCCAAAATGATGCTTTTAACAAATCAGAAACGGAGATTTTTCAAAACACGGTTAAAGTTCAAGGGCTAGAATTAGTAACAGTTCAAAAGTTCCAAACTACTGATACAGACTTTCAAGCCCAAGCTACCAATGCAATTAACTTAAAACCAGATTTAGTAATTATTTCGGGACTAGCTGCTGATGGTGGTAACTTAGTGCGACAACTGCGAGAACTGGGTTATAAAGGCATAATTATTGGTGGTAATGGTCTGAATACACCAAATGTTTTATCAGTGTGTAAAGCACTTTGCGATGGTGTGCTGATTGCTCAAGCTTACAGTCCTGAACATCCTAGTGAGATTAATAAGGTATTTCGCCAAGCTTATGTTGAGCAATATAAGAAAGAGCCAGCCCAATTTACTGGTCAAGCTTTTGCTGCGGTACAGGTGTATGTTGAAGCTCTTAAAGAATTGGATAAAAAGTCCAAAATCAGCACATTACCTCTTGATAAACTGCGTACAGAATTGAACAAGCAACTACTAGCCGGAAAGTATGATACTCCTTTGGGCGAGATTGCTTTTACACCAGTGGGTGATGTGATTCAAAAAGAATTTTACGTTGCCCGAATTAAGATGGATAAAGATGGAAACACGGGAAAATTCGTATTTATAAAATAGTTGCAACATGAATTTAACTCTATTTTTGCAACAATTTTTGAACGGATTATCTATCGGTAGTATCTATGCAATTTTTGCCTTGGGCTATACTTTAGTTTATTCCATTTTAGGCATCATTAATTTAGCTCATGGTGCTATTTTTACCTTGGGTGCATATTTTACTTATGCATTGATGGGTGGTAATTTTGGATTTAATGGTTTGTTGGCTAATGCGGTACTACCGATAAAATTACCATTTGCTATGTCCTTGATTTTAGGAAGTACCCTAGCAGGATTGGTAGGGGTAGCGATGGAACGTGTTGCTTTTCAACCTTTGCGGCGTGAAGGATCTGACCCTTTGCTAACTGTTGTTTCCAGCTTGGGGGTAGGAGTGGTAATTGTAAATTTAATCCAGTATTTAGTAGGCGCGGAAAGTTACACATACCCAGCAAATACTTATGGTAATTTGCCACCTGCGATTAACTTTGGTAGTCCAGAAAACCCAATTCCTATTCGTAGCGTCCAGGTGGTAATTTTTGGTGTATCAGTTGCGATTGTGGCAATTCTTACCTATTTTATCAATCGGACTAAATATGGTAAGGCAATGCAAGCGATCGCAGAAGATCCAACTACTGCTAGTTTGTTAGGAATTAATAGCGATCGCTTTATCATCCTTACATTTTTCATCAGCAGTTTTTTAGCAGGATTGGCGGGAACTTTAGTTGCATCTAGTGTTAGTATTGCAGGGCCATATTTCGGTATTGCTTTTGGATTGCGGGGTTTAGCGGTAATTGTCTTAGGTGGTTTAGGTAGTATTCCTGGTGCAGTGTTAGGAGGTTTATTAATTGGATTAGTGGAGGCGTTTGTACCCGCCGAATACTCTGGATATAAAGACGCAGTAGCCTTTGGAATTTTGTTTATCATGTTATTAGTTAGACCCCAAGGTTTACTGGGACGGCGGTTTATTCAGAAAGTTTAAAGAGACGTAGCGCCATGAAAACATACACCAAACAAAAACTAACCTTTGAGCAATTTTTAAAACAGTGTCCAGAAGAAGGTTTATATGAACTTGTAGATGGAGAAATTGTAGAAGTGCGTGCAACTAGAAATCATGATGATGTCGCCAATTTTATATTGTTTGGTTTCAATGATGAAATTAGGCGATTCAACCTGAATTATGTAGTTAATAACACAGCAGTATTTAAAACTATAACTCCCGATGGCACAGAGCAAGGGCGCAAGCCTGATGTAAGTGTTATAGATAAAGATATATGGCGCTCAAATCGTTCTGCTTATGCTGCACTTGAAGAACCAATCCAGTTAGCTATAGAAGTAACATCAACTAATTGGGAAGATGATTACATTGATAAATTGGATGAATATCAACGCTTAGGTATTACAGAATATTGGATTGTAGATTATTTGGCAATTGGACTTAGAGAGTATTTGGGAAACCCAAAAGTTCCAGCTGTATTTGTTTTTCTATTAGATGCTGAGGGAAAATACCAACGTACACAGTTTAGAGATGCAGAACGAATTGTGTCACGAACTTTTCCTGAACTAGCGATGACAGCAGAGCAAATATTAACAGCTTAATAGTTGATAAAAGTGATAGTTTGATTAAGCTTGATCAAAATCTTTTAAAATGGCTGATTTTTTCGCTACTTACGGTTCTCTAATTATCTCTATGGTATTGGGGGCGTTACTAGGGTTATCGCTTTATTTACCGCTAATGACAGGGCAATTGTCTTTAGCTAGTCCGGGATTTTATGCTTTAGGTGGATATATTGCAGCAATTTTATCCACAAAAGTTTTTACATCTAGCAGTAGTCTGTTTCCCATTCCTTTGTTGTTATTGGAAATGCTAATTGCTGGTATAATTTGTGGTTTATTAGGTGTAGTAGTGGGAATTCCCGCGTTGAGATTGCGAGGAATTTATTTAGCGATCGCTACTATCGCTTTTGTGGAAGTTTTGCGCGTCATCTCCCTGAATTTGGATATTACAGGCGGTGCTGTAGGGATTTTTGGTATTCCTCAACCTTTCCAAACACAAATTGAATATTTGTGGATTGCTTTGCCATTACTATTAATTAGTATGGTGCTACTTTATCGTTTAGAACGCATCCGCGTCGGAAGGGCTTTTATCGCTATCCGCGAAGATGAATTAGCTGCGGGTGCGATGGGAATTGACCCCACTTATTATAAAGTTTTGGCATTTACATTAGGGGCTATACTTGCAGGGGTTGTAGGTGCAATTAGCGCCCACTTCCTTAATACCTGGAATGCCCGTCAAGGGACTTTTGATGCTAGTATTATATATTTAACTTTTGTCTTGATTGGTGGTTCGAGAACTTTCTTAGGTCCGGTAATAGGAGGTATGGCATTTACTGCATTGCCAGAGATCCTGCGAAGTCTAGCTGACACAGGTGGTTTACCTAATTGGCTAGCACAATTTTTGCGCGATGGCCGATTAATTATTTTTGGCTTACTAATAGTTATAGGTACAATCTTTTTCCCCCAAGGGCTAATTACTCCAGATATTTTTAAAAAACGCAAAATCCAAAAGTGAACTATTCATAATAATATGCAAAAATGTCACATAGTATTCCAGCAGATAACAGCAATATTGCCTTAGAAGCAAGAGCATTGACTCGCCGTTTTGGTGGTCTAGTAGCGGTAAATAATGTATCTTTTAGTGTAAATAAATATGAGATTTTTGGACTGATTGGCCCTAATGGTGCTGGCAAAACAACACTGTTTAATTTGATTACCGCCTTCATTCCACCTTCTAGCGGTAAATTAATCTATCAAGGTGCAGAAATTTCCCAACTGCGTCCCCATCAAATTGCTGCTTTGGGTATTGCCCGTACCTTCCAAAATATCCGCTTGTTTGGGGAATTATCGGCGTTAGAAAATGTGATAATCGCCCGACATTTACACACTAAAAGTAATATGATTACAGGAGTTTTGGGATTACCACCAGCGCCTAGTGAAGAATTTAAAACTAAGCAAAAAGCTTTAGATTTATTGGATTTGGTGGGATTGAGCGATCGCGCTGACGAAAAAGCTAAAAACTTTGCCTACGGTGATCAACGTCGCTTGGAAATTGCCCGCGCTTTAGCATTAAAACCGCAAATCTTACTTCTTGATGAACCAGCTGCGGGGATGAACCCTAATGAAAAACAGCAACTTAGTGCATTTATTCGCAGTCTCCGCAATGACTTCAATTTGACAATCATCCTGATTGAACACCATGTACCATTGGTTATGGGTTTGTGCGATCGCATTGCTGTATTAGATTTTGGTCAATTGATTGCATTGGGTGAACCATCTGTAGTCAGAAATGACCCGGCTGTAATTGAAGCTTATTTGGGAAATGATTGAATTTATGTAGACATAATACTCACAAATTCTTCTAAAGAATTGACAGCGATACCTCCGGTAAGCTCCGCTAACGCACTATCCATTAAATTTTCTAATTGTTCCACACTTTTACCTTCAAGCCTCGCTTCAAACTCTTGGGGAATTTCACCAAAACGTCTTCGCAATATTCGGATTAAGTACTGTCTTGAACCTTGCTGAAGACCTTGTTGAAAACCTTGTTGAAAACCTTGTTGAAAACCTTGTTGAAAACCTTCAGCAAGAATTTCTTGATACCAAGGCGATTCTCGCAATACTGCCATATCCCACCTCATGATTTGTTGCACTAAAGGCAATAAAGGCGATGTCTAGCGACAAGTCGCTCCGCGCCTACGTGGTTTGCTCAAATAGACAAAATACTTACAAATTCTTCTAAAGAATTCACAGCGATACCTCCGGTAAGCTCCGCTAACGCGCTATCCATTAAATTTTCTAATTGTTCCACACTTTTACCTTCAAGCCTCGCTTCTAACTCTTGGGGAATTTCACCAAAACGTCTTCGCAATATTCGGATTAAGTCCTGTCTTGCACCTTGCTGAAGTCCTTGCTGAAGACCTTGCTGAAGTCCTTGCTGAATTCCTTCAGCAAGAATTTCTTGATACCAAGGCGATTCTCGTAATACTGCCATATCCCACCTCATGATTTGTTGTACTAAGGGCGTGTCTAACACAAAGCTAGCAAAAAATGCTAGCAAAGATTCTAATTGGTTCAACTGTGCATCTGCTCGTAGCATCTGTAGTGCGCGTTGCACAACTGATGCCTCGCCTCCTCCTCGCAGGATTGGCACAAACGGTAACAACGATGGCAATGGTTGCTGAAACACAATCTCAGCATCGATTTCCCACAAATTAATCACGCGATAATCTTGGATAGCACGTAATCCCAAAAATTCTTGCTCGTAACTATTGACAATAGTTAAGGTGGATGGCGGCGGTAAGATGTTAACGAGTACTGGGTAAGTTGGCAGTCGGTAGCGCTCTTGTGCTAGTGCTGCATAAGCTCTCATGCGTAGAGGCATATGTGCTGTATAACGCAACTGTAGTTCGTTAAGCACCAAAAAATCCCCGTGGGTGGCACTGTATGCCTTCACTAAAACATCTGTTTCCCGGCTAATCCACTGAAACTCCGAGTTGAGAATTTCTTTGGCTACTACTTCGGAATTCTGTGTAACCCATTGTACCCACGCATCAGGAGCTAAACTAATCAGTCGCTTACCACCTGTATCTGCTGCTTTTGCCACAGGACGTTTGATATAAAGATTAGTACTTAAGGATACACTACAAGGATTACAGTATTCTAGTGCTAATTTCAAATTGAAGCGATGTCTACGACGGTGACTGAGCTTTGCCGTACCACTTGGTGGAAGCAAGCTAGGCGCAGCGTCTCGTAGAAAAGTGCGGGCTACGCCATATATTAGGAATTGTATATTAATGTAAGTCAATATTTCTGGATATCAACTACAAATGAACGCCGATGAACGCCGATATGAAGATAAACAAGCTTTTACAATTTTAGAAGTTCAAGAACTTGATGTAAGTTATGGCGGTATTCAAGCTCTTAAAAAGATTAATTTAATTATTCAAAAAGGCGAGGTAGTTACTTTGATTGGTGCTAATGGTGCTGGTAAAACTACAACACTCCGCGCTATATCTAAAATAGTTAATCCCAAGAGTGGCGTGATTATCTATAATGGACATAATATTACCCGCCGCCAAGCTCACGAGGTTGTACAACTTGGTATCGCTCATTGTCCAGAAGGGCGCAGAGTATTAGCGCGGCAAACAGTATTTGATAATTTACTTTTGGGTGCTTATATTCGCTCTAATCAAGCCGAGATAAAAGCAGATATTCAGCGCCAATTTGAGCTATTTCCACGTTTATCACAAAGACGCAATCAATTAGCAGGAACCCTCAGTGGTGGTGAACAACAAATGTTAGCGATCGCTCGCGCTGTCATGAGTAAACCACAACTGTTACTTTTAGATGAGCCTAGCTTGGGTTTAGCACCTGCGATCGTCCGGGAGATTTTCTCAATTATTGAAAATCTCCGTGCTACAGGGGTGACTATTCTGTTAGTTGAACAAAACGCCAAGCTTGCTCTGCAAATTGCCGATCGCGGTTATGTTTTAGAAGCTGGTTCTATTACCTTAACAGGTGCAGCATCCGAATTAATTAGTGATGAGCGAGTTAAAAAAGCTTATTTAGGATGATTAATTAAATGAAAACTTGGGAGGTACAAGCAGAGGGAGCATCCACTTTTGGAAGATATACAATTTCTGGGAGAATATAACAACAGATAAAACAGTGTGCATGACTCACCATGAACCAAGATAAACAAGAACGAATCAAAGCCTGCTTACAAGAATTGTCAACACTGCTGTATGAAGAAGCAGACAAAAGTAAGCTGACAGACCTTGAAGGCATAGAAAAAACAGTTCGGAGTCAAGTATTAGAACTAGTCAGCCTAGAAATAGCCCTTTTTTTATCGAACAAAAAACTGGAACAAAATAATAATCAGGCTGAACGATCGCTGCGTTTGGCTGTGACAAAACGTAAGGTTAGTGGTGGTTCCCGTTCAATGAAGCGGTTTCAACACACTGCTAATTTGTTGACGGTGGTGCAGACTTGTCGCCGTCAAGGTCGCTCTGTGATTAATTTTTTTGTACAGGCACTACTGGCTGATTCTCTTAATTACCAATCTCGCCCGTCTCTGCTTACTCAATATTAGACCTGAATCCTTACAAATCTACTCTATCAAAAGATTAAAGTTGGTCGGCAGGATTTACGGATTGCTGCCATCGCTCTCTCAGTAAATGGAATTTTGGTTACACAGAACAACCGAGACTTTTGTCAAGTACCAAATTTAGTTTTGGACAATTGGACTTTGTAAAGCCGTTCTTCAAGCCGCGCAGTAGTGACTCACTACAACATTAAATTTGATAGTCACACACTAAGCTATTTACAGTGTAACTACATATTGAAATTAGCAAAGTTAATGGTTTCTTAACCTGTCAAAAAGGATTTAAGTGTAATCTATAGTTATCAGTAAGCTTTAACCATTAATACTTTTAATAATGGGTAGATACTTGCCGAATCAAAATTCAGAAAACTTTATCTTGGAGTGTAGGATGAAAGGTTTTATTACACGTAAAATTGCCATTGTAGTTGCTGTAGTTACTGCAAGTCTTGGCTTGAGTGCTAACAAAATTTCAGCTGACGTTGGGAACACTAAATCAACTGAGATCCTTCAAATCAATGTTACAGGCAAATGGTCTCCTTTAAGATTCATTGGCCTAACCTCAAATAATACTCTTGTAAATATAGATCCAAGTGGATTTGCTTTCGCAATTCAAGTCAAAGGAATTGACGGCAACTTACAAGGTATTGACTTCCGTCCAGCAAACGGTTTGCTTTATGGTGTCACCGATACTGACAAGGTATACACGCTCAACCCTAGAACTGGTCAAGCGACCTTTGTGAGCCTACTATCTAGCAGTTTTAATGGAGGATTTCAGTCAGGGTTTGACTTCAATCCCGTAGTAGACCGCTTACGGATAGTAGGTAGCAATGACCAAAATCTTCGTACCAATGCAGATACTGGTGCAGTTCTTGTCGATACATCCCTAGCCTATGCTAGTGGTGATGTCAACGCCGCAGTTGACTCCAACGTTACCGGTGCCGCTTACATAAATTCGGTTGCTGGAGCCACATCAACTCAACTTTATGGCATTGATTACGATCTTGATGTGTTAGTACTGCAAAGCCCACCCAATAGTGGTACTCTCAACACTATCGGCAAGCTTGGTGTTAACTTTGCACCCACAAGCGGGTTTGACATCTTTACAGATGCACAAGGCAAAAATACTGCCTATGCACTATCTGGTTCAGTTCTTTACACTATTGACCTATCTACTGGCTCTGCAACTAAAATCGCCGATGTACCTAAAGGTAACTTCATTGGTTTAGCCGTTAGATCTAGGTAGGCGTCCCCAAGCTCGACTTGATCTATTTGTTAAAAGCGTAAACGCGTATGCTCTGCTCTTGATTGTTAAGATATTCAATTGAGAGCAGAGCAGACGCTTTAGAAAACCTCACGAACTCCTCATAAGCGGAATTTTTAAATTTCATACCTTAATTTAGCAATACCAAATTTTTAATTTATATTCTTTATAAGTCTTACCCTAGAGAGCAGACTACTTGTGCTGTACTAAAATACAAGAAGCAGATGGTAAAATCCCCAACTAAATCTCTGACTTTGGAGGAGTTTTTGAAACTACCAGAAACAAAACCTAGCTTAGAATACATCAACGGTCAAATTATTCAAAAGCCAATACCTCAAGGAAAACATAGCAAATTACAAGGTAAGTTAGTCACAGGTATAAATGAAGTAGTTGAAAGTCGAAAAATTGCCCTAGCTTTCCCCGAATTGCGATGTACTTTTGGTGGGCGTTCAATTGTCCCTGATGTAGCTGTATTTGCTTGGGAACGGATTCCCCTAGATGAACGTGGAGATGTGTCAAATGTTTTTAAGGCATATCCAGATTGGACGATTGAGATTCTTTCGCCAGATCAAAGCCAGACTAAAGTAACCGGAAATATTTTGCATTGTTTAAAATATGGTACTCGCTTTGGTTGGCTGATTGATCCAGATGAGCGTTCTGTTTTAGTCTATCCACCAAAGCAGCAACCAGAACTTTTACAAGAAGAACAAGAAATATTACCAGTCCCCGATTTAGTTAGTAATCTTCAATTAACTGTAAGCTTTATAACCAAACAAAATACTGTTAATTCTTAGTACTAAAATTCCTGTACTTAATTCTTGCCGATAAAACTGAAAGTTTAAAAAGGACTGTTTAAATAAATTAATTATTGGATGCATAAAAAGAAAGACTGTAATAATTGATGCTAGAAGAAGAAGCATAACATATAAAAATACAAATAAACTTTGAATAAAGTCGTGTTGCTAATCATATTTTACTGAATTGTTTATTTTAAAAAACAAAAATATTCCCGATGTTACACTTGCACTGATAGTAATGTTAATTAAGTTTAGCAAGTATTGGTTTTCCATGTTTACTTATAAGATATGAATAAACGAAAATTTTTATAAAAAGTCTATTTATTTTAAATAAAATAACATGAATATTTAAGTTTTATCTAAACTATTAAAATATTTATGTATTTTCTAGTTAATTATTAAATTAACGATTTTGCAGATACTAAGTAGGTTTAATTTAAACACGTAAAATAGAGGCTTTGAGATTAATTCTCTACGACACTCTCCGCGCAGCTTCTCTATAGGAGTAAGCTTCACTCCGTTCCGCTCGTAATTACATTTTATGTCTAATTTAAGTACGGCTACTGATCAATATGAATAAAAGTATCATGAGGAAACCAATTGTCTAGAGCTTTTAGTCGATATTGCTTTAGAGACTTGGCTAAAAAGGCTTTAAATAAAACTACATTGACAGCACTAATAAGTTTTCCTAATCATTAGTATTATTAAATAATATTACGATTTTTGTCATATATTAATATTTGCAGCCCTCCTTGCAGATATCTATATTTGTTTAGCGGCGAATTCTATTCACCGGAATAATTAAACCCATGAGTCAAATAGTCTGGATCGCAAGACACGCCAACCGCCTCGACTTCGTAAACCCCGATTGGTTTCTCACCGCCGAACGACGCTACGATCCACCCTTGTCTGACGATGGTTTCGTGCAGGCGCAACAGTTAGCTAAACGATTGAAAGCAGAAAAAATTTCCCATATTTTCGCCTCCCCATTTTTGAGAACCGTACAAACGGCAAACGCAGTGGCAGAAGTTATGGATTTACCGATCAAATTGGAAACAGGCTTGAGTGAATGGCTAAATCCAGCTTGGATGACAGAAGAACCCGAAAGACTCTCAACTCCAGCATTAGCAGAGTTATTCCCCAGAATTGACATCGGCTATACTTCGCGCATCGCCGCCAAATACCCTGAAACTCACGAAAAAGTGCGAGAACGTTCTGGGCAAACTGCAAGATGTTTAGCTACTGAATTCTTTCCACAGGATATCCTGCTAGTAGCACACGGTGCATCTGTGTTGGGGGGAGCAATGGGGTTAGTAGGGGAAATTGCCAAAACAGAAATTAAGGCTTCTCTATGTTCTCTGGTAAAAGTCGTGCGCGAAGACCCAAAATGGTTGTTAGAACTAAAGGGAGATACTTCCCATTTAACCCACATAGAGGAAGTTATTCGATTTGCTTGAATCTCTGATAGAGATTTGCAATTATGGCTTTGGCTACGTTGGGTATATCCTACAAAAAGTAATTAATCCGCGAATAAGTTCTATGACTTTGTTACTTGCAGGAGACATCGGCGGTACGAAAACTATTCTGCGATTGGTTGAAACATCAAACTCACCAAGTTCAGATACTATTTATCAGGAAACTTACCACAGTGGCGATTATCCCGATTTAGTACCCATAGTGCAGCAGTTTTTGGTCAAAGCCAACACGAAAATACCACAAAAGGCTTGTTTTGCGATCGCTGGGCCAGTGGTGCAAAATACTGCCAAGCTGACTAATTTGGCTTGGTTCCTGGATACCGAACGTCTACAACAAGAATTAGGTATCCCGCAAATTTCTTTGATTAACGACTTTGCTGCCGTTGGCTATGGCATTTTAGGTTTACATAAACAAGACTTACTGACGTTGCAAGCTGGCAAATGCCAACCCGATGCCCCCATTGCGATTATTGGCGCTGGGACTGGCTTAGGACAAGGATTTTTAATTAAGCAAGGACACCAGTATCAAGTCTTTCCCTCAGAAGGTGGACACGCTGACTTTGCTCCCCGGAAAGAGTTAGAGTTTCAGTTGTTGAAATACCTGTTGGATAAACATGATATCCAGCGCGTTTCTGTGGAACGGGTAGTTTCTGGACAGGGAATTGTGGCAATTTATCAATTTTTGCGCGATCGCAAAGTTGCCACCGAATCACCAGACATCGCCCAAATAATTAGAACTTGGGAACAAGAAGCGGGACAGGAAGAGAAAAGCGTCGATCCTGGTGCTGCCATTGGTACAGCCGCAGTACAAAAACGCGATCGCCTTTCGGAACAAACCTTGCAATTATTTATAGACGCTTATGGTGCAGAAGCCGGGAATCTCGCCCTCAAACTTCTACCTTACGGTGGCTTATACATCGCTGGTGGAATTGCCCCCAAAATTCTGCCCTTAATCCAAAATAGCGGTTTCTTGTTAAGTTTCACCCAAAAAGGCAGGATGCGCCCCCTCCTCGAAGAGATACCCGTGTATGTTATCCTCAATCCACAAGTAGGGCTAATTGGTGCTGCTTTATGTGCTGCTAGGTTATAATCCCCAGTTATATCATGTCCGGCTTAATACTTATGTCATTGCGAGGGTCGCGCGGCAATCCCAAAGCCTTGCGATTGCTTCATTCCACTTCTCTACGAGACGCAAGCGCGTAGCTTGCTTCGACCTAGGAGTACGTTACATTCGCAATGACATATCGTAAGTGATTTGCCGAACTTGATATTACATGCTTTGTACGAGATTTATCCAGGACTTACGCAAACAAATACATTGTCCTTGCGAGTGTAGCAAAGCGAAAAGACGCATTAGCAACGCCAAAATCAGAGCTAATACTGAAACAATGGAAGTAATGCTAAAGCGACTTGATACTCCCCACCGCTAACGGCGGATGGGGATTCTTAAGAAATCCAGAACCGGATTCTTAAAGGCGCTATCAAATCGCCGCTACTGATTCTACTTAGGTCTAGCCCAAGCTTCACCGCTACTTTTCTTAAAATATTTGCTGCACCGTTAGCATCAGCATTTATTTTTGTACCATTTGCCGAACGGTACAAACCACGCTTAACTCGCTTACCAGACTCTTGCCACCCTTCAGGTTTTTCGCCGAATGTAGGTAGCAAATCAGAGTCTAAAAAACTCGCTTTACTCGTGTAGCTTTCTTCAGTTTCCTCAAACCTTAATCCGTATTGTTGACAGAGTTGAGCAATCCTGTCTTTCAATCTGGCAGTAGGAATTTGCACAAACTTTTGATTGGTCTTGCTGCCAAGATTAATATTTTGGCGCTGACCTTCATTCCATCCAAAAACAATTGTCCCTATTTTGTTTTCAAGGCAGTGATTTAAAATCAATCGAGCAGCTTTATTGACCGCATCCCTAACTTGCCTGTTGCGTTTCTCGGTGATCAGAGCTAATTGTTTACTCCAGAATCCTTGTGGTTGATTCTCTTTAAGGACAGACACTCGTTTGTTATACCACTGGTTCAAACTTTTGAGGTGCAAGCCATCAACAATCAAAGATGTGCCAACATTGCTAACTATTGTTAGCCAGTTATTGAGTCCTGGATCTATGCCAATGACTTTATTGAAATCTACATCAGATTGAATGGTTGAAAGTTTGTAAACAAGCTCTAAATAGAATTCACCATTTCTAGGGAGAATTCGATACTCTCTAATTTGCTTGTGGTCAAGGTTAGATGGCATAGGCAAGTAGAATTCGGCTATTTCAAACCATGCTTTAACTTTGCTACCCAAAGGGAAACGTAAACCTTGTGGTTTCAGTTTTATGGCTTGAGCCGGATATGTTACCAAGCTTAATCCGCTATCTCGATATCCTGGAAGCTTTGGTTTTTGCGTTACAGTTCCATTTTTTATTCCTTTAAGTAGACCCACGAATGACTTAAATGACTCTTGCACTTGCATCAAGCATTGTTGGGCTGCTTGGGAGTACATTGCCGCAAAATGAATGTTGTCAGACAGTTCATTATTTAAATCAAACTTGCTAGGGATTAGACCCGTCTTGAAGTAAAGCTGGCGTGCATAGTACGTTCCGCAATTAGAGAGTTTTGTTGCTTCACCACACAAAAACTCTAAAATTGCTTTTAGAGCATTGTCGGGGTTTAATAGTATTTGTTGGCAGCCATATAACATCAGTCGAATGGTGTGATTGTGTTACTCTCAATACTATATCATAGATTCTAGGGTTGACTCGAAGTGAGTAGAGATAGTTTAAGGAAAGGAGCGCACGTAGTTTTTGACATTCATCTACACATGGTTTTCATAACTAAGTTTCGTAGGTCAGTTTTTACGAGTGTGATGCTTGCAGATATGGAGCCTATTTTTGTGCGGGTATTGACCGCCAATCAGTGTATCCTTGAAGAATTTAATGGAGAACCAGATCATGTGCATTTGCTTGTAAATCTACACCCAGACAACAATATTTCTGATTTAATGGCTTCGCTTAAGTCTGCTTCTAGCAGGATTTTAAGACAACAGTACAAATCAGAAATAGGCAAGTTTTACTGGGGCGAAAAAGTTAAACTATGGCATGATTCTAAATGCGTGGTTTCATGTGGTGGAGCGCCGTTGGAAATAGTTAAGGATTATATTAAAGGACAGTCAGGCGGCAAAGAATGATTGTCTACTACGCTCCGCTCCGCATTAGCTAATCCATCCCCACCGTGTAGACGGATGGGGTTTTCCGCGAAATCTGATAATAAAGTATGAGTGAACTTCCCAACAGTCTTGAAGATGCGATCGCCCAATCTCGTGTAGCTACCCAAGCTGCCCTTGCAGATGGCTGTACTCGCTTACAAGTTGAGTTCCTGTTCCCAGAACTCAAGTTTATGCCGGTGGCGGAACAATTTCTGCCACTGTTTACAGAATATGATTCCCGGTTGAAGATTTTCTTTGCTGACGCTGGTGCTGCTGCCCTAGCCAGACGCGATTGGGCCGATGCACCATTTCAAATTTCCGATATTGGCACGGGAAGGGCTGCTTCCTTGCAGACAAAAATTCAGCCAGAGGATGAAATTTTCTTGTTCATTGCCCCCACTTCCGTAGAAGTGACGCAATTAGAAAAGCTGTGTGAAGTAATAGGCGATCGCCCTTTAATCTTGTTAAATCCTCGCCTAGAAGATTCTGGAGTCGTGGGCATTGGTTATACAGCTAGAAAAATCCGCGATCGTTTCATCAGTACTATTGAATCCTGCTATTATCTGCGCCCTGTAGACGATCAAAGCGCTCTATATCGCTGCTACCCAGGACAGTGGGAAGTTTGGCTGGAAACAGGCGGCGAATATCAAAGAATTGCCGAATTACCTACAAAACCATCAGGTGATGAGTTGGATCTTATCTTTTTAAAAGGACAACCGCAAACAAAAACAGATGCGACACCTGCGAGAAAGCCCAATGTGTTTAAGGGTTTGCAACGGTTTTTAAAGGCGTTGAGTAGTTAGGAGAAAAAGTTTTCTTAATACCCAATCCCTAATCCTTAATTCCCAATCTAAAATCCAAAATCTCAAATATTTCTTTTATGGCTTCTACTTTTTCCTTTGACATTGTAAGCGACTTTGACCAACAAGAATTGGTTAATACTGTCGATCAAGTTGTACGAGACATCAAAGGTCGTTATGATCTCAAAGATACTCAAACTACTTTCGAGTTAGTCGAACAAAGCATTAATGTCAGCACTGACAGCGAGTTTACCCTAAATTCTTTACACGACATCCTGCGGGAAAAAGCTGGCAAGCGCAACCTCTCCCAGAAAATCTTTGATTTTGGCAAGGTTGAATCAGCCAGTGGTAATCGCGTGCGTCAAGAAATCAAACTCAAAAAAGGCATCAGTCAGGAAATCGCCAAACAAATTTCTAAGTTAATTCGTGACGAATTCAAAAAGGTACAAGCCTCAATTCAAGGTGATGCAGTGCGGGTTTCTGCCAAATCTAAAGATGACTTGCAAGTTGTCATGCAGCGGTTGAAACAAGAAGACTACCCGGTGGCTTTGCAATTTACAAATTATCGTTAAAAGATTTGTATGGTGTGCACTGCCTAACCGAAATATGTCAATTTAAGGGGCTAAATCCCAAATTTGCTGAGTGTAAGCGTCAATATATCGGTGGCGCTTACGCACTGCTTTGATTCATCCCAACAGCTTATGACATTGAATAAGATAGCTAAGTACCTGTGCAGAATTAATTACATATTATAAGGTCATTGCAAGGCTTCCGACGCAATCCCAAACGCCTGCGATTGCAACTCTTAGAGACCCTTCTCTACGAGACGCTCCGCGAACGGCAAGCTCAGGGCAACGCGCTACGCGAACATTCCGCTTTACTTCATTCGCAATGACATTGTGCAATTAATTTTGTCTACCTACTTAACAGGTACATCAGACTGCCAACATCTCAGACTGAGCTTGAGATAGATTACCAAAAAAGTCGTAGTGATCTAACGCTTCCAAAATTCCCCAGGCATATTGTCCTTGAGCAAAGTAAATCTGTGGACAGTCCCGAAACTTTTCAATTTCTTCACTGTAATTTCCAACTACAACTGCCAGTGTATTGCCAGCCAGCATTGATTCATCATTACCTGATGCCCCTGCCACTAAGAACCGTTTCACAGGTAATCCCCATTTCAAAGCAACATAACGAATGGCATCTCCCTTAGAAGCCCGGATAGGCACTAAATCGAGATACCTACTATGGCAGTAAATTCCTTTGACGGCTAGCTGCTGCTGACGCAGATGGCGGATGATTTCCGGGTAGCTAGGCGATTTGTCTGTATCAACAAAGTAGCTGATCTTAAACTTGCCTTGAGTCTCTGGTGGCTGCAATTCAACTCCAGGTATATCCTTCATCGCTTCCCGAATTGCTTCAGGTTGCCAATTAGCTTTAATGTGTCTTTGCCAACTCGTGTCTGTTACTATGTGAGGCCCATAATAAATTTCACTGCCTGTTGATGTAATTAGCAAGTCTGGCATCGGGAAACGCCATTCTTCCAACATACTCAAGGTACTTTTCAGGCTTCGACCTGTGGCAATGCCAACTCCGGTTGTGTGTCCTTCGTTATGGATGCGCTGAATCAACTTGTGCAGTGCTTCTTGGTTCCCCAATAATGTGTTATCAATTTCAGCTACGAGGAAGCGATCGGCTGTTGGCAGGCGGTTAGTATCAGGCACATTCCAGTCTGGATGTTCGACTGCTGGAGATTCGCGCAGAGGACTAAGGAAAGATTGAACTCGTCGTTTTGGAAATAGGCGCACTTTCTTTAGATACTGCTCGACATGACTATCCCAAGAGAAATGTTGGCAGACGTTAACCATGCCATTGCGAGACCAGCTTTGCCATTGTTCGGCATCTGTCAAAGCCGTTCGCAGTGCATCCTGGATTTGTTTAATGTTTAAAGGATCAATCAGCAAACCATTCTTACAAGCTGATATGATATCTTGTGGGCCGCCGTCAGATGTAGCAATGATTGGTACACCAGATGCCGCAGCCTCAATCAAGGTCAGTCCAAATGGCTCTGTGAGCGCTGGATTGATGAAAACTCCTCGTGTTTTAGCTGTCAGCCGATATAAGTCAGGCACATCTTCAGAGTTATGATGTTTGGGATAGGCAATGTAACCATAAAGGTCATAGCGATCAATTAATTGCAAGATTTCTATAAATACCTGGCGTGGCCCCGATTCCATCGTCATGATGTCTTCTCGTTTTCCCAGCACAAGTACCAGGTTTGCCAGGTTACGTAGTTCAGGATCTTCGCCATAAGCTTTAATCAGACTACTCACATTTTTACGAAAAGCCGGGCGAGAAATCGCCATAATTATTGGCTTTTGAGGATCTTTAAGAAACCGTTGCAATTGCTGGTAAATGGGTGGATTCTGCCAATCCTTTGGTGCTGGGTAAAAATGCTCTAGAGTAACACCAGGAGGAATCACTACCATCCGTTCAGGTTGATATCGGTCATAAACGCTGTACTGCTGTTCAACTTCTTGATAAGTACTAGCAATGACTAGTGCTGCACTAGCAAGTGTGGTTTCTTCAGCATCAATTCGTGTACTAATGCGAAAGTGATCTTCAATAACTTCCAGTTTAGTTCCCTGTTCTAGTAATCGTTGCTGCTTAATGCGTCCGAGGGAGTGACCAGTATGCACAAGGGGCGTTCCTAACCAGCCAGCGACCTGACAGCCTACATATCCAGCGTCGGCGTAATGTGTGTGAATAACATTTGGGATTTTTCCAACTTTGCGAATGTATCTGAGCAATTCATCTGCAAAGGTATCTAAATACGACCAGAGAACTTCTTTGCGAAGGTAGCGACGTGGGCCGCAGGGAAGGCGAATAATTTGAGCTTTGTCTGTGAGAATTTCTATCGGTTGAGCGTAGTCTTGGCTGATTTTTGGATCGTTTACCAAACGAGTTACTAAATCAACTCGCTCTACTTGTGGGTTTTTGGCTAATGTACAGGCAAGTTCGACTACATATTTGGTTTGTCCACCTGTATCAGCATCTCTTCCTAACTCCAGATTATGTCCCCTAATTAAGCCATGAACACTGACCAGTAAAATATATAACCCTGGACTCTGTGACATCGTGTCTTCCTCAGTAATTTACTGTATACACCTGCGATTTCTATGTTTCTTGCACCTAACGACCGTTGATTTTTACAGGACAACATTCATACATATCTTGCTAAACATCTGAATGCATCAAAAATAAGGCAGCGTGAATACTTTGTTAGGTTTAAATCAACCTCAATGACTAAAATTAATTATTTGTCATCAGCAATCAAGTTAACTTCCAGATTATAAAATAGGCTTATTTTATCAGCAAAGGACGTAGCGATCGCCTGTTATTTTTGGTGTCAAAAGTTTAAAATTAGGATTTTTGCAATTTCTGCTCACTCGGATTTACAAAGGACTAATGACAAATTTGTTATGTGAATCATAAGAAAGCAGTTAAAACGGCGCTGAGAAAAATATTTGACTCTGCCTAGCGGCATCAGCCAAGGTGCGATCGCACCTTGGAGTAAAAATAAAATATGGAGTTTTTTGTATATTTCTGTTTTTACTACTGCCTCTGAAAAACAAATATCTAAAGTAATTATTTACTACAAATAGTAACAACAAAATACCATCTTAGGGATGATATTAATAATATTAAGTCTATATCTGCTGAAGAACTTATTGTTGGTAAAAATTCTGTATCAAGATGCACAAAATAAGTAAATAAACAAAAATATCACAGCTATTACGAGCGAATGACATGATGTAATTAATTCTGTACGGCTACTTAAAATAATTGAGCCTTTTGCTAAACAAAGGGATTATTCTATGCAGGATCACAAACAGGAGGTTGCAAGTTAGTGAGGTATAGTTTTTATAGTGTACAAGCCCTATAAAAAGCCTTTTTACCTCCAATAGAGACGCTATTAATCGCGTCTCTATTGGAGATTTGGTATTAGGCTTGGTGTAACTACCAGGTATGAGTCGATAATGGGGGATGTTTGACGTATCGACTCAAAGAGCGTGCAAGTAGGTATCTGCGTAGGCGTAGCCCAATCTAGGCATCGCTAACTCTAGCAGCATATTGCGATTAAACTAAAAACGGACGCGCTAGAAAAAAGCTAGAAATTGATTTAGCATCTACTGGCTCTCCCTCAAGAATAGCTTTCTCCAGTTCTTCGGGAGTCATAAATACAGTTTCGATATCCTCGTCTCCATCTTGGGCTGGTGGTGTCTCCAGCTTTGACAAATCTTGAGCGAGAAAAGCATAGATAATCTCATCAGAATAGCCCGGAGCTAGGAAAAACTCGCCTAATTTGTGCCATTTTTGGGCGCTATAGCCAGTTTCTTCTTGAATCTCACGTTGTATCGTTTCTAGGGGGTCTTCATTTGGTTCCACAGTTCCCGCCGGAAATTCTAATAGGCGTCCCTGAACTGCAAAACGATACTGGCGCACGAGTACAAGTTTCCCATCTGGCGTTACTGGTACAGCTAAAGCACCACCAGGGTGACGAATACACTCCCATTCTCCTTCTGCTTTATTAGGCAAACGCAAGCGATTAACTTCAAAATCAAACTTGCGTCCTTTATAAAACAAGCGTTGTTTTAGCAGCTGTGGTAATTCTCTACCTAATGGCATAGTAATATCTGACTATCTGTAACTACAGAGGTGAACTCAACGTTCTTCTGCATTTAAGGATGGTAGTTTTAATTGCCCATCAATAAATGTACATCAGAACAGTCTACCTCTTTGAGCAGTTCTTTAATAACACACCTAGAAACTGGTTCTACCCAATCTGGGGCAATTTCTGCCAGTGGTACTAACACAAAAGCCCGCTCAAGCATTCGGGGATGGGGAATCTGGAGGTTTGGTGTATCCAATATCAAGTCATCATATAATAACAAATCTAAATCCAGGGTTCGCGGCCCCCAGGGTTCTTGACGAACACGCCCAAATTGCTGTTCAATTTCTAATAAAGCTTCTAATAACTGCTGGGGTAGTATTTCCACTTGCAAGATGACGCAGCCATTCAAGTAATCTGGCTGCGGTGGGCCTACAGCTTTAGTTCGATACCAACTGGATCTGGTTTCTAAGAAAATGCCTGACGTTTGGGCTAAAGTTTCTATAGCTGCTTCTAAAATTGTCCGTGAATCGCCTATATTACTACCAAGGGCAAGGGCACTTTTTGCAAGCTTTTCTGAAGCTACATCTGCCTTAGGGAAAACTCGGAGCGTCGGCTTGGGGCAATCTGAACTTTTCAAGGCAGGCATCTCACTTCGGTTAAGCAAGCCGTTTTCAGGCTATTTTTATGGATACTTCGCCGCATCGGTTTCAGATAATGTCAATAGTCTTTATATTCCGAATAGTTATCAAAATTGCAGTATTTTTACAAAACTAAATTCACTTAATCTAAAAAACATTATTCTATGGTGAATTCAGTTAATTATTTATAGGATACTATACTAACACCAAGGTGGTGCTATAACCCCAAAGCTTACTGATAGTGGTTATGTAGTTACTACTTTGAGTGATAAGCCGACGTGGGAAAGCTTACCGCCTGGTTCAAGCGAAGACCAACTAATTTGAGTACTCTGACAAGGATAAACTGCGATTGCCGTCTGGTAATCATCATCAACACAAGGAATCTACAAATGACAGCTTACCACCACCACTTCTGGCATAGGCGAGGCAGCTACTAAGTAAAATGAAAATCTTACCATCTAGGATGACGACCAATCTGGCAAAAAAGAATAAACCACTCTATCGTCGTATATGGTTTTGGGCAAGCTTAGGTGTAGGTGTAGGTGGTGGGATAGTTGGTTTGATCTACGGCATCGGTTTAATAGATCGCACTTTGCCAGATAAAGCTGATCTCAAAGCCGTGGTTAGAGAGCAAACACTGACTATCAAAGCTGCTGATGGCACCATATTACAACAACAAGGTGAAGCAACCAGAGAACAGTTAAAGCTGGAGCAAATACCAGATAATTTAAAAAAAGCTTTCATAGCCTCAGAAGATAGAAGATTTCAGCAACACAACGGAGTTGATCTTCAAGGGATTGCCAGAGCGAGTTTAAATAATTTGCGATCGCAAGGTGTGGTAGAAGGTGGTAGTACCATCACCCAACAGCTAGCGCGGATTCTCTTTTTGAAACAAGAGCAGACAGTTTGGCGCAAACTCAAGGAAGTCCGCCTCGCCCAAAAAATTGAGTCAGAATTAACCAAAGATCAGATTCTAGAGCGTTATCTGAATCTGGTTTATTTGGGAGCCGGAGCTTATGGTGTTGCAGATGCAGCCTGGGTATATTTTAGTAAATCGCCAAATCAACTTTCCCTAGCAGAAATGGCAACGATTGCCGGATTAGCTCCCGCCCCCAGCTTATACGCCCCAGACAAGAATCCAGCAGCTGCCAAACGGCGGCGGGACTTAGTATTGCAACGGATGCAAGAAGATAAAGTAATTACACCGGAGCAAAGGCAGGCAGCAATCCAAGAACCGCTAACGCTTAAAAGCAGTTTACCGAAGCGAATGCAAGTACAATCACCTTACTTTACCAGCTACGTCCAGAAGGAATTACCGAAGTACGTTTCCTCTGATGTGCTAGCAAGTGGGGGTTTAGTAGTGGAAACCACGCTGAATCCAACTTGGCAGAAGGTGGCAGAAGAGGCTGTAGCTAAAACACTGCGAAATCAAGGACGCTGGGAAAACTTTAAGCAAGCAGCTTTAGTCGCTGTTGACCCCCGCAGTGGTGAAGTTAAAGCAATGGTTGGGGGAAAAGACTTTGGTAAAAATCAATTTAATCGCGTTACCCAGGCACAGAGGCAGCCAGGATCGACATTTAAAGGATTTGTATATGCCACTGCGATCGCTAGCGGTAAAAGCCCCTACGATAGTTACCAAGATGCACCCTTTGTGGTAGATGGCTACGAACCGAAAAATTATAGTGAAAATTTCCGGGGTTCAATGAACATCCGAGATGCCCTCACCCGCTCTGTTAATGTTATTGCGGTGAAGGTGTTGATTGATGTGGGATTTAAGCCAACGATTAAACTTGCCCATGAAATGGGGATAAAATCTCAACTCAAACCCACCTATTCTTTAGCTCTCGGCTCAAATGAAGTAAATCTTCTAGAATTGACCAGCGCTTACGGCAGCTTTGCTACTCTTGGATTGCACAGAGAGCCTTATGGTATTCGCCGCATCATCAACCGCCAAGGTAAGGTAATCTGGTCAGCTAAATTCAAGTCTAAACGTGTCCTTGACGCTGACAGTGCCGCCATCATGACTTGGATGCTACGCAACGTTGTTGAAGGGGGGACTGGTGCTGCTGCTCAATTAGGTAATAGACAAGTTGCCGGCAAAACCGGCACCTCCGACAAAGCCCGCGATTTGTGGTTTATTGGCTACATTCCCCAGATGGTGACAGGGGTTTGGCTAGGTAACGATGATAACCGCCCCACAGACGGCAGCAGTAGCAGTGCCGCTTACACCTGGCACGAGTTTATGGAAAAAGCGGTACAGGGGATGCCTGTAGAAAAGTTTCCCAAACGACCCAAGTTAGAAGGTCGCAAAGGCACCATTAAAGCCCAGTCTATTAAGCCTAAACAAGTGCTGAATCGTTCTATCTCTTCTGATAATGACTCAGAAAGTGTTAGAAATTCTGAGGATAGCGGTTCATCTAGGAGACGGAGAAGAAGATATTCTCAAGAAGAACAGCAACCAGAAAACTATACCCGAAGACGGAGAAGGCGCGATCGCACCGAACAATCCAGCAACTCTTCTTCAGAATCATCTCGTCCACGGCGGCGCTCTCGAAGAGTAGAATCTGATTCTCCCCCGCCTCGAAGAAGTCGGCGCTCTTCTCCTCCCGCAAATAATTCCGGTTCTTCAGGTTCTTCATCATCACAACCATCCTGGCGGGATAGACTTAGACCTGCTCAGTAATGGGCATCCCTTCGACTTCGCTCAGGGCAAGTGGGCATCCCTTCGACTTCGCTCAGGGCAAGTGGGCATTAGTTATTCTCCCTTGTCCCCCTTGTCCCCCTGCTCCCTGCTCCCC